>JALOQC010000124.1 GCA_025453555.1 Myxococcota bacterium | reverse complement strand
TCGGTCTGATTGTCGGTCGGGATCATGCCCGGCAGGTAGAGCAGCGCGGCCATGAGCAGGCCGAAGAAGAGCACCGACGAGGTCGTGGTGATGCGCTTGCCCTTCCAGATGGTCATCGCGATGTTCGCGATGAAGAGGAGCACGTCGATCACGACGAGGAAGTCGAGCGGCCGTGGGATCTCGAGGAACTTGCGCCCCTCGAACCAGCCCACGTGGAAGCCGACGATCGCGGTGACACCCACGATCACGAACGCGCCGAGCTGGATCTTGGCCAACGTCGGCCAGTAGATGTCCCGCTCACACTCCTCGGGGATGATGTAGTAGGCCGCGCCCATGAACCCCGCGAGGTTCCACATCACGAGCAGGTTCGTGTGGGTGGCGCGTGCGGTATGGAAGGGGATGATGTCGTGCAGACCGTCCATACCGGCGTGCGCGAACCCCATGATGAACCCGTACACGATCTGCAAGCTGAAGAGCAGCATGCAGGTCGCGAAGAACCAGTACGCGATGCGCTGAGATTCGTATTTCATGACGTCCTCGTGAAGTCTCGGGCGTGTTCGCAGTCTCGAAGGCTCAGTTCTCGAGGCTCGCGAGGTAGTCGGAGAGCTCGGCGATGTGCTGATCCGAGAGGGGAAGCTTCGGCATCGTCGTGCCGGGTCGGATCGCGGCCGGATCGGCGAGCCAACGCGTGAAGTAGTCGCGGTCGAAGCGGGTCGCGATCCCGTCGAGCGCGGGACCGACCGATCCCCCGCGACCACCGACCGCATGACAGGCGACGCACATCTGGTTGAACACCGCCGGCCGGCCGTCGGCGACGGTCGCTTGGGTCGTGGTGCCCGCCGCGGCGGCGAGCGGAGGCGCGGGCGGGAAGCCGTTCAGGTCCATCCCGTTGACCCACTCGAGAAAGGCGACGAGATCCGCGATCTCCTCCTCCGTGAAGTCGTATTGCTGCATCCGCCTCTGGCCCGGATACATCGCCTCGGGATCGCGCAGCATCGCGGCGATGAACTCGGGCCCCCGTCGCTCGTAGACCCGCGTGAGCTCGGGCGCGTAGTACGCGCCTTCACCGAGGATCGTGTGACATCCCATGCAGTTCGACTGATCGAACAGATGCTTTCCTCGGATGGCGGCCTCGGTGAGGTTCTCCTCGCGTGTCTGACCCGGAATCTGCCGGAAGGTATCCAACGTCAACAAGACGAACGCGAGACCACACGCGGCGGTGCCGACGAGAAAGAAGGTTCGGGCGGCGGATTTCGACAACATCGGGGCTCTCCGTTTCGAGCACGACGGGGCGCGCTCGGCTGAGCGGTGGGCGAGCAGTGGGCGAGCGAAGGGCGAGCGAGGACGCGCGGAGCGAGCCGCGACCGTTTCGCGGACCACACCGAGAAGTCGGCGGCTGACCCCGCCGACCTGGGCGAGAAGTAGAGAGAGGAGAGACGCCGCGCGGGCAGGGAAGGCGGCACGGTTGACCCGTGACGTTGCGCGGCGTCTCTCGAGGTCGAGCGTGCGGGGAGACGCGCGCGTCGACCATGATCGATGTCAGTTCCGAGGTGGGGTCCCCGCCGAAGAGGCGAAGAGCGATCAGTCCGCGCCGTTGCGCTTGGCCTCGAGCTCGATCACGCGCGGGAAGAGCACGTTCGTCTCGAGGTGGATGTGCTGGTGCAGGTCCTGCTCCAGCTCCGCGAGCCCGGTGTAGAGCGCGCGGTAGCTTCCGCACGCATCCGCGGGAGGGACCAAGTCCGACGACAAGCGCCGAATCGTGGCGAGCGCCTGACCGGCGTCCTCGTGCTCCGAGTCCATCACGCGGATGGGGCCCATCGCGGAGCCGAAGCACGCGTCGCCGTTCGGAGCCGCGCCGACGAGCGAGAGGATGTACGGGAAGAGGATCCGCTCCTCCTTCGTGAGGTGCATCTCGAGCTCTTCCACGAGGCCGACCACGACCGGCTGGAGCTCCACGAGCTCGGGGTGACGGTCGCCGTGCACGCGCGCGACCTTGAGCATCAAGGCCTTGAGCCGCGGCAGCTCTTCCCACGTGTACACGTGGTGCACGTCGAGGATGTGCCGCACGAGGGTCTCGATCGGCGCGGTGCGCCAGTCGAGCGCGGAGTCCGTGGTGCGCGCGGGCTCGGAGAGCGCCGCGACCACGGCGTCGGGATCGGCGCCCGCGCGCGCACAGGCCTCCTCGAGGGGCCGTCGACCGCCGCAGCAGTAGTCGATGCGGTGCTTCTCGAAGACGCGGGTGGCATGGGGGATCGACGAAGCGAGCTCGGCGACCGTGGTTCGAAGCGAGATTTCCAATTTGACCTCCGCTCCCGAGCGTGGGGGTGACGGGTCGGAGGCGCGATGATCCAGATCAGTCCGCGTCGATTTCCGTTTCCATCGGGCGGCACGCATCGCGATGCAACGCGCGAGGCCCTTCGAGCCACGGGTCGTTCGGAGCACGGACGTGACGGCGCGGGTCAAGAATGGTGAAGGCTCCGTAGGGTTCACCCCACGGGAGGAACCCTCGGGCTGGCCGAGACGTCGGGACGTTCCCATGCACGTTCGTGCGCGTGAGCCCTGCGCGAGGGCCGTCACGCACGAACCCACGCTGGTCGGCGCGCACGCGAAGGCGCGCCTGGAGTCGCGAACCGAACGCCCAAACCAAGGATCCCCCGTGTCCCCCGCTCCCAAGCAGGCCCCGATGTTGAGCCGCCCCCGACCGAGTGTTACTCCGAGCGGAGTCCGTCCGATGGTCGCTGCTCCGAAGGTCTGTCCGCTCTGTGGGCTTCGTTACGACGCAGCGGCGACCTTTTGTCAGAAGGACGGAGCGATCCTGACGACCGGCGGCAGCTCCGATCCCTTCGTCGGCCGCGTGGTGCTCGGGCAGTTCCGCATCGAAGAAGCCATCGGCTCGGGCGGCATGGGCACCGTCTACCGCGCGCACCAGACCAGCCTCGGGCGCGACGTCGCGATCAAGATCCTGCACCCGGAGCTCGCGAAGAACCCGGACGCGGTGCGTCGCTTTCACCGCGAGGCGCGCGTCGCGACGAGCCTCGAGCACCCGAACCTCGTGCGCGTCTTCCTCTTCGGCGAGCTGCCGGAGGACGGCAGCCTCTACCTCGTGATGGAGCACCTCGCGGGGCGCTCCCTCGTGGAGGTGCTCGACCAAGACGGCGTGATGCCGGTGCCGCGCGCGATGCACGTGCTCTTGCAGATCTGCGACGCGATCGGGATCGCGCACGCGCAGGGCATCGTGCACCGCGACGTGAAGCCCGAGAACGTGATGCTCGTGGAGCGCCTCGGCGATCCCGACTACGTGAAGGTGCTCGACTTCGGGATCGCGCGGATGCTCTGGGATCAGCAGAGCGCGCTGACGCAGAGCGGCGTGATCTTCGGCACCGCGCGCTACATCTCGCCCGAAGGCGCGAGCGGCGAAGCCACCGACGCGCGCAGCGACGTCTACTCGCTCGGGGTGCTCGCGTATCAGCTCCTCACCGGCATCACGCCCTTCGAGGCGGGCTCGCCGGTCGCGATGTTGATGAAGCACATCCACGACGCGCCGCCGCCGCTGCGCTCGCGCGGCGAAGGTCGGCGGGTGCCGCAGGTGATCGCGGACGTCGTGATGCGCGCGCTCGCGAAAAACCCGGACGCACGTCACGACGACGCAGCCGCGATGGCGCGCGCGCTGCGGGAAGCGGCCGAGCTCGCAGCGGTGCCGGTGATGGGCGTGCACGCGGGGCGCAGCAGCTACCGGCCTTCCGTTCCTTCGGCGCCGACCCCCGCCCCCGTGGTGGCCGCCGCGCACGGTGCGCCGCGTCACGTCGCGCGTCCCGAACCTTCGCGCCCCGCGCCTTCGCGCCGCGAGCCGACCCCGACCGCACCGGTACGACGCGAGAGCACCGAGGCGATCGTGGCCGGCATCCCGGGTCTGCCGACGCGGCCGCGCTGGACGACGATGGCGCTCGCGTTCGTGATCGGCGCGGGGCTCGTGGTCGGTGGCGTGGTGCTCTGGCAGCGCGCGTCGGCGAACGAGGTCGCGACGCCGACCCCGCTGGAGCGCGCGGAGGCCGCCCTGTCGGCGCGCCGGTTCGACGCGCCGCCGGGCGACAACGTGCTCGAGCTGACGAACGCGATGCTCGCGACGAACGCCGCCGATCCCGACGCACGACGCCTGCGCGACGAAGCGACGCGCCAGCTCCGCGAGCTCGCGCGTGGGAGCCTGGAGCGCGATCGGTCGCGCGACGCGTGGCAGCGTCTGCTGGCGTTCGTCCCCGACGACGCGGAGGCACGTCAGCGCATCGACGCGCTCGACGCGCCACCGGAGCCGGAGGCGGGGCTGCGCGTCTCGCCGAGCGACGCGCGGGTGGGCGACGAGCTGACGCTGGAGGCGGTGCTCGCCGCCGGGACCTTCGGCGAGGACGCGCGCTTCGAGGTCTACCGCGCGGGACGGCGGATCGCGCGCGTCGATGCGGTGCGCGCGGGGGTCGAGCGCCGCTGGTTGGCGACGACGACGTTGCGGACGACGGGCGCGCACGAGGTGCGTTTCGTCGTCACCGGCGCGAGCGAGCCTCCGAGCGCGACGATCGAGGTCGCACGCGCGAGCAACGCGCCGCGGCGCGCGACGGAGCCACCGCGCACGACGGTGGTGCCGACCGCGATGACGACGACGCCCACGACGCCCGCGACGATGACGACGATCACCATGACCACGTCGCCCGACCTGCCGCCTCCGATCGTGGTGGAGGACGACGGCATCGACTGGAGCATCCCGTCGAACATGGGCGCGACCATGACGGCGACGCCGACCCCACCGCCCCCGGTCGATCCTGCGCCACCGCCCTGGACCGGCTGACGGACTGCCGGGCGGACCATCTCCGTGCCGAGTCGCACTCGAAGCGATGGGTCCGCGGGGTCAGCCGCCGGTCGGCGAGGTCAGCCTCCGAAGCCGACGGACCACACCGACACCGTCGCCAAACGCAGACGCGTCGTGCTAGAGCGGTCGCGTGATCGAGATCTTCTCCCAACCCGACGCCTGGATCGCGCTCTTCACGCTGATGCTGCTGGAGATCGTCCTCGGCATCGACAACGTGGTCTTCATCGCGATTCTCACCGAGAAGCTGCCCGAGCATCAGCAGAAGCTCGCGTACAACCTCGGGCTCGGCGCCGCGCTCGTGTCACGGCTCGGGCTGCTCTTCGCGATCAGTTGGGTCATGCACCTGACGACCCCGCTCTTCACCGTGCTCGGTCACGAGATGACGGGGCGCCACCTCATCCTCCTCGGCGGCGGTCTCTTCCTGATCGCGAAGGCGTCGCACGAGATCTACGAGAAGGTCGAGGTCGACGAAGAAGAGGCGATGGCCGCGCGCGGCAAGGCGAACCTCGCGGGCACCGTCTTTCAGATCATGTTGCTCGACATCGTCTTCAGCCTCGACTCGGTGATCACCGCGGTCGGCATGGTGGACGAGATCGAGATCATGGTGATCGCGGTGATCGTGGCCGTCGCCGTCATGCTCATCGGCGCGCGCCCGATCGGGATGTTCGTCAACCGCCATCCGTCGATGAAGATCCTCGCGCTCTCGTTCCTCCTGCTGATCGGCGTGCTGCTGACCGCGGAGGGCTTCGGACAGCACATCAGCAAGGGCTACGTCTACTTCGCGATGGGCTTCTCGGTGACGATCGAGGTCCTGAACATGCGCTTCCGGAAGAAGCACCCGAAGCACAAGCCGGAGCCCACGCCCGACGCCGCGTGATCGGAGGCGCTTCGCGCGTCCGTCGCCCATGGACGAACGTTGCGCAATCTCCTGGCGCGCCTCGGTCCACACCGTAGGCTTCGCCCTTCATGAGCGAATCCCTGCTCTCCGAGCTGAAGTCCGAGCTCCTCGCGATCGCCGATCTCAACTCGGCCGCGATGGTGCTCGAGTGGGACCAATCGACGTACATGCCCGCCGCGGGCGCGGACGCGCGAGGTCGCCAGATCGCGCTCCTCGGCGAGCTCGCCCACGCGCGACGCACCGCGCCGCGGATGACCGAGCTCTTCCGCGGGCTGTCCGCCGTCGCCGAACGTGACGACCTCGACGGCGCGCTCGTGCGCCGCGCGCGCAAGCAGTGGGAGCGCGCGACCTGCGTGCCGACCTCGCTGGTGTCGGAGATCAAGAGCCACACCGCGCGGAGCTACGTCGCGTGGACGCAGGCGAAGCCGAGCGGTGACTTCGCGGCGGTGCGCCCGTTCCTCGAGAAGACCGTCGAGCTCAGCCGTCGCTACGCCGAGTGTTTCCCCACGCGCGAGCACATCCTCGATCCGCTGATCGACGCGAACGATCCGGGCATGACCACGCAGTCGATCCGCGCGCTCTTCGCGGCGCTGCGCGCGCAGCTCGTGCCGATCGTGCAGGCGATCGCGGAGCGGCCCGCGCCCGATCGCGGCTTCCTCGAGCGCCACTTCCCCGCCGACGCGCAGCTCGCGTTCGGGGCCGAGGTCGCCAAGGAGCTCGGCTACGACTTCGCGCGGGGTCGCCAAGATCTGACGGTGCATCCGTTCATGATCCGCTTCGCGGCCGACGACATCCGCATCACCACGCGGGTCGACGAGCACGATCTGAGCGACGCGCTCTTCGGCACGATCCACGAAGCCGGCCACGCGATGTACGAACAAGGCATCGCGCACGCGCTCGACGGCACGCCGCTCGGTGAGGGCGTCTCGGCGGGTGTGCACGAGAGCCAGTCGCGGCTCTGGGAGAACCTCGTCGGCCGGAGCCGCGCGTTCTGGGCGCGTTTCCTCCCGATCGCGCAGGCGCGTTTCCCGGAGCAGCTCGGCGACGTCGACCTCGACACGTTCTACCGCGGCATCAACCGCGTCGAACGATCGCTCGTCCGCACCGAGTCGGACGAGGTCACCTACAACCTGCACGTGATGCTGCGTTTCGATCTCGAGGTGCAGCTCCTCGAAGGCTCGCTGAAGGTCGCGGATCTGCCGGAGGCGTGGGACGCGCGCATGGCCTCGGACCTCGGGGTGCGGCCGAGCTCGCCCACCCAGGGCTGCATGCAGGACGTGCATTGGTACTGCACCACGATCGGCGGGACCTTCCAGGGCTACGCGCTCGGCAACGTGATCGCGGCGCAGGTCTTCGAGTCCGCGCGCGCTGCGATGCCGGACCTCGACGCGCGCCTCTCGGGCGGCGACTTCGCGTCGCTCCGCGGCTGGCTGACGGAGAACCTCTACCAGCACGGCGCGCGCTACGAGCCGGACGAGCTCGTGAAGCGCGTGACGGGCAAGCCGATCGCGATCGACGCGTTCGTGCGGCACCTGAAGGCGAAGTACGGCGCGCTCTATGGCGTGACGTTCTGAACGATCGGCGCGCACCGATACGCGCACCGATCACGAAAGCTCGATCGCGAAGGGCCACCGGGAGGTGGCCTTTTTCGTGTGTCGTTCTTCGATGTCGTGATCGACGCGACCTTGGCGGCCACGCCGTGTCTCGGTCGTACCGACCACGTCGCCGTTCACGTCGCCGACCACGACAACCACGTCGCTGACCACGACCACGTCAACGACAAACTCACTCACGCGCCAATGCAAAAGGCCACCCGGAGGTGGCCTTTCTTCATCGCGTTTGGCGAGCGATCACTCGGCCGCTTCGGCCTGCATCTGCTGCACGGACACGCGCTTGCGGTCCTTGCCGACGCGCTCGTAGACGACGATGCCGTCGACCCGCGACCAGAGCGTGTAGTCCTTGCCCACGCCGACGTTGTCGCCCGGCTTGAAGGTCATGCCGACCTGGCGAACCAGGATGTTGCCGGCCTTGACGACCTCGCCGCCGTACGCCTTCACGCCACGATACTGGGCCTTGGAGTCGCGACCGTTGCGCGAAGAGCCCTGTCCCTTTTTATGAGCCATGGTGCGTTCCTCCGACGATCAGGCGCTGACGCCCGTGATGCGCAGCTCCGTGTAGGGCTGACGGTGGCCGTTCTTGCGGCGGTAGTTCTTACGGCGGCGCTTCTTGAAGACGATGATCTTCTTGGCGCGGTCCTGCGCGACGATCGTCGCGGTGACCTTCGCACCTTCGACGATCGGCTTGCCGATGGCGACCTTCTCGCCTCCGAGCATGAGCACCTCGTCGAGGACGAGGTCGGAGCCCACGTCGCCGGGGAGCTTCTCGACGCGAAGGACGTCGCCTTCGCTCACGCGGTACTGCTTGCCGCCGGTCTTGATGACTGCGTACATGGTCTCTTCTCGTTCAGCGCGGTTGCGCCGCTGTTTCTCGTTCAGCGCGGAGGCGCTGGTCGTTCTCGTTCAGCGCGGAGGCGCTGGTCGTTCTCGTTCGGCGCCGAAGCGCCGGTCAGCTCGTTCGGCGCCGAGGGCACCGTTGGGCCCGTCGCTGGCTTCCGTCGAGGGACGAAGGGCCGGGTCGGGGGAGGCGAAGTGTATCGATGGCGGTCCGGGCCGCAAGGAGTTTTTGGGAGCGCGCGGAGGAAAGCGTGAGCGCAGGGGCGAGTCGTGGACCGAGCGCCGAATTCGTGAAGGGTTTCGGCGGATACGATCGCGAAACCGACGACGCTCAGCGATCGCGGGGGCGATCGCCCCGACGATCGGAGGCCAGGGGCGCCATCTTTCGGCCGATCGCTTCGAGGGCGGTGGAGGCCGATCCGACCGAGAGCCGCAGGCCGAGGGTGTCGCCATCGACCGGATGGACGAACACGCGCCCTTCCCCGAGCTCGAGCAGCGCGGCTTCGGCGCGCATCCACACCGCGACGAGCTCCTCGGTGAGGGGCTCGGGCGGGAGGTTCGCCGCACGACACGCGACCTCGGCGAGCCCACGCGCGTGGTCGGCGGGGAGCTCGAGCATCTCTTCGACGAGCGCGTCGAAGCCGGTGACGCTCCGCCCGCGCCAGAGGCCGAGCCAGAGGCACTCCGCGAGCAAGGGGCCGAGCGCCGCGTCGTCCTCGCGTAGGGCCTGCATCGCCTCCACGCGGGCCTCGAAGACGAGGCGCGCGTCGCGGTTGGCCACGCCGGGAACGAGCGCGACGGGGCGCGGGTCTTGGAGGCGTGGACGCGGAGGACGCGAGCGCACGAAGTCGGCGTCGCCACGTGCGAGCGCTTCGAGATCGGGGGCGAGGCGACGACGCGGACCGTCTCCGCGGCGAACCACCGGCACCTCTTCCCGTTCCTTCTTGCGTCGCGTAGCCATGGGTCGGCTGTCATGGCAGGCGCGAGCTAAGGCGGCAACAGAATCCGCGGCCGTCGATCGATTCCGATCGAAAAAGCCCCCGGATCCGGGGGCTTCTTTCGAGAGACGGCGGCTCGGCTCAGCCGCCGTTCAGGCCCTGCTGCGCGGCTGCGTTCGCAGGATCGATCGCGAGCGCGCGCTGGTAGGCCTGCCGTGCGCCGGCGGTGTTGCCCGACATGCGGAACGCGTGACCGAGCATCGTGAAGTAGCCGCTGTTGTTGGACTGGAGCTGCACCGCGCGCTGGTACGCCTGCACCGCGCCGGCGAAGTTGCGCGTCTGCATGCGCGCGGCGCCGAGGCCGGCCCACGAGCCCGCGTGGCGCGGGTTGATCGAGGTGGCGCGCACGTACGCCTGCTCGGCGGCCGCGAAGTTGCGCGCTTGGAAGGCCTCGCGCGCGGCTTCCCGTGCCTGGTCGAACGGGCTCGCAGCGCGCGCGGGGCGGGCCGCTCGCTCACGACGACCACGACGGCCGGGGCGCGCTTCGGTCTCTTCGGCGGGCGCGGCCTCTTCGGCCTCCTCGGCGGCCTCGGTCGGTTCGACGGTCGGCTCTTCCGCGGTCTCTTCGGCGACCGGCTCGGTCGCTTCGGTGGCCGGCTCGACGGCAGCCTCGACGACCGGTTCGACGGTCGGCTCGACCGTCGGCTCGGCGACCTCGAGCGGCGCGACCGCTGGGGTCGGCGTCGCGACGGGCGGCGACGCGGTGGGTGCATCGCCGACCGGCGTGGGGGCGGGCATCTGCACGACCGTCGCGACCGGCTCGGGCTTGAACGCCTGGTAGCCGATGAAGAGCAACACCGAGAGGAAGACGAGCGCGCCACCCGCGAGGGCGTAGAGGCCGTTGCGGTTCGGCGGCTCGGTCACCGCGGTCATGGTCGGCGTGTGCGAGACGCGATCCTCGGGGAGGACCGGCGTGGTGTCGCGGCGCGTGCGCGCGGGCGCGACCTGCACGCTCGCGGGCTGCGCGCTGGGCTGGGGGCTCTGGGGCTGCGGCTCGATGTGCTGCGCCGACGTGTCGACGTGCGGGGCCATCGGTGCGAGCGCGGACGGTGCTTCGCGCGCCATCGTCTCCGCGAGGTCGTCGTAGTCGAGATCGTCCATCGCGGGAGCAGGCGAGGCGACGGCGGGCGCCACGTCGGGGGCGTTCGCGCGGACGTCGTCCTCGTCGTCGGCGTCGTCGCCCGAGACCTCGCTCGGATCCGAGAGCACCTCGAACCCACCGGTCGTCTCCGCGGCGGTCGCCACGGGAGCCGCGACCGCAGCGACGACCGCAGCCGCCGCGATCACCGGCGCCGGCGCGACCTCTTCTTCGAGGTCCAGCGCGTCGAGCTGCTGCGTCGTGTCGGCCTTCTTCGCCGCGGACGGCGGAGGCGGCGGCGCGGAGCTCATCCGCGGCGCGCTGGGCGGCGGAGGCGGCGGCGCGGACACCTTCGCGGCCTTCGCGATCGCGCCCTCTTCGAGGATGTCGTCGATCGCGACCTGCTGCGTGGCGTCGGGGTTGCGCTTGGGCGCCGCCTTCGGAGCTTCCATGCTCGGCGGCTTGGGCGGCTCCATGCTCGGCGGACGGGGCGGCTCGAGGCTCGGCGGGCGGGGCGGCGAGACCGCGGGCATGCCGAGCAAGGTCGCCTTGCGCGCGGCGGGCATCGCCATCTCGCCGCTCTTGAGGAGATCCGGGAGGAAGGGATCGAGCCCGCGGCGGACCTGCTGCGCCGAGAACGGGCGCTGCTTCGGATCCTTCGCGAGGAGCTGCTCGATCAGGCTCGCGGCCTCGGGGGCGACGTTCGAGACCGACGGCGCGGGGGTCGAGGCGTGCGCGGCGAGCACGTCCTTGGTGGCGCCGGTGAAGGGCGGCTTGCCGCCGACGAGCGTGTGGAAGAGGCAGCCGAGCGCGTAGAGATCGCTGCGGAAGGAGACGAGCTTGCCCGCGGTCTGCTCGGGCGAGACGTACTCGGGAGTGCCGAAGAGCTCGAAGACCTCTTCGTGATCGATTGGCGGCGCGATGCCGGCGCCGAACGCGATCACGCTGCCGTCGTCCTTGAGCACGACGTGCTGCGGCGTGAGATCGCGGAAGAGCAGGCCGGCGCGGTGGAGCTCGTCGAGGCCTTCGGCGAGCTGCGCGATCACCGCGAACGCCTCGGACGCCGTGATGGGTCCGTCTTGCGCGACGCGCTGCGCGAGGGTGCGGCCCGCGAGGTGCTCACGGAAGAGCCACAGCGTCTTGCCGGCCTCGCCACACGCCCACGGGAGCGCGAGGGTCGCGTGCGAGAGCGTCACCTGCTTGGTCAGCTCGCGCTTGATGCGCTGGCGATCGGAGGCGCTGCCGAGGCTCTCGGGTCGGAGGAGCTTGAGCAGGCCCTTGCGGCCGGTGGTGCGCTCGGTGGCGTGGTGGAGGGTGCCGGTTCGCCCATCGGCGAAGAGGCCATGGATGTCGAAACGCTCGGAGATCTCGGTCGGAATGTCAGTCAAGGCGGCCCCCTTACCCCAATCCCGGGCAAGTCTACGACCGGGGCAAGGTATTCGCCGCTTTGTCACAGATCAAACGCGCGTGGGAGAAAGCTCGTCGGTGTAGGGAAGCGTGCGCCCTGAGGTTTCGTGCGTGTTTCGCTCGGCGACGACGGCGGCCAGCACGACGAGGTGTTGGAGCACGCCGAAGCCGAACGGCTCGATCCAGGCGCGCTCCGTCCACCAGAGGTCGAGCGGCACGTAGGCCCCGAGCGCGAGCGCGCTCCAGAGGAGGAGGGCGTGGCGACCGAGCGCGAGCTCGAGGGGAAGGAGCCAGAGCAGGTACCAAGGGTGGATCTGCGGCGCCAGCAGGAGCGCCGCGAGGACCACGAGCCGCGCGGCCTCTGCGGGATCGAAGGTGCCGCGTACGACCCGTCGGCCGAGGGCGAGGGCGAGCGCGAAGACGAAGAGGGCGGCGAGCGCGCGGGCGAGGAGCGCGGAGGCGACGTGGGTCTCGAAGAACGCGACGTCGTGGAGCGGCTTCTTCTCGGGAGTGAACGACGCGTGGGGATCGAGCGCGGTGCCTTCGAGGCGGAGGAGGAGCGGGCGCGCGAAGTCGAGGCGCAGGCGGCCGGGCTCGTGCTCGAAGGTCTCGAGGATCGTGTGGAGCGAGCGCTCGAGCACGAGGTGCACGCCCGCGTTGCCGCCCCAGCGGCGCGCGTAGTGGCCGAAGCCACCGACGGTTTCGGAGGCGTAGCCGGCGCGGGTGAGCGGGAAGACGAGCGCGAGCGCGAGGAAGGCACCGAGGGCGAAGGCGCGACGATCACGAAGCGCGAGCGGAAGGAGGAGCGCACCGACCAGCTTCACCGCGAGAGCGGCGAGCGCGAACACGACGGCGCGCAGCGGATGACGCGCGAACGCGAGCGCGGACGCGAGGATCGCGAGGCCGACGAAGACGTCGACGTGACCGCCGAGCGCGGACTCGGAGAGCGCGAGCGGGTTGAGGAGCCACGCGGTCGCGCTGCCGGACGGGCCGCGGCGATGAAGCACGAGACCGACCGCGAGGTGACCTGCGAGCGCGAGGAGACGCGGAGAGCGCGGGTGGTGTCCGAGCAGCTCGGCGACGACGAAGAGGAGCTGCGCGCCGGGCGGGTAGATCGTCGGGATGTCGGGGTGGTTGACGTTCGCGTGATGGACGTCGCGAAGCGCGGCGAGCGCGGGATCGCTCGGGGCGTGCGCGTAGGGATCGAGGCCGTGCGCGGTGACGCGGGCGTCCCAGAGAAAACGGAAGAGATCGTCGGAGAGCGCGACGGGCGCGAGCGCGAACAGGACGCCGACGCCGAGGGGGAGCGCGAAGAGGAGCGGGAGCGGGAGGTCGCGACGCGCGAGCGCGAGCGGGGCGTAGGGGAGGAACGCGAGCGCGAGGAGCGCCGCGAGGGTCGAGGGCGCGACGAAGGCGGCGTGGGCGCGGTGCGCGGCGAGCAGGAGGATCGCGAGCCAGAGGACGAGCGCGACGACGTGACGAGGATCCGTCGGCGGCTGACCCCGCCGACTTGGACAAACCGAGGTGCGGCGCAGAGGGCGTTCGTCGGGAGCGCTCATGGTGGGAGGTTCGAGTTCGTTCCGATGCGCGTGCCCGACGACGGGAGTCGCGATCGACCGGCGTACGCGGTGCTCGAGCGAGCGCTACGTGCGGGTCAGTCGAGATCGAAGCGGAGCAGGTCGACGCGTTCGTTCGGCGTGAGGGTGTAGGTCCACGTGCCCGCGATCGTGCCGCCGATCGAGACGGTGACGAGCGCGGTGGTCGGGCCGCCGTGGGAGTCGCACTCCATGAGGTAGTGGAGCGTGAGCGCGTAGGTGCCGCGCGGGGCGTCGCGCGCGATGCGGGCGCTCTCGGTGCGTGCGCCGGGGCCGCCGTCCTCGACGCACGCGCCACGGCCTGCGTGTTGGACCTCGAGGCCGGAGGCGGCGGAGGGGCTCTGGAAGCTCGCGGTCGTGCCGCTCGGCTCGGTGAGGTAGAGGTCGAGATCGGCGTCGCTGTTCCACGCGACCACGACGTGCACCTCGCCGGGCGCGTACGGGCACGAGGCGTCTTCGTCGAGGCGTCCGTCGCAGTCGTCGTCGAGCGCGTTGCAGAGCTCGGTGGCGTTCGCGTCGCAGGCGACTTCGAGCGGCGCGGCGCCCTCCGCGAGCGTGGCGTCGGCGAAACGAAGGGGCGCGGCGCGCGTGCCGATCTCGGCGCGGGCGGTGGCGCGGGCGGAGACGGTCGCGGAGGCGGAGGCGCCGGTGCAGGCGAGCGAGAAGAGCGCGAGCGCGACGAGGAGGGAGCGGAGCATCGCGGCGATGCTGTCAGCCGGGTGCGCATGGGGCAATGCGCGATCGGGGCTCGCGATCGGGGCTCGCGATCGGATGCGCTCACCGCAGGCGCACGTCGAGACCGAGCCGAAGCACGCCTGCGATTCCGCGCGCGGAGAGCGCGTCGCCTTCCGCGCGTGCTTCGAGGCCGACGATCGGCGAGCGCGCGCCGAGCTCGACGAAGGGCTCGACGACGCCCTCGCGGGCGAGCCGCGCGACGAGCTCGACGCTCGGGGTCCAACGTGCGCGTCGCGACGCGACGACGTCGAGGCGCGAGGTGCGACCGCGCAGCTCGATCGCGTCGACCCCGAACGCGACGCGACCGCCGAGCCGCAACGCGCCGAAACGCGCGTCGAGCCCGAGCCGCGCGTGGAGCCCGAGCCAGCGACCGACCAGGTCCCCGAGCGGCGTGTCCTCGCGCGCGAAGAGCCCTTGGGCACCGAGCTCGACCGACCAGACACGCCGTCGCCACGTCGCGCCGAGCGAGGGCCCGATCCACGGCGTGCCGCTCGAGGTCCACGCGCCGAGCGCCGAGGCGCCGAGCAGCCAGCGATCCGTGTCGGTGTCGGTGTCCGTGTCGGTGTCCGTGTCGGTGTCGGTCTCCGTCTCGGTCTCGGTCTCGGTCTCGGTCTCCGTCTCGGTCTCCGTCTCCGTCTCGGTCTCGGTCTCGGTCTGCGTCTCCGTCTCGGTCTCGGTCTCGGTCTCGGTCTCGGTCTCGGTCTCGGTCTCGGTCTCGGTCTCGGTCTCGGTCTGCGTCTCCGTCTCCGTCTCCCGCGGCCCC
>JALOQC010000534.1 GCA_025453555.1 Myxococcota bacterium | reverse complement strand
GACGCGCTCGTGCACGCGCTGCAGGTCTTCCACCTCGGCGAAGCCGGCGAAGGCCGCGTCGCGAAGGAGACGGCGTGCAGCGACGATCCGGTGCTCGACGCCGCGCTCGTGGAGTGCGTGGAGCTCTACGTGCGCGAAGAAGGCCGTCACGCGCGTGAGCTCCTCGTGGTGTTGCGCGCGCTCGGCGCCGAGCCGCTCCGACGCACGCCGGCCGAGAAGCTCTTTCGTTGGACGCGGCGTGCGATCGGGCTGCGGCAGAAGATGCTCACGATCGTGGTGGCCGAGATCGTGGGCCTCGTCTTCTACGAGCTCCTGCGCGAGCGAGTACCGAACGCGGCGATCGCCGACACCGCGTCGCGCATCGCGGCGGACGAGGCGGCGCACCTCGACTTCCAAGCGGCGCTCTTCCGCTCGATCCTCGCCCACCCCACGGTGCCGTTCCCGCGCGCGTACGAGGCGGCGGTCGCGATCGTGTTCGCGTCGGTGCTGACGGGAGCGGTCGCCACCGTCGCGATCGATCAGCGGCGTTTGCTGCGCGCCCTCGGGTGCTCTCCGTTCGAGCTCGCGCGCCGCTGCGTGGCGGAGGTCGCCGTGCGGTTTCCGCTCGACGATCGTGGGGCGACCTACGCCGAGCGCGTCGCGGTCGAGAGCTCGACGTCCGTCGCCGCGAGCGATGCACGAATCGGCGCAACAGCGAGCGACGAATCGGGCGCCGCGAGCGTCGACCCTCGAATCACTCTTCCGCGTCGAGCCGCGTGAGCGTGTCGTCGAAGAGCGCGAGTTCGCGTTCGCTCCACACGATCACGTGCGCGTCGTCCGCGAGCAGGCCGCGCGCGCCCTGCACCACCGCCTCGTGCGACCCGAGGCGCACACGATCGCCGACGAGCGCGACGGCGTCGGATCCGACGAGCTCGATCGCGCGCGCGTCCTCGACCTCTGCGGTCACCGCGGACTGACCGAGCGAGAAGAGCCGCACGCGGCCTTCCGAGGTCGCGATCAGACGATCGCCCACGAGCCGGAGGTCGCGCCCGATCGCAGGGAGCGCATGGCCGCCGAGCAGCGCGGGCGCGCCGTCACGCGTGCCGACGCGCTGCAGCGCCTCCTCGCCGGACGGAGCGATCGTGACGAGCCACGTTTCGCCCGTATTCGACGGGCGATTCGCGCACGCGAGCACCGTGATCGGGAAACCGTCGCCGAGCACGGTCGGCGTCTGGTCGTTCGCGCGACGCACCGCGAGCCCCTGCGGATCGCCGAGGTAGAGCGTGTCGTTCGTCACGCACCAGCCGTGCGGGATCGGGCCGAGGTCGCGGACCGTCGGAGACGCCGCGGTGCCGTCCACCTCGCGCAATCGTCCGTCGCCCGTCGCGATCAGGAGCACCTCGCCGAAGATCGCCGCACGTCGTTCGCCCGACTCGGCTCCATCGGCGGCTGACCCCGCCGACCCGGTGGCTCCGTCGAGCTCCACGCGTCCGAGCTCGGTGCCTTCGCCGTCGAGCACCACGACCTCCGGGCGCGGCCCGCCGTGCAGCACGAAGAGCCGGTCGCCGATGGGCAGCAACGACTGCGTCGCGAACGCCGGCAGACCGCCCGGATTCTCGCGCGCGTTCTCGCGCGTCGCGCGTCCGCCGCGCCAACCGAACTTGCCGGTGTGGATCTCGAAGGCGTGGATCTCGACGTGGCCTCGCGCCTCGCGCGCGCGGAGCACGACGTGGTCGCCGAAGCGCGTGATCGAGGGATCTTCGGGCACGCCGAAGAGCGCCTCGCTCCAGCGCTGCGTGTCGCCGTGCTCCACCGTGAGGTGGACGTAGCCGCGCTCTTCGAAGCCGCGTCGGAGCAGCGCGACGTCGCCGTTCCCGAGCGCGGCGGCGGCGAGGATGGGACCGCGCGGCTCGCGCTGCGACCACCACATGCCGAACGCGAAGCCGAAGACGCTCAGGATCACGGTCGCGAGGCCGAGCACGACGAAGGGGCCGCGGACACGCTTGTTCGGAGCGGGAGACGTCTTGTCGGTCATGGTCGGACGGTCGTGGGTGTGGGGGCGCAATGTGCGTGGGGCGAGGGAGAGCGAGGGTGCGCTGCGGGGCGAGAGCCGAGAGCTCGGGAGCTGCCTGCGTCTGAGCGGGGCGAGCTCGTGAGAGTGCACGTCGTGATGCGCTCAGTGAGGTCGCTGCGTGCCGACGTAGCCGAGCGCGCGGAGCTGCGCGTCGGTCTCGGGATCGATCTCCGTGGTCTCGCCGCGATGGCGTCCCGCGGTGGCGCCGCGGAGCGCGAGCCCGAGCAGGCCGCGCAGGTAGCGCACCGCGAGCGGACGCTCGGCCGCGAGATCGTGGTGCTCGTGCGGATCGGCGACGAGGTCGTAGAGCATCCACCGGCGGTGCGTGCGCTGGATGAGCTTGTAGCGACCGACGGTGACCGCGCGCCAACCCTCCATGAAGCCCGCCACGTTCGGGCGCGGCGCGTCGCTCGGGATGCCGCGCAGCAAGGGCAGGAGCGATCGACCGGCGAGGCCCTCGGGGATCTCGCGCCCGAGCGCGTCGAGCACCGTGGGCATCACGTCCACGAGGCCCGCCGGCTCGGTCACGCGCACCGGCTCGTCGATGCCGGGCACGCGCATGACGAAGGGCACGTGCAGCAGCTCTTCGAAGAGCGAGTGCCCGTGTCCGACGCTGTCGTGATCGAAGAACTCTTCGCCGTGATCGGCGACGAACGCGACCACGGTGTCCTCCGCGAGCCCACGTCGCTCGAGGCCGTCGAGCATCGCGGCGAAGTGGGTGTCGTGGTAGGTGATCTCGCCGTCGTAGAGCGCCTCGAGCCGACGTTTGTCCCGCTCGTCCAAGCGGATTCGGCCGATCTTGATCTTCTCGAGCAGCTCGCGGTCCTGCGTGAAGTCGACCGGGCCGTGGTAGGGCTCGGAGTCGTAGAGCGCGAGCACCTCTTCCGGCGGGATGTACGGCACGTGCGGATCGATGGTGTGCACGTAGAGGAAGAAGGGTTTGTCGGTCGGTCTTCCGTCGAGCCACTCGAGCACGTCGGCCGCCACGAAGGACGCCGCGGTGCGACGGCCTTCGCGGATGTAGTTGCGCCAGGTGCTCCAGCCTTGTTGGAAGCCGAACTTGTCCGAGACGTAGCCGTTGCAGACGAACGCGCCGGTGTGGAAGCCCGCGTCCTTCAGGTTCTCGCTGAGCATCTCGACGCTGCGCGGCAGCACCGCTTCGCCGCTCGTCGCGGTGTGCTGCCACGGGAGCAGACCGGAGAGGAGCGTGGCGACGGATGGTTTGGTCCAATTCTCCTGCGTGTAGCCGCGCTCGAACACCGCCGCGCTGCGCGTCCACCGATCGAGCCCCGGCGTCTGCACACGCGTCTGCGGATTCCAGGGGCGCAGCTTGTCCGCGCGCACGGTGTCCACGAGGTAGACGAGCACGTTCTTCGCGCGCCGCAGCTCACGCTCCGCGCGCTCGGGCTCGAAGGTCACGACGCGTGGGCGCGTGAGCCGGACGTTGGCGGGCGCGTGCAGCTCGAGGCGCACGAGCTTGCCGGCCACGCGTGAGAGATCGATCCGCAGCGCGCCGTCGTGGCGCCCGAAGTTCGTGGTCGTGTTGCTCTCGTCGATCGCGCGCACTTCGATCGCGGTGTCGGCTTCGCCCACGAGGAACGCGCCTTCCGGCACCTCGAAGGGGAAGCCGAGCGAGTGCCCGGCGGGCAGCACGAGCGCGTCACCGACGTGCACGCGCGGAGGCGCGGCTTCGGTGGGTACGTTCGGTACGTTCTGCGCTTCGTTCGCCGCGCTCGGATCGTTCGGCGCGCTGGGATCGTTCGGCGCATCGTTTTGCGCGTTCGGTGCGTTCTGCGCGCTCGCCGCTTCGCTCGATGCGACGTCGCCGATCGGCGCGAGCCGCATCCAATCGAGCGCGAGCCCCGCTTCCACTCCGTCCGCGCGCCCCCGCGTCGCGACGCGGAGCTGCACCACGTTCTCGCCGACCACGAGCTTGCCGGCCGGGATGGTGGCGCGAACCGTCGCGAAGGACCCGTCGCGCGGGAGCTGCGGGTACGCGACCGCGTCCTCGCCGACGTAGAGGGTGACGCGACCGTCGCCGAACGCGCGCGCCCGCAGCACGAGCTCGTGC
>JALOQC010000123.1 GCA_025453555.1 Myxococcota bacterium | reverse complement strand
CTCCAAGGTGCCCGACCAGCCGGTCTACGCGACGGGTCAGGTCGTCGAGGTCGCGGCGATCGTCACCGATCGTTTCGACAACGTCGTGACCGACGCCATCGTCGACATGGTCAGCGAGCCTGCGGCCGACGACACGCTCGGCGGCAACCGCTTCCGTTACTTCGAGGACGGTACCTACGTCGTCACTGCGACCGTCGCGCCACCCACCCAGGACGACGCGCTCCTCACGGGGCAGGTCACGATCGTGGTCAACGGCAACGGCCCGCAGATCCAGTGCACGGGCCCGCGGGACGGCGACATGATCGTCGCCGCGCCCGGCAGCACGATCACCGTCACGGGCGCGGTCGACGACGCAAGCGGCGTGTCGGAGGTCCGCGTCAACGGCAACCTCGCGACCGTCGAGGGCGGCAACTTCCGCGCGGACGTCACCACGCAGTTCGGCATCAACTTCGTCGACGTCGTCGCGCGCGACTCGTTCGGCGCGGAGTCGACCGCGACCTGCGCGTTCCTCGCGTCGGCCCGCTACGCCGACCCGGGCACGACCCTCGGCGACGTGCTCTCGCTCAAGCTCCGCCAGGAGGCGATCGACGACAACAACCGCGGCGACGCGCTCGACTCGCTCAACGATCTGCTGCACGCGGTGCTCAACAGCGCCGGCTTGCGCAACCAGCTCGACACCACGCTGCGGGGCATGAACCCGCTCTACAACAACTGCGAGGTCGACAGCTTCCTCGGCTGCATCGTCCGCGTGCGGCTCCTCTACGACAACGACATCCAGTTCAACGGTCCTCGCACCAGCACGCTCCAGCTCGTCGACGGCGGCCTGCGCGCCAGCGTGTCGATCAACGAGCTGCGCGCGCGGGTGCGGCTCACCGATCCGGTCGGGACCAGCGGCTGGGCGATCTTCGAGCGCATCAACATCGGCGTGACCTTCGACGTCGCGCTCGTCTCGGGTCGTCCGCGCATCACCGTGCGTCCGGGCACCACGAGCGTGTCGGTCGGCAACGTCCGCACCGATCTGAGCGGCGTGGCCGGTTGGATCATCGACAACATCGTGCTCCCGATCTTCCGCGGCACCGTCCGCAGCGCGATCGAGAACACGCTGCGCAACTACATCTCGACCTCGTTCAACGACGTGCTCGACGGGGTGGTCGCAGGGCTCGACATCTCGTCGCTCGGCACCTCGCTCGACGTGCCGCGCCTCGACGGCTCGGGCTCGATCCCGCTCTCGTTCGGCGTCGGCTTCTCCACGGTCAGCACGAACCCCGAACGATTCCTCGTGGGCATCGGCTCGCGCTTCACCGCGCCCGTGCAGATCGCGCGACCGACCCTCGGCGTCGCGGTTCCGCCCGGCATCACCGAGCCGCTCCTCGACGATCCGTCCCTCACGCAGTCGACCTCGGTGTCGGTGCATTCCGCGCTCTTCAACCAGGTCACGCACGCGCTCTGGCGCGCGGGCTTGTTGCAGGCGCGCGTGACCGGCAGCGGGCTCGGCGGTGGCCTGCCCGCCGGCCTCGTGGCCGACATCGACGGAGGCCTTCCGCCCGTCGCGATCCTGCGCGGCAACGACGGCCGCGCGGAGATCGGCATCGGCAGCCTGAACCTCAACCTCGTGTACCCGGGCCTGTTCGACGAGCCGATCACGCTCTCGCTCGGCGCGCGCGCGAGCACGACGGTGCGGCTCGTGGGCAACGACCTGAGCTTCGACGCCATCACGATCGAGGAGCTCTTCTTCTCGACGCCCGACGTGAGCCTCGACGCAGCGACCCGCGACGTGCTCGAGCGCTTCTTGACGACGCTCGTGCAGTCGATCGTCGATCGGGTGCTCAACGACGCGTTGCCCGCGCTGCCGATTCCGTCGTTCGAGCTCCCGAGCTCGCTCTCGACCTACGGCATCCCGGCCGGCACCTCGCTCGGCATTCGCAGCCCCGCGCTGGCGATCGAGCCCCAACACTTCGTCCTCCGCGGCAACTTCGGGACCCTCTGATGGAGCGCGCCATGACGACGACGCGTACTCGCTTCCTTCTCCTCCCGCTCCTCTCGCTCGCGCTCGTCGCGTGTGGCGACGACGACATGCCGACCGACGACGGAGGCCTCGTGATCCCGGACACCGGGACCGGCCGGCCCGTGCCCTTCGGGATCACGGTGTCGATCTCGCCGCCGCGCGCCGACTACGCGCTGAACCAGGCGGTGCGCATCAACGCGGTCGTCACCGACGTCGACGGAAACGAGATCGACATCCCGGTGAGCTTCCGCGCGGAGCCGGCCGAGGCCGCCACGCCGGGCGACACACCGGGGCTCTTCACGCTGGTGCGCGAGGGCTACGTCGATCTCTACGGGTGCACCGACGATCCAGGGCCGACGCTCGAGCCGGTCTGCGACTTCGCGCGCATCCTCGTCGACCAGGGCTCGCCCACGCTGGTGGTCACGTCGCCGCTCCCGGGTGCCGAGCTCGGAGGCGACGGCGCCACCACGATCGTGGTCGAGGGCTCGGTCACCGACTCGCGTGAGGTCACGGTCTACGTCAACGGCGCGCCGACCGAGGTCGACGAGCTCGGGGCGTTCCGCGCGGAGGTCACGCCACGCTTCGGCGTCAACCACCTCGACATCTCGGCGAGCGACGAGATCACGGACGTGGCGCGCGTGCAGATGGACGTCCTCTGGGCCGAACGCTACGCGCCCGCGACGGTCGGTGAGACGCCCACGGTGGTGCTCCCCGACGGCATCACGCTCCAGCTCGGCCAAGGGTTCTTCGACGACGGCGTGGCGCTCGACACCTCGATCGAGCCCCCGCTGACGAACGACCTCGCGGACGTGCTGGAGCTGGTGCTGCGCAACGTCGACTTCCGCGGCTTCCTCCCGGATCCCGTGGTCGACTCCGCGCCCACGCTCTTCCTCCGCGTGACCGAGACCCGCATTCGCGACCTCGACGTGAGCCTCGACGTGATCGACGGCGGCGCGGAGCTCTTCGTGCGCATCGGCGCGCTCGAGGCCGACACCGCAGGGCAGCTCCAGTACGAGAGCACGATGCTGAGCCTCGGCGGCGGCCTCGAAGCTTCGCTGAGCGCTTACGCGCGGCTTCTCATCTCGAAGGACGGACCGGAGGCGCCGCTCGAAGCGTCGATCGAGGATCTCACGATCGCGATCGAAGGCATCGAGGGTCGTTTCGACTCCGCGGAGGCCAACGCGGTGCTTCGCCTCGCGGAGGGTCTGCTCCGCACCACGCTCGAGCGCGAGCTCGCGGATGCGTTTGGATCGACCTTGCTCGACGCGATCCCGGCCGTGCTCACCGACGCGCTCGGCTCGATCGACACCGCGCTCCAGGATCAGACGATCCCGATCGACACCGGCATCTTCCCGGCCGTGACGCTGAACCTCGACGGGCGGCTCGCGAGCCTGACCACACAGCATCGCCGCTGGATGCGCGCGCCGCTGCAGCTCACGGTCTCGACGGACGCGACGGCGGCGCACCCGACCTCGCGCGGCGCGGCCGACATGATCGCGCTCGCGGATCCGCTCTTCCGCGGCAGGCCCGTGCAGGCGGGCATCAAGGTCGGGCTGCTCAACGGGCTGCTCCACACGCTCTGGAACAGCGGCATGCTCGAGATCGACGCCACGACCTTGCTCCCCGAGGGCGTGGCGGGCGCGGTCATGCGCGCGGAGCTCTCGGGCAAGCTGCCGCCCGTGATCCGACCTGCGCGCGGCGACGAGCCCTACGACCTGGTGCTCGCGCTCGGTCAGGCGGAGCTGCTCCTCGAAGCGCTCGGCGACACCACGACGTACGCGATGACGCTCGAAGCGGGCGTGAACGCGAGCGTGACCGCGGGCGTGGTGACCCTCGAGATCGCGGAGGAGCCCTTCGTGCGCACGTGGATCATCGAGTCGACGTCGGAGCGCCCGCTGATCGACGAGAACGCGCTGCGCGGGCTCGTGCTCGACGAGCTCTGGCCGTCGCTGCGCGAGGCCGTGGCGGGTGGGCTCGCGCTCGAGCTGCCGGCGCTCAGCATCGGTGAGCTCGGCGAGATCGCGCCGGCGCTCGCGGGCTTCGAGCTGGAGTTCGAGCTCGCGGACGACCTCGACGTGCGCGAGGACAGCCTCGTGCTCGACGTGTCGCTGATCGGGCGCATGCCGCCCACGATGCCCGCGATGTAGACCCCGATTCGAAGGATCGGACGACCCGCGCCTCGCCTCGTGCGAGGCGCAGTCGTTCTCGGAGGTTCGAGGTCGCGTCGTCCGCGTCGTCCGAGTCGTACGTGCTCTGCGGCGTTCGAGTCCTTCGCGTCGTTCGCGTCGGCGTCGACGCGAGGCGCGTTCGGCTCCGAGCGTCGTCGACGAGCCTGCGGTCGCCGTTCGTCCTCGGTGGCGCTACACCTCGCGCCATGTTGCGCATCCACGAGCAGGGCGACGCCGACTTCGAATCGACCTTGGCGGGACTCGCGCATCGGGGCGACGCCGACCTCGAGCGCGTCGAGCCGGCGGTGCGCGCGATCCTCGCGGACGTGCGTGCGCGGGGCGACGAGGCGATCGTGGAGCTCGCGAAGCGCTTCGAGGAGCGCGAGGTCGAGCGTGTGCTCGTGCCCGAGTCGGTGTGGCGCGCGGAGGCGAAGAAGGTCGACCCGGATGTGCGCGAGGCGCTCGCCGCGGCGGCCGACCGCATCCGCCGCTACCACGAGCACCAGCGCGACGCGGGCTTCCGCTACGAAGAGGACGGCATCGAGCTCGGCTCGCGCGTGCGTCCGGTCCGTGCGGCGGGGGTGTACGCGCCCGGCGGCAAGGCGCGTTACCCGAGCACCGTGCTCATGACCGCGGTGCCGGCGGCGGTGGCGGGCGTTCCGCGCATCGTGCTCGCCTCGCCACGCCCGACCCCCGAGATCCTCTGCGCGGCCGAGGTCGCGGGGGTGACGGAGGTGATCGACGCGGGCGGCGCGCAAGCGATCGCCGCGCTCGCCTACGGGACGAAGAGCGTCGGTCGCGTCGAGAAGATCGTCGGCCCGGGCAACCTCTTCGTCGCGTGCGCGAAACGTCTGGTGTTCGGGCTCGTCGACATCGACTCGATCGCGGGCCCGAGCGAGATCCTCGTGGTCGCGGACGACGGCGCCGATCCGCGCATCGTCGCGGCCGACCTGCTCTCGCAGGCCGAGCACGACGAGGACGCGTACCCGCTGCTCGTGACGCTCTCGCGGAGGATGGCGGACGCGGTCGCGGTGGAGCTCGAGGCGCAGCTCGCGGAGCTCCCGCGTCGGACGATCGCAGAGGCGAGCGTGCGCACGAACGGGCGCTGCTTCGTGGTGCGCGACCGCGAGGAGGCCGCGCGGGTCGCGGACGTGCTGGCGGCGGAGCACCTCGCGCTCGCGGTCGAGGATCCCGACGCGATGCTGGAGCACATCGGCGCCGCCGGCGCAGCGTTCCTCGGCTACCACACGCCCGAAGCCGCCGGCGACTACGCGGCCGGCCCGAGCCACGTGTTGCCGACGGGTGGCGCGGTGCGCTTCGCGAGCCCACTCGGCGTGTACGACTTCGTGGTGCGCACGAGCCTCATCCGGTACTCGCGAGACGCGCTGATCGCGCAGGCCGACCTCCTGGAGCGGCTCGCGACCCTCGAAGGCCTCGAAGCCCACGCCCGCGCGGTGCGCTTCCGTCGTTGAGCGGGCCTCACGCGTACAGGGAGGTCAGGGAGGTGCTCGACGACCGACCTGTGCGCCAAGAGGTGGCTGACGCGCCCGCCATCCCCTGACAAGAATGTCATGGTCGGAAGATGGCCAGGGACCCCCTCATGGGCGAAGGACACCCGGTGTCCCCGATTTGCTCAATGATCCCGTGATCGGGGCCCTCACTAGCGGACGTTTGCCAGTTTGGCACCGTCGTTGCTCAGGGAGACGAAGTGTCGCTTGATTGGCTCCGGGCTCTTCTTGGCGGTTGGGACCGGAGACTCCTTCGTGGCTTGGCTTGAGGCTTGACGCTTCGCCTGACTTCTCTTCGCTCTTCGCTTCCTTGCTCTTCGCGACGTGTCGGTGTGCGGCCGACTTCGTCATCCTAGCGCTTTCGTGAGGCCGCTCCCAAAGGGGGCGGCCTCACTCCTTTGGTCCAGTTTCGTGCGGGTCCGGTTTCGTGCGGGTCGTTTGCTGGCCGTGCGTCGGGCGATCCGTCTCGGGGCCCCTACGTGAGTGGCCGATGCTCGTCGATGTGGGTCAGGAGCCGAAGCCTCGAGCGTTCAGTCGCACGAAGAAACCTCACGTGACGCCATTGGATTCCATTACGCTCCTACGCGATGTCCGTCGGGCTCCTGACACGTCTCGCGTTGGCCTCCTTGGCTCTGGGTTACGTCGGCTGCGCGCAGCTCCGTGAGGACCTCCAGCGGTCGGAGGCGGCCTACGACGCCGCGCGCTACGAGGACGCGGAGGTTTGGCTCGCCGCGCTCGAGCCCGACGTCGCGGCGCTCGACGCCCCGCGCCGTGCCCGCTTCTACTACCTGCGCGGCATGACCGCCGAGCGGCTCAACCGTCGACAGGACGCGTTGCACTACCTCTCGCTCGCGAACGAAGCGGCGGGCGAGACGGGAGCGGGTCTGCGCGACGAGCAGCGCCGCACGCTGCAGACCACGCTCGAGTCGCTCGTGCCGACGACCCGCACCCACGTCGCTCGCGCCGCCGAAGAGTAGCGCCCGCGCCGAGTCGCGAGGCGTGCTTCGGTCGGGCGGACGCCGAGTCGCAGTGCGCGTCGCTCGGTCAGGTGGACGCCGAAGCGCGCCGTGTCATCGAGCGAACGTGGGGTCGAGGGAAGCGTCCGGGCGAACGCCCGGTGAGCTCGTCGTGATCGTCGGCGACACGAGCGGCGATGGGTGACGACGTGCCTGCCGCGACGGAAAACGAAGAGGCCGGCGCAGGGCCGGCCTCGAGAACGCAACGGGAGCGACGGCTCAGCTTCGCTGTGCGTCGTCGAGCTGCTCTTTGAGCGCGAGCTTCTCCTTCTTGAGCCGCTGCGCCTCCATCTGCTCGGATGGAGTCAGATACGTCCTACCCGATAGCTCGGTGACCCGGGCGTCCAACTCGGCGTGCTTCTGCGCGAGACGAGCGATCTGGATCTCCGGGTCGGAAGAACGACGGGAACGGGCCATCTGCGCACCTCCTGAGCGACCTACGTCGCATCTCGATCAGCATGCCGGTCACCTCGCGGTGTCTCGACGCTTCGGTCGAGGACCGGAGGACTCGATCACGATACGGGAAACGTGACGAACGAAGCAACACGTCCACCTTTCGTGACATTCCGACGTCGAAGGTTTTCTCGTGGGCCTCGGCCTCCGCGCGACCGTCACGATCGCGATCGAGTCGACGTCCTCGGAGTCGGCCGCCACCTCTGCGTCCGTCTCACGACCGAGCATCGCGCATCGCGGCGTGCTCCGGGCGCACGCGCCGGTCGATCCTCTGCACGTCTCGTTTCGCGCGCGCCGTGGCTCGAGGAAGGTCGGCCCCGGGGGCCGATTCGCGGACACGCGCAGGCGCGGTGCGCGGGCCACGCGATCGTGACATGAGCGCCGCGTGAATAGCGGACCGCCCTCGCTCGTTCCTCGCGCCATGCGTGGACTTCGTCTCGACGTGCTGCTCGTGTGTGTGCTCGTGAGCTCCTCGCTCAGCGCGGCGCTCTCGGCTCAAGCCCCGAGCGCGCGTCTCGACGCCCGCGCGGTCGCCGCCCTCGTGCAGTCCTTCTACGATCAGACGACGACGATGGACGCCGCGTTCGAGCAGACGCAGTACACCAAGGTCTACGATCGCACCGAGACCGCGCGCGGACGGGTGGTGTTCAAGAAGCCCGGCAAGATGCGTTGGGATTACGCGGCGCCGAATGGCCAGGTGTTCGTGAGCGACGGGCGTCGGCTGCTCGTGTATCAGCCGCCCGACGAAGGCGAGACGGAAGGACAGCTCATCGATCGCGCGATGAGCGAGGACCAGCTCCCGCTCGCCTTCAGCTTCCTCACCGGCACGGGTCGGCTCGATCGCGACTTCCGCCTGCGCCTCGTCGACGCCGCGCGCCAAGGCTTCGAAGGGGGCTACGTCCTCGAGCTTCGCCCGCGTCGGCCGACGCCGCACTACGATCGCGTGCTCTTCTTCGTGCGCATCGTCGGCGAAGGCGAGCGCCGCGCGGGCGTGATCCAGCGCGTGTTGATCCTCGACTCCGCGGGCAACCGCAACCGCTTCGACTTCAGCGATCAGCGCTTCAACCGCGACGTGCCCGAGGATCGGTTCAGCTTCACGCCGCCCGCGCGCACGCGCCGCGTCACGCCCTGAACGACAGGGCCTCCGTCTCGGTGTCGGACACGGTCTCCGTCTCGGTCTCTGCGTCGCCTGCTACCGAAACGCGCCGAGGACCGTCGACTCGACGAGCGGACCGAGCGCCTCCCACGTGAGCCTCGACGCGCGCGTCCGTGCGCGCTCCACCCGCGCAGCGTGAGGACCTTCCTCCAGGGCGGCCTCGATCGCGCGGGCGAGCCCCGCGACGTCTTCGTCCTCGAACACCCACGCCTCGTCCTCGCCGAGCCCGATCGAGCGCGAGACGACGCGAGGTCGCCCTGCGAGCGCGGCCTCGATAGCGACCGAGGGCGCACCTTCCGTGCGACCGGAGCTCCCGCGCCGCGACGGCAACACGACCACGTCGGAGGCCGCGAGCGCCGCGTCCTTGTCCGCGTCCCACACGTGACCGAGGAAACGGGCGCGGGGCGCGAGCCGCTCGAGCCGTGCGCGCTCCGGACCGTCGCCCGCGACCACGAGCTGCACGTCGTCGCGTGACGCGAGCGCGCGCGCGAGCACGTCGGCTCCTTTGATCGGCACGAGCCGACCGAGGAAGAGCACGACCGGTCGCGTGTCCAGCCCGAGCCGCGCGCGTGCCTCCTCGCGCGCGGTGACGCGCGGGGCGTGGACGCCCATCGGCGACACGCGCGCCCGACGTGGATCGAGCGCGCGATCCGGATCGAGCACGCGTCGGTGCTCCTCGCGCACGAACCAGTGGGTGCCCGTCGCGAGCAGCGGACGAAGCACGGGACTCGGCAGCCGCGCCGCCAGCGCGACGTCCGCGGAGTGCCAGACCGTGAGCACGCGTGGGGTGTCGAGCGTGGTCGCGACGAGCCCGCACGGGATCCCGAAGTGCGCGACGACCGCGTCCCAGCGACTGCGCGCGGCGTGCCGCAACGCGAGCGGGTAGGTCAGCAGCCCGGGCCACGCGCGCGGGTCGCGCACGTTGTCGGGGACGCCCGCGCCGTAGAAAGTTCGCGCGAGCGAACGCGGTCGGACGTAGGCGACGCGGCGCACGTGAGAGTCGTGCGATGCGTGCGATGCGTGCGATGCGTGCGATGCGTGCGATGCGTGCGATGCGTGCGATGCGTGCGATGCGTGCGATGCGTGCGCGCGTCGCTCGTGCGACTCGGGCGCGAAGACCGTGACGTCGTGCCCGCGCGCGCGGAGCACGTCGACGAAGCCTGCGACGAAGCAGCCCGCGACGTCACCCGGCCAGCGCGGGAACCCGGTGGTGAGCACCGCGACGCGCATCGGGTTCAGCTACGCGGCGTCGGCAGCGCGCGTGGTGTCGCGGTCGCGCGCCTCAGCCACACACGAAGCAGCACGCTCGGCACCACGAAGAGCGCGTGACGCCAGCCCACGCCGCTGCGTTCGTCGGCGTAGATCGGGCGAACCGGCACGTCGACGACCTCGACGCCCTGCTGCACGAGGTGCCCGAGCAGATCGTTCGGGTAGCCGTAGCGTGGCCAGAGCTGATCGAGCGGGAGCGAGCGCGCCGCGTCCGCCGAGAGCGCGGTGTAGCCGCACTGCGAGTCTTCGATCTTCGCGCCCGTCGCGAGCCGCGTGAGCGCGCTGAGCACGACGTTGCCGAGCCAGCGCGTGAGCGGCATGCGCGCGCGCGCGTCGGGCCACGCGAGGCGGTTGCCTTTCGCGTAGCCGGCACGACCTGCCATCACCGGCGCGATCAAACGCGGAAGATCGTCCGGATCCATCTGCGCGTCGCCGGCCATCACGACCGCGACGTCGACCCCACGCTCGAACGCGCGCGCGTAGCCGGTCGCGATCGCCGCGCCGACGCCACGGTTCTGCGGGTGGCGCACGACCTCCACGCGCGGATCCCCGACCGCGAGCGCGGCGCGCGAGGTCTCGTCCTCGCTCGCGTCGTCGACCACGATCACGTGATCGACGAACGCGGGGATCCCTCGCAGCGTGCGGCCGATCAGCCGCTCTTCGTGGTACGCGGGCACCACGACGCCGATGCGCTTGCCTTCGAGCATCCGCCCGTCGTCACTCCACCGTGACGGTCTTGGCGAGGTTGCGCGGCTGGTCGACGTCCGTGCCCTTGAAGTCGGCCACGTAGTAGGCGTAGAGCTGCAACGGCAGCACGGTGAGGAAGGGCGTGAGCTCCTCCGCGATGTCGGGGACCTCGACCAAGTCGTCGCTCACCGTGCGCGCTTGCTCGTCGCCTTCGGTCGCGATGCCGATCACGATCGCCTCGCGCGCCTTGGCCTCCTGGAGGTTCGAGAGGCTGCGCTCGTGATGCGAGTCCTTCGGCAAGAGCACGAAGACCGGCACGCGGTTGTCGATGAGCGCGATCGGACCGTGCTTCATCTCGCCCGCCGCGTAGCCTTCGGCGTGCACGTAGCTGATCTCCTTCAGCTTGAGCGCCCCTTCGAGCGCGATCGGGAAGGAGAGACCGCGCCCGAGGAAGAGCACGTCCCGCGCGTCGACGTAGCGGCGCGCGAGGTTCGCGACGAGCTGCCGGGTGCCAGAGAGCACGTCCTTCATCGTCTGCGGGAGCCGCGCGAGGCCCTCCACGAGCTCGGCCGCGCGGGCGGGAGACAGCGTGTCGCGGCGACGCCCGAGCCAGATGCTGAACATCAGGAGGTTCGCGACCTGCGTGCTGAAGCACTTGGTCGACGCCACGCCGATCTCGGGGCCGGCGTGCGTGTAGAAGGTCGCGTCGCTCATGCGCGGGATCGCGCTGTCGATCACGTTGACGATGCTGAGCACCTTCGCGCCCTTCGCCTTCGCTTCTTTCGCGGCGATGAGCGTGTCGAGCGTCTCGCCCGATTGGCTCACCGCGATCACGAGATCGCCCGGACGAATCACCGCGTCGCGACCGCGGAACTCGCTCGCGATCTCCACCGAGGTCGACACTTTCGCGAGCGCCTCGATGAAGTAGCGCCCCGCGAGCGCCGCGTGATGCGACGTGCCGCACGCGAGCAGCACCACACGATCGATCGCACGCGCGTCGGCGTCGGAGAGCCCGATCTCGTGCCCGTGGATGTCGCCGTTCTCGCGATCGAGCCGGCCGCGCAGCGTGTCCTCGAGCGCGCGCGGTTGCTCGAAGATCTCCTTGAGCATGAAGTGCTTGTAGCCGGCCTTCTCGGCCATCACGGGCGACCAGTCGATCACCCGCGGCGCGCGTTCGACCGGCTTGCCCGCGATCGTCGTGACCTGGACCGCACCCGCTTCGATGACGGCCATCTCGCCGTCCTCGAGGAAGAGCATGCGCTTGGTGTACGGGAGCAACGCCGGGATGTCGCTCGCGCAGAAGTTCTCTCCGTCGCCGAGCCCGACCACGAGGGGCGACGAGGCCTTCGCGACCACGATGCGATCCGGCTCGCGCGAGGAGAGCACCGCGATCGCGTACGCGCCGCGGACCTCGCCGAGGGCGGCGCGCACGGCGGACTCGAGGTCCTTGCCGCGCTCGACCTCCAGGTGGACGAGGTGCGCGACCAGCTCGGTGTCGGTGTCGCTCGCGATCGTGCAGCCGGCGGCGACGAGGCGACGGCGGAGCTCGAGGTGGTTCTCGATGATGCCGTTGTGCACGACCGCGATGGGTCCCGCGACGTGCGGGTGCGCGTTCACCTCGGACGGGCGACCGTGGGTGGCCCAGCGCGTGTGGCCGATGCCCACGTGGCCGTCGAGCGGTCGCTCCGCGAGCGCGGCCTCGAGGTTGCGCAGCTTACCCACCGCACGACGTACCTCGATCGCGCGGCTGCCGTGCACGGCGAGCCCGGCCGAGTCGTAGCCGCGGTACTCCAGCCGCCGAAGCCCGTCGATGAGGATGGGCGCGCTGCTCGCGCTTCCGACGTAACCCACGATCCCGCACATGTTGGCGTCTCTCGCTTTCCGTGTGTTCCAGCGTTCGTTCCGAGCCCACCTCGTCCACGAGCCGAGTGCCTCGCGGGCTCCCGTTCGAGCGCGCGCTCAGGACGCTTCGTCGCCGCTCGCTTGTTCCGCGGCGGGTGCGCTCGTGCCGTTCGAGGCGTCGAGCCGCTGCTTCTCGTTGCCTTCTTCGTCCGTGACGATCACGGGACCCCACACGCGGAGCGACTCCGCGATCTGCGCGGCGTCTCCGACGACCACCACGAGCATCTCGCTCGGCCGCACGTGTCGGCGCGCCGCCGCGAGCGCCTCGTCGGCGTCGACCTGGCGGATGCTGCTTCGGTACGCGTCCCAATAGTCGTCGGGCAACCCGAAGATCCGAAGATCCGCCACGAGGCCGGCGACCTTCGCGGGCGTGTCGATCTCGAGGGGGAACGAGTCGCTCAGGTAGCGCTGGGCGTTCTCGATCTCGACCGTGGAGGGCGGCACGGTGACGATCGCGCCGAGGTTCTCGAAGAACGCGTTCATCGCCTCGCCCGTCACCTCGGTGCGCACGGCCGCCCACGCCACGAAGGGCGACACGCCCACGCGCTCGCCGACCTGGCTGTACGCGCCGTAGGTGAGGCTGCGGCGCTCGCGCAGATCCATGAAGAGGCGCGACGCCGCCGAGCCGCCGAGCACCTGGTTGGCGACCATCAGCGGCACCCAGTCCGCGTCGCCGCGGGCGATCGCCGAGTTGCCGAGGAAGATCACGCTCTGCACGGCGCCCGGACGATCGACGAGCACGACCTCGCGCGCCTGACGCGTCGGGAGCGTGGGCAGCTCGGTCGTCGCGGGCGCACGGCCACGCCAGCGACCGAACGCGCGCTCGGCGGCCGCCTGCACACGCTCGGGGGTCACCGCGCCGACCGCGACGACGAACGCGTTCGCGGGCACGAAGTGGGTGCGATGCCAGCGCTGCAGGTCGGTGCGCTTCATCGCGCGCAGCGCCTCGGGCGTGGTGTCGACGCGCCCGTACGGGTGGTTTCCGTAGAGGCGCGCGAAGAGAGCTCGGCGACCGAGGAAGTTCGGTTGTTTGGTCTGCAGCGAGAGCCGATCGAGCTCGCGGCGCTTGAGCTTGTCGAGCTCGGCCTGCGCGAACGCGGGCTGGGTCGCGACCTCCGCGAGCAGCTCCATCGCCTGATCGAGCTGATCGGAGAGCGCGCGAAACACGAGGTGCACGTTCTCTTCGTCAGCGCCCGTCGAGATGTCGGCGCCGAGGAACTCGATCGCCTCCGCGAGCTGCGCGCTGTTGCGACGCTTGGTGCCCTCTTGGAGCATGTCCGCGACCGTGCTCGCGAGCCCCGGGAGGTTCGCCGGATCGGTCTCGCCGCCGCTGCGCACGACGAGCCGAAGGTGCACCACCGGGAGCTGGTCGGCGGTGACCGTGTTCAGCTCGAGGCCGTTCGCGAGGGTGGTGCGGACGATCGGCGGGAAGGCCACGTCGCGCGCGGGGCCGGACTCGGGCGGCGGCTGACGTTCGACCACCGGTTCGACCGGCGTCTCGTCGATGGGTGGCGTCGTCGTCGGCGGCGTCTCGACGGGAGGCGTGGTGGCGGTCGTGCACGCGACCACGGACACGACGCCCGAGAGCGCCGCGAGCAAGAGGATGCGCTGGACCTTCATCGGCTCACCTCGGCGCGGAAGCTCGGAACGGTTTCGCTGGGTCCGCGGGGTCCGCCGCGGACGTGGACGCTGGGCGTTCGATCGTTTGGGGCACGATGGAACGCGCCGTCGCCCGCGCCACCCTCCGCGTCGCCCGCGGTGGGCATCACGTCGAGGACGGTGCGATTCGTCGCGTCGAAGTACTGCCGCGCGACGCGCTGCACGTCCTCGCGCGTGACCGCGAGGTAGCGATCGAGCTCCGTGCGCACGAGCGCCGCGTCGCCGTAATACATCTCGTACTCTGCGAGCTGGCGCGCGCGGCTCATGTTCGATTGAAGGCCGAACACGAAGTACGACCGCACGCGGTTGTGCGCCTTCTGAAGCTCGCGCTCCGTGATGCCGCGCTCGGCGACGCTGCTCAGCTCGTCGAAGATCACGGTCTGTGCCTCGGCCGGCTGATGCCCGCTCGCGAGGATGCCGAAGACGCCGAAGAGATCGGGCCCGCGACGATCGTCGGTTCCGACGTAGATCTGCTGACAGATCTCGCGCTCCTTCACGAGCTTCTGGTACAGGCGCGACGACTGACCGTCCCCGAGCACGAGCCCGAGCAGCTCGAGCGCGTAGTGGTCCTGCGCGCGGTTGGGCGGGATGTGCCACGCGACGTGGAACGCCGGCAGCTCCGCGTGTGGATCGGTCATGGTCTCGCGGCGCTCCGCGGTCTGCGGCGCGAGCTCGGGCGGCGCGTAGGGCGGGACCTCGCCGCGGCCGATGGCGCCGAAGTGCTGGCGCACCAGGGCGAGGGCCTCGCTCGGCTCGAAGTCTCCCGCGATGCTCAGCACCGCGTTGTTCGGGCGGTAGTACTGATCGAAGAACTGCTGCACGGCCTCGAGCGGCGCGTTGTCGAGATCCTGCATGTCGCCGATCGTCGAGTGCGCGTACGGCCAATAATCGCCGTAGGCGAGCTCGTTGATTCGCAGATGACTGAGCGCGTAGGGCTGGTTGTCGTAGCTCTGACGACGCTCTTC
>JALOQC010000122.1 GCA_025453555.1 Myxococcota bacterium | reverse complement strand
CGCCGCCGATCCTCCCGCAGGTCTGCACGGGCGACGAGCACACGTGCGTGATGAAGGCGAGCGGCGAGGTCTTCTGCGCCGGACGCAACCTCGACGGCCAACTCGGCGACGGCACCTGGGGCAAGAACGAGCACGGCGAGCTCGGCGCGGGCCACACCGACGTGACGCACGCGCCGGTCGCGGTGAGCGGGCTCTCGAACGTCGCGCAGATCGATGCGGGCGCGGGCTTCACGTGTGCGCGTCTGCAAAGCGGCGCGGTGTCGTGCTGGGGAACGGGCGCCAACGGTCGGCTCGGCACCGGCACCAACGAGGACAAGACGTCGCCCGCCGCGGTCACGGGGCTCACGGACGCGGCGGAGATCGCGCTCGGTCGTGCGCACGCGTGCGCGCGCAAAAACGACGGGAGCGTGCTCTGCTGGGGCGCGAGCTCCGCGTGGCAGACCGGCCTCGGGGAAGAGAACCGCCGCGACGTCACCACGCCGACCGTGGTCCCGAACGTGAGCGCGACGGCCATCGCGGCGGGCGGGAACCACGCGTGCGCGATCACGAGCGGCGGTGCGACGTGCTGGGGTCAGAACGACGCGGGTCAGATCGGCAACGGCGAAGGCGGGAGTCAGGTCTACGCGAAGACGCCCGTCGTCGTGCCGGGCCTCACCGGCGTCACCCAGCTCGCGCTCGGCGCGCGACGCTCCTGCGCGATCGTCGGCGCGGGCGAGGTGAAGTGTTGGGGCTACAACAACTACACCGCGGAGCTCCTCGGCGTCGGCTCCCAAGAGGGCAACGTGCTGACGCCGTCGACCGTGCGCGGCGTGACCGGCGCGGCGCGATTGGACACCGGTGACGATCACGCGTGCGCGTTCGACGCGGCAGGCGCCCTGTACTGCTGGGGCTCGGCGGGCGAAGGTCGGCTCGGCAACGGATCGTCCGCGCGTCTCGCGGCGGCGTCGGCGGTGGTGCCCAACGTGGCCGCGCTGACGGGGACCGCGAGCGTGATGCCGACGTTCGCGCCTTCGGAAGGGGCGAGTCTTCCGATTCAGCCCGTGCTCGCGATCGGCAGCAACGAGGTCTGCGGCGTGAAGTCCGACGGCCGCGTGCTCTGCTTCGGCGAGAACCTCGGCGGTCGCCTCGGCATCGGCTCCACGCGCGCGAACGCGAGCGACTCCGAGACGCACGTGCTCGGCATCTCGGACGCGGTGCAGGTCGCGACCGGGCTCGGTCGAAGCTGCGCGCTGCGCCGCGACGGAAGCGTCGCGTGTTGGGGTCGCCTCGGTCCCGAGCTCGAGGTGAGCCATCCGATCCCGATGGAAGGCTTCGTCGGCGCGACGTCGATCGCGGTGGGCGGAAGCGCGAGCGCGATGGTGCTCTGCGCGCGCCTCCAAGACGCGATACTGGTGTGCGCGGGCGAAAACTACGGCGGGCAGCTCGGACGGGGGCAACGCGGCGACTTCACGCTCGAGCCCGCGCCGGTCGCGGAGCTCACGGACGTCGCGCAGGTGCGCATCGGCGTCGACGCGGCGTGCGCTCGGCTTTCGAGCGGCAAGGTGACGTGTTGGGGCGCGGGCTCGCGCGGACAGCTCGGCAACGGCGCCACGGACGCGTCCCCGAGCCCGGTCGAGGTCGTGGGCATCCGCGACGCGAGCGAGCTCGGCGGCGGCTCCTACACGTTCTGTGCGTTGCGCCGAGGGGGCGCGCCGAGCTGCTGGGGCAGCAACGACGACGGCCAGCTCGCGAACGGCAAGAGCGGGCGTGAGCACGACTCCGCGACGCCGGTCGCGGTGCGCAACGTGCGTGGCGTCGTGCGGCTCGGCGACACGACGGACACGATCTGTGTCGCGCTCGGCAACGGGGAAGGACGCTGCTGGGGTGCGAACGACTTCGGGCAGACGGGCTCGGGCGACACCGAGACCGACGACGTGCTGGCGCCGGTGAAATACGAACGCGTCGACGCGGCGGTGCAGGCGCTCGGCAACGCCGTGCAGATGGGCTGCGGCTGGAACTTCTGCTGCGCGCTCCACGCGCAAGGCGGCGTGAGCTGCGCAGGCTCCACACCCATCGGCGGCAGCGGCGGCGTCTTCGGCATCTCGAACCGGCGGAGCGCGACGCCAATCGCCGCGCCGGGCGTGACGTTCGCGGTCCCCGACTGAGCGAGCGAGACCACCGAGCCAGACCACCGAGCCAGACCACCGAGCTCCGTGGACGCCGACTCACGAGACGCGCACGACCGACGACCACGAGCCGCCCTACCCGCGGCTCAGGACTCGCCCCGACGTCGCAGCTCCTCGACCGCCCACGCCGCCGCGTCTCGCACCGTCTCGTCGTCGTGCGAGCGCGCGGCTTCCTGCAAGACCGGGAGGTGGCGACGCTCGCCTCGGTTGCCGAGCACGATCGCGGCGTTGCGCGCGATGCGGACGCGGCCGCTGCGCGAGAGCGGCGTGCTGGCGGTCCACGCCGCGAACGCCTCGTCGTCCATCGTCAGCGCCTCGGACACGGCACGCGCGTGCCGTGGGTCGGGCGCGAAGGGCTCGACGTCGTCGTCGTCGACGAGGCGCGGCATGCGACCCGCCGCGAGGGCGCCGTTGAAGGGGCAGACGTCTTGGCAGACGTCGCAGCCGAAGAGCCACTCCCCCATGCCTTCGCGGAGCTCCGATGCGATGGGGCCATCGTGCTCGATGGTGAGGTAGGAGATGCAGCGGCGCGCGTCGAGCTCGTTCGGGCCGACGAAGGCGCGGGTGGGACACGCGTCGAGGCAGAGGGTGCAGCGCCCGCAGCGCGAGGGCATCGGCTCGTCGACCACGAGCTCGGCGGTGGTGATCACGGTGCCGAGAAACACGTGACTCCCGATTCCGGGGACGATCAAACAACAATTCTTTCCCACGAACCCGATCCCGGCACGCACCGCCCAAGCGCGCTCGAGCACGGGTCGCGCGTCGACGCTCCAACGCGAATCGTGGCCCAGACCCCGCAGCCACTTCTCCAGTTTCCGCAGCCGGCGCCGCACCACGTTGTGGTAGTCGCGTCCCTGCGCGTAGCGCGCGATCCGCGCCGGGCTCGGGCCGCTCGGCGGCTCGGTGCGAGCGTAGGGCAGCGCGACGACGATCACGCTCCTCGCCCGCGGCACCATCCGCGCGTGCGTGGGGTCGGCGCGCACCTCGGCGGTGTCCGCGAGCCACTGCATGCTCGCGTGCCGGCCCTCCTCCACGTAGCTGCGCAGCCAGTCGCCTTCGGGCGCGAGCGGCTCGGCGCGGGCGATGCCGACCTTCGCGAAGCCCAGGTCCAGGGCGCGCGCCTTGACCTGCGCGGTCAGCACGACGTCGGGCGTCTCGGTCGGCTCGCGGTCCATGTCTCCGCTTCAATACGTCGGCTCCGCGCTACGCGCGGCGCCTCAATTCTCGACGCTCTGCTGCCAGCCACGCGTGCCCTGGGGCACCGCGACCTCGGTGCCAGGGCCGGTGGTCGTCGAGCTTCGACGGGTCGGGACCTCGGAGAGGATGAACGGCGCGGCGTTGGACGGATGGCAGTAGCGCACGTCGCGGTAGAACGTGTAATGAACGTAGACGTTGCCGTCGACGCTTCGGATGTTCTCCGGCGCCGGCGGGTACGGCTTGGCGTCCATGACCGCCTTCCACGCGGAGAAGTCGAAGAGGGTCAGACCGCTCGTGCGCACGACGCCCACGTAGTCGACCTCGCCGTCTGGACGCAGCACGATCTCGAGCGTGGTCTCGAGCTGGCCCTGATTGAAGGGGTGCCCGGGATCGGCGGGGATGTTGTCGACGAACGCGTGGTAGTGGACGTGCAAACGGCGGTGGAGCTCGCCGATGTAGGCCGCGAAGGGATGCGCGCGAGCGTTGAGCGCGGTCTGGTTGCCGGGGCGCACGTTGCTCACGAAGTTTTCGATCGCGGCACGGAACTCGCGCCAGCGACGCGTACGCTCGGCGTGGCGACCGCGTTGGCGCGACTGCCGCTCGGCGAGCGCGGCTTCTCGTTCTTCGCGGAGCTGTTCTTCGCCGATCACGGACTCGAAGTCCGACCAGCTCAAACGCAGATTTGGTCCGTCGGCGGTGCGTCCTCGACCGAGACCGAGCCGACGACGGTTGCGCGCTCCCGAGCCTTCGCCCTGCGCGCCGCGCCCTTCGGCCACGCGCCCCGCGCGCTCGCTCGTGGCGTCTCCGCCCGTGCCCGCGACCGGCCGACGCACCGTGAAGGTGCCGATCCCGTCGGAGATCACGACCGTCTCCATCTCTTGCCGCGCGCGCCGAGCGGCTTCGGCGGTGGCGCCCGCGCGCTCGTCGCGGCGATCCGTGGTGGCCGACTCGTCGCGCTGATTGCCGAACGCCGCCACGCGCCGGACCTCGCCCGCTTCGCCGTCCGTGCGCGCTTCGTCGCCCGCCTCGACGCCGCGGCCTTCGTCGGCGCCGTCTTCCGCGCGGCGCTCCGCCATCACGTCGTCGGCGGAGTTGCCTTCGTTCACGACCTCTTCGGGCAGCTCGACCTCGGGCGCTTCGTTCGCGCTCTCGTCTTGGTTGCCCTGCACGGATCGCTCGGTCGCGATGGTCTCTTCTTCGACCTGCCGATTCTCTTGGGCGACGTACTGGGTGTCCGGCGGAGGCTCCACGCTCGGGTCGTGGCTGCGCTGATCGATCGCGTGGAGCGCGGGATCGGGTTGCGGCACGGTCGGTCGCGGGGCCGGCGGTGGCGGCGGTGGCGGCGCGGCTTCTTCCTCGGGCTCGCGAAACCTGCGCGCGGGCGGGCGCTCGGCGCGTTCTTCGCCCGGGCGCTCGGGGATCGGCTCCGCCGTGGCGGTCGACGTGGAAGGTACCGCCGTCGTCGGCTCTTCGACCGTGGTCTCGTCGACGAGCTCCATCCACTCGGGCTCCGAGGCGCTCGGAGGCGGCGGGTCTCGAGGCTCGCGCTCGCCCATCGCGAGCAGGGTGTCCGCGAAGACGCCGAGCACGGCGTACACGGGCCCGTGCACCAGCAGCGAAGCCGCGAGCGCGAGCACGAACGCCAAGAGCGCGGAGTCGTCACGGTTCACGATCGATGAACCCTCGACGACGTCGTCGATGCCCGCGGCTCGGTCGTGACTTCAGTCGGCACGTTGGAGGCTAGGCTGCCACGGACGCGGCGTGGCGTCCCGCGAACGGCGTCGCGAACGAGAGACGTGGCGAGCTGTGAATCGAGATTCACGGGCGTGCGGATGTGCGCGGGGACGGACGAAGAACGGCGCGCCCGTGGACGCGCCGTTCGGTCGAACGATCTCGACGTTCAGCGGACACGCACCGTGGTGGTGCCGCCGCCACCGCCCCGACGACGGGTGGTGGTCGTGGTCACGTTTCCACGCGACCGGGTGGTGGTGACGCTGCCGCGCGGGGCCACGACGGTCGTCTGGTGTCGGGGCTGGACGACGGTCGTGCGGCCGGGGCTGACCACGGTGGTCTGGTGGCGCGGGGTCACGACGGTGGTGTTGTGGCGCGGCGCGACCACGGTCGTCTGATGGCGCGGGCGAACGACGGTGGTGGTGCCTCCGCCCGAACGCCAGTTGCCCTGCACGTAGACGTAACCGTTTCCGCGGCGCTCCCAACGCGGCTGGACGTAGACGTAGCCCGCGCGCGGCTGCTCCCAGTAGCCGTCGACCCAGACGTACTGGTAGCCGTTCCACTGCCAGTGGCCTTCGACCCAGATCGCCCCCGCGTAGGGCTGCGGCTGGACGTAGACGTTGGCGCGCGGCGGAGGCGGAGCTTGGTAGACGACGGTGCCGCCGCCGCTCGCGACCACCGTGGCGCGAGCCGGGCGCGCGTGGACCACGCAGCCGGAAGCGGCGGTGGCGAGCAGCAGGGTCACGGCGAGCGGGGCGAGCTTCATGGTTCCTCCTCGGTCCGCACTCGGGTGCGGAGCGCCACGGATGGCGCATCGTTTTGCGGGCGGCCCGAGCGCGGTCGGGCTCACGGGCCTCGACTGAGCAAGAGCGATGCCGTCGGACGGTGGGTCCAGGCGGGATGTTCATCCACAGGGTGCCCGAGCGGGTCGGCGATTGCACCCCCGTTCACGGCCCGGCCTGCCGACGTCGGGCCGTGACGAGCGTGCGATCCTCGGACGTCGCCCCGTCGAACCGGTCGACAAGCGACGTCGCCTCGTGATTCGCTCGCGCGCGATGATCGACTCGGCCACTCGGGACCTCCTCGAACGCTTCGGTTTCGACGAAGCGACCTTCGAAACACTGCGCGCGCGGCTGCGCGACGGGCAGCTCGGCGACGCGGCCAACCGCATCCGCGGGCGCGTGGAGCCGCCGGCGCCCGAGGACGTGACGCCGCTTCCGGAGCTCGGAACCCCCGCGCGCGCGGAGCTCGCGGCCGCCGGTCGCGCCGCGATCGCGGCGGGCAAGGTGGGCGCGATCGTGCTCGCGGGTGGGATGGCCACGCGCTTCGGCGGTGTGGTGAAGGCCGCGGTCGAGGCGGTCGACGGGCTCACGTTCCTCGAGGTGAAGCTGCGCGATCTGCAGGCCGCCGCGCGCGACGCGGGCGGGCGCGTCCCTGCGTTCTTGATGACGAGCTTCGCGACGCACGACGACGTGGTGAAGCTCGCCGCGCGGGGGACGACCGCGCAGGTGCCGGTGGAGGCCTTTCCGCAGCTCATCTCGCTGCGACTGCAGCCGAACGGCGAGCTCTTCCGCGATCGCGAAGGCGCGCTCAGCCCCTACGCTCCGGGTCACGGCGATCTGCCGGAGGCGCTGCACCGCGCGGGCATCCTCGATCGGTTCCGCGCGTCGGGGGGCGAGCTGCTCTTCATGAGCAACGTCGACAACCTCACCGCGACGCTCGACCCCGCGGTGATCGGCGCGCACCTCGCGGGTCGCAAGCCGGTGACGGCGGAGATGGCGCCGAAGGTGCCAGGCGACAAGGGCGGGGCGCCCGCGCGCGTCGACGGCGTGCCGCAGATCGTGGAGGGCTTCCGCTTCCCGCCGGAGTTCGATCAGGACTCGATCCCGGTCTTCAACACGAACACGCTCGTTTTCGACGCGAAGGCGCTGGCGGGGGACTTCGCGCTGACGTGGTTCGCGGTGACGAAGACGGTCGACGGGCTGCCGGCGGTTCAGCTCGAGCGTCTGGTCGGCGAGCTCACGGCGTTCTTGCCGTCGACGTTCCTTCGGGTGGAGCGCGACGGAAAGGACGCGCGCTTCCAGCCCGCGAAGGATCCGGAAGAGCTCGTGCGGCGCCAAGGCGAGATCCGCACCGCCCTGCACGCGCGCGGCGTGCTCTGAGGCCGTCGTCGGTGGGACGCGCGACGCACGCGCTCGGAGTCGACGTGCGTGCGCGTGCCGCGCGGCGCGTCGCGATCGTGATCGTCGCGACGGTCGCGCTCCTCGCGTGCGCGTCGGACCCGCCGGTGCGCTGTCGCTTCGAGGACTCCCACACGATCGGCGCATCGCCCCTCGGCGCCTCGCACGTCGCGCTCGTACATCGCACGTCCGGGCTCGTCGCGTTCTGGTCTGCGCGCGAAGGGCTCTACGCTCGCGCGCTCGACGCCGAGGGCGCAGCGACGGCGGAGGCGCGACGCCTCGGGCCGGAGTGCGACGGCGGGATCGCGGCGACGAGCGTCGACGACGAGCTGGTGATCGCGTGCTCGCGTCGCGCGCGTGACGACAAAGCGCAGGACGGCAGCGTGGCGTTGATCGCGCTCGACGATCGGCTCGCGGTGCGGCGCGTGCGTTCGATCGCGCGGGTGGGACGCGACTCGCTCGGTGTGGATCTCGCGCGGCGCTCGGACGGAACGTGGAGCGTGATCTGGCACGACGGATCGATCGGTGCGTGGGCGGTGAGGCGCGCGCGTGTCTCGCTCGAAGACGCGACTCTCGCTCCTGATCGCGAGGACGGCGACGAGGGCACGGACGCGCTCGTCGAGGCGCAGGAGCTCTCGAGCGGAGTGCTCGCCGCCTCTCCGTTTCCACGTGTGCACGTGCGTGCGAGCGACGCCGGCGACGAGGCGCTCTTCGTGTTCGAGGAGTCGTGGCTCGACGGAGGTTTCGCGCGCGGGCGCGTGCTCGTGGCGCGGGAGCGCGGAGGCTTGCCGATCGCCGTCGAAGAGCTGGAGGCGAACGACGCGCGCGCGCAGCTCGTGCATGACGGTCGATCGTGGGTGCTGGTCTTTCGGGATCTGCGGCGACCGAGCCCACGCGCTTCGCTCTACGCGCGTCGGCTGGGCGACGATCTGCGACCGGTGGAGCCCGCGCGACGCGTGACGCGGGCGGACACCGACGGCTCGCCGCGTGCGCTGACGTGCGGCGAGCACCTCGTCGCGGTGGTGCCGCGAACTTGGGACACCGACGTGCTCGTGGGGCTCGACCTGCTCGACGCGCGGCTGCGCAAGCCGGTGCCGGAGCAGCAGGTGTACGAGTGGTCGGCGCGTTTTCCGTTCGCGGATGCGGTCTGCGTCGACGATGCCGTGCTCACCCTCGTCGCGTCGCGACCGAGCGTGGGCGGCGGTGGCGCGGCGCTGCACACCATCGGGATGCGGTGCTCCGCCGACGACCCGCCGTGAGGCCTCGAGGTTCGAGCGCGCGAACGGGCCCGATCGATCGCACGCGAGCTTCGCGCACGGTGCGATCGACCGACGCGAGCTGACACGAGCTGAACGGCCCACCGAGCTGGGCGGCGAACGCAGCGCGGGATGTCAGCGCGGCACGAGGCGCCCGTCGCGCGCCACGTAGCGCACGGGGCGATCGGACCACGGCAGGAGGATGGGCGCGATCCCGTCCGAGCCGTCGCTGCGGGCCCAACGCCACGTGCTCGCGTCGAAGCCGCGTGAGGTGCCGGGCTGGATCTCGAGTCCGTGGCCGGTCGCGCGCACCACGTTCTCCAGACGGCGGTCTTCGTGAGCGCGGGCGACCTCGGCCGCGAAGAGGCGTGGAAAGCTCCCGTCGCGTGCGAACTGGTGGACGAGCAGGATCTCGCGCGTGACGTCGCCGAGGCGTTGGCGAGCGCGCACGAGGAGCTCGCCGCGGCCGTCGCCCGTGACGTCGGCGGTGCGGACGTCGAGGAGATCGTCGTCGCGCTCCACCGCGAGCTCGTACGCGAAGTAGCCGGATCCCCCGCGGTAGCCGGGGCCCACGACCACCAGGGTTCGCCCGAGGACCACGAGCCGTTCGGCGCGCGGATCCTCGGCCACGTTCGCGTCTTGCGCGAAGCGCTCGCGCACGTCGCGTGGGATGCGTCGCTCACGCCGGACGCCCGCGATCAGCTCCGCCGCGCCCGGCGGTGGAGGCGCGGCCTCTTCGCGCGGACGCTCGCTCGCGGTCGGCGTCGGCGCGGGAACCCAGGGGCGCGGGTTCGCGCGTTCGTCCACCGTCGCGAGGCGCGTGCCGTCCCATTGGTACGTACGCGACAGCGCTGGGCCCCACGGCAACAAGATCGGCTCCGCGTCGGTCGAGGCCGTCTCACGCCAGCGCTCCGGCGTGATGCCTTCCGCGCGACCTGCCGTGACCTCGAGACGCGGCGCGCCACGACCGCGCGCGGAAACGATGCGGAAGCGGCTCTCGAAGTGTCCTTCGTCGGTCGCCTTGCGCAGCTCGATCGCGAAGAGCGGCGCGACCGAGGTGCCGGGGAACGCGTACACGGAGAGCAGCTCGCGGTTGCCGCGCGCGTTGCCCTGACGGATGCGCAGCACGAGCTCGGCGAGGGCGTCGCCCGTCACGTCGCGCAGCTCGGCCGAGAGCACGTCGCCCTCGCCGCCGACGGGGAGCGCCGCGAAGTCGAAGCCTGCGCCTTCGCGATAGCCGGGGCCGAGCACGAGCACGTAGCGATCGACCACGACGACGCGCTCGGGGCTTCCGTCGCCTTGCACGTCGCCGCGCAAGTCGAAGCGCGGGCGACGTCCGGGGATGCCTTGGCGATCGAGGAAGCCCGCGATCGCGTCGTGCTCACCGCCCGCGGGGACGAAGCTCGGCAAGAGCTCGGGGCGCCGGGGATCCAACGTGGCGGTCGCGGGCTCGGCTTCGACGGTGGGTCGCGCTTCGGAGTCGACGTCGCGCAGGCGAACCGCGACGCGCGCTTCTTCACGAGCCGCCGAGCCGGGAATGCGGTTCCAGGGAACGAACGCTTCGACCTCGTAGCCGCCCGCGACGGAGCGTTCGACGATGCGCGCGTCGGCGACGCGGCGAAGGCGTCGGGCTCCGGGCGCGCCGATCGACACCGCGCCCGCGCGACGACCTTCTTCGCCGGCGAAGAAGAAGAGCTCGTTCGTCTCGAAGCCTCCGCGGGTCGGGAACGCGAGGGTCACCACGACCCCGTCCTCGTCGGGCGCGAAGTCGTTCGTGCGCACGTAGCGCTCGTCCTTCACCTCCGCCGCGAGGTAGAGGCCGGTGTCGTCGTAGCCGAGCGCGAAGCGCATCGACGCGTCGGCGCCCTGCCCCACCGAGACGCGGGGGACACCCCGCCAATCGCGGAGCATTCCGTCGACGCGGATGGAGCCTTCGTTCACGCGTTGGACCCGGAGGCCGACCTGCGTGTGGGAAGCGCTGGAGAAAGTCGCGACGAGCGCGAGCGAGAGCACGAGAGTCCGGGCCATCGGGGGCGGGAAGTTATCACGCACGGCGGCTTCGACGTCGGCGCGTCGGGATTGTTCGCGCCGTCTTCGCGCGGGCCGAGCCTGAGCGAACGAGCGTCGACGAGCGAACGAGCGAACGAGCGAACGAGCGAACGAGCGAACGAGCGGAGCCTCGCGCGCAGAGCGCGAGCGACCGAGCCGAGTGCTCGTCCTCGACGCCCAGCCGGAGCACGAACCCAGACACGAGAAGCCGATGTCGCCGGGCGTGCTCCGTAGTCGACGCGTGGACTACAGTGCCCGCGTGCTCCGAACGATCGCGCTCTGGCTGATCGTCGCGTGTGGGATCTCGTGTGGGACCTCCGCGACTCCGCCGCCGGTCTATCGCCTCGACGCGCCCGGACGCGATGCGGCGGCCCGGCTCGCGGCGCGGCTTCCGTCGGGCGCGGACTCGTGCGCGGTCGCGCGGGTGGCCGACGTGTCGGCGCGACGACGTCCGCTCCTGCGCGAGCTCTCGTCGGTCGACGCGTTCGCGTGGGCGCCCGGCGCACCGACCCTCGCGCTCGCGCAGGTCGGTCGACGCGGACCGGACGGACGCGAGTCACGGCGCGTGCTGCTGCACGTCGACGACGTCGCGACCGCGCGGCGTTGGATCGTCGACGAAGCACCGCTGCGTGTGCTGTGGGTCGAGGAAGATCCGTGCCGGAGCGGAGCGCGCGAGTGTCGACGCTGGCATGCGCGCGCGCTCGACGCGCACACGATCCAGATCGCGCGAGGGCCCTGGACGGACGACGGATACGGGGAGCGCGGTCCGGGAACACAACGACGCTGCGCGGACCTCGCGCATCGGCGTCCGGAGGCGATCGAGCTCGCGATCGAGCGCCAAGGCCTCGGGGTGGTGGTGGACGATCTCGGGACCCCGTTCGGCAGCCCCGGCGTCGATCACTCGGTGGTGATGATCGGGGAGCCGCTCGGGGTGCGTTGGGAAGAAGATCTGGTGCTGCCCACCGAGCTCCCGCTCGAGGTGCTCGAGGTCCTGCTCGAGACCCGCGAGGACTCGCGAGCGTCGGTGCTCGCAGCAGCGGCGACGCGCGAGAGCCGACGCACCGCCGGTGGCGTGCGCACGATCGCCCGCATTCGCTGGGAAGATCTCGAGCTCGCGCGCGCCGACGCGGAGCGCCTGCGGGTCGCGCGGGTGCAGGCGGAGCGCGCACGGGCGCCGATCGATCCGAGCGCGGTCGACGTCACGGATCGCGCGCTCGTGGATCGGCAGATCGCGCTGCGCCGCGAGCTGATGCAGCAAGCCGCGGCGGGCGGTGTGCCCGCGCACGCCGAGGCGCTGAAGGTGCTGCTCGAGCGCGCGGTCGAGGTGCATCCGGACGACGCCGAGCTCGTGGGTGCGCTGGTGCGGACGTTGACCGAGCTGGGCGACGGGGAGCTCGCGGCGCGGTGGGCGACACGCATGTTGGACGCGTCGATCGGCGACCCGGAGCATTGGCGTCAGTGGCGTCGCCGCGCGCTCGCGCACGTCGGAGCGGACGCGCTCGGCGAAGCGCTGCGGAGCGACGGGCTCGCGCGCGGAGACGACGCGAGCGTGGCGGCCGAGGTGCTCGTCGCACACGCGAGCCGCTACGAAGCGGCCGAGGCCGCGTGGCTCGCCTCGCGAACCTTCGCGCGCCTCGGACCTCGACCCGCGCGCGTCGCAGCGACGCCTCTGCCGGCCGAGAGCGCGTTCGAGACCTTGTTGCTCGCGCTGGACGTGGAGGGCCTCGCGCGCAGCCTGCACGCCGTGCTCACGATCGACGCGCCGCTCGCTTCGCGCGTCGGTGGTGCGCTCGAGGCGCCGATCGTGAGCTGGAGCGAAGGGCGACGCGGCGTTCGCGTGGGGGCGTCGACGCTGGCCTCGTCGGACGGACTGCGCGGCTTCGGGATCGAGCTCGCGCAGGATCTTCCGGAGGGCGCGACGTTCGAGCTGACGATCGCGCTCTTGCCGTTCGGAGGCGATCCGCGCCGTCCCGACGCGCTGGCTCGCGCGCGAGGGCGGGTGCGTGAAGGTGCGCTCGTGGTCGACGCGTTCGCGAGCACGCCGCGCGTCCTGCTGCGTTGGGAGAACGTGCCGCGCTACCTCGCCGAGCCGCTCGCGGAGCTCGAGTCGCGCCTCTTCCCGCCGCCCGACGTGGAGCTCGAGCTCGACTCGGAGGCGGACGCCCTCGTGGTGATCGAGCGAGCGGAGAGCGAGGACGCCGCGCTCGACTGCGTGGTGCGCGAAGCTCGCGTGCGCTGTCAGACCACGCCGGAGCGTGAGGTCGCGCGGCGCGCGTGGCGTCGCGTCGTCGAGCCCTGGATCGCGCGCGCGGAACGCACTACCACGCGGCCATGAGCGAGCTGCGCGACCGAATCGTCGAGGCCTTCGAGGACCGAGAGAAGCTGAAGCAACCGGCGTATCGCGCCGCCGTCGAGGAGGCGATCGCCGGGCTCGACGACGGGACGCTGCGCATCGCGGAGCCGCCCGCGGAGGGCGACGGCGATTGGATCGTGCACGCGTGGCTGAAGCAAGCCGTGCTGCTCTACTTCGCGGTCCGCGGCATGGAGCGCATGGTCGTCGGACCGCTCGAGTTCTACGACAAGATCCCGCTCAAGAAGCACCTCGACCGGCAAGGCGTGCGCGTGGTGCCGCCCGGCGTCGCGCGTTACGGCAGCCACCTCGAGCCGACGGCGATCCTGATGCCCGGCTACGTGAACATCGGCGCGCGCGTGGGCGCGGGCACGATGGTCGACACCTGGGCCACCGTCGGGAGCTGCGCGCAGATCGGCAAGCACGTGCACCTCTCGGGCGGCGTGGGCATCGGCGGCGTGCTCGAGCCGCCCGGCGCGCGGCCGGTGATCGTGGAGGACGGCGCGTTCGTGGGCAGCCGCGCGATCGTGGTCGAGGGCGTGCGTGTGGGTCGCGAGGCGGTGCTCGGAGCGAACGTGGTGCTCACGGCCTCGACGGTGATCGTCGACGTGCGGGGGAGCGAGCCGGTGGAGCTGCGGGGTTACGTGCCGCCGCGCGCGGTGGTGATCCCGGGAACGCGCCCGAAGAAGTTCCCCGCGGGCGAGTTCCACGTGCCTTGTGCGCTCATCATCGGCGAACGGAAGCCGAGCACGGATCAGAAGACGTCGCTGAACGAGGCGCTGCGCGACTTCGGGGTGGCGGTCTGATGTCGGACGAGGCGTCGTTGCCGCCCTGCCCGAAGTGCGGCTCCGCGTACACCTACGCGGACGATGCGCTCTTCGTCTGCCCGGAGTGCGCGCACGAATGGTCGGCGGCGCCGGCGCCCGAGGCGAGCGACGAGCGCGTGGTGCGTGACTCCGTGGGCAACGTGCTCGTCGACGGCGACACCGTGGTGGTCGTCAAGACGCTCCAGGTGAAGGGCGCGTCGGGGCCGCTCAAAGCGGGCACGAAGGTCAAGAACATCCGGCTCGTCGACGACGGAACGGACCACGACATCGACTGCAAGGTCGAGGGCTTCGGCGCGATGAAGCTGAAGTCGTCCATCGTGAAGAAGGCCTGATGCGCGCGCTTCTGATCCTCGGGCTCGTGTGCTGCGTCGCCTGCGAAGACTGCGACTGTCGCGGCACGATCGAAGGCGCAGGGGCGCTGGCAGCCGAAGCTCGCGAGGGCATGACCGCCGCCGATCGCGCGCGCATCGCGGAGCTCGAGCCGGAGGCGCGACGGTTCCTGCAGACGCACGCGGCGTTGTTGGAGCGGGTGGGCAGCGTGGACTCGTTCGAGGCGTCGACGCTGGCGGGCTTCCCCAGGATCGTCAGTGGCACCGCGGGAAGCGCCGAGGCGGTCGAGATCACCTACGACGTGCGTGGCCCCCGCGGCGAGGTGCGGCGAGTACGCGTGGGCTTCGTCCGCGAAGGCGACGTCTGGGTCGCCAAACGCGCGCACGTCGACGGAGATGCATCGCTCGACTTCGGCGACCCGAGCTTCGGGGTCGTCGTTCCTTCGGGCGGTGGTGGCGGTAGCAGCAGCAGCTGGGACTGATGGACGCCCTCGACCGCTCGGGCTCGCGCCCTCGACAAGCCGACGTGCGGGTGCCACTCCTTCGGACCGTGCCGCTTTCGCCCAAAGAGCTCGCGCCGCCGCAGCATCCGCTCGAACGCCTCCCCGAAGAGTGGGCCGAGGTGCTCGTGGCGTGGGGGCAGCCGAAGTACCGCGGCGTGCAGGTCTTCCGTTGGATCCACCAGCGCGGGGTCTTCGACGCCGAGCAGATGACGGACCTGCCGAAGGCGCTGCGACAGAAGCTCCGCGACGAGGGGCTCGACGGCTCGCTGCCGGTGAGCGCCGCGCGTGGCTCGATGGCGACGGACAGGACGCGAAAGCTGCTCGTGCGCCTGCACGACGGCAAAGACGTCGAGACGGT
>JALOQC010000533.1 GCA_025453555.1 Myxococcota bacterium | reverse complement strand
CGTCGGCGCCGACCTCGTCGGCAAGGTCGAGGCCGGTCTCCCCGAGGACGACCCGCGCAACCCCGCCGTCATCGCCGACAACGTCGGTGACAACGTCGGCGACGTGGCCGGCATGGGCGCCGATCTCTTCGAGTCCTACGTCGGCGCGATCGTCGGCGCGATGGTCCTCGCGCTCAGCTTCGACGTCGTGCACCAGGGCACGAGCCTCGCCCCGATCGTGATGCCCCTCGTCATCGCGGCGGCCGGCATCGTCTGCTCGATCCTCGGCACCTTCGTCGTGCGCGTGAAGGAAGGCGGCAACCCGCAGCTCGCGCTCGACGCCGGCTCGTTCGGCGCGGCCGGCGTGATGGCGGCGGCGACCTTCGGCATCGCGAAGTTCATGTGGCCCGAGGCGGGCGTGCACGACATCGACATCCGCACCGGCGCGGTCATCAACACCGACGCGTACCTCTGGTGGGAGATCGGCGTCGCCACGGTCATCGGTCTGGCGACCGGCGTCGCGGTCGGCATGATCACCTCGTACTACTGCTCGATGGAGAAGCCGCCGGTCGACAGCATCGCGAACCAGTCGCGCACCGGCTACGCGACGAACATCATCGCGGGCCTCGGCGTCGGCATGCGCTCCACCGCGCTCCCGATCCTCTGCATCGCGGCGGGCGTCGTCGGCTCGGCGACGGTCGCCGGCCTCTACGGCGTCGCCATCGCCGCGCTCGGCATGCTCTCGACCACCGGCATCCAGCTCGCGGTCGACGCGTACGGCCCCATCGCGGACAACGCGGGTGGCATCGCGGAGATGAGCCATCAGAAGCCCGAGGTCCGCGAGCGCACCGACAAGCTCGACGCGGTCGGCAACACCACGGCCGCCATCGGCAAGGGCTTCGCGATCGGCTCGGCCGCGCTCACCGCCCTCGCGCTCTTCGCGGCGTTCGCGCAGACCGCCGGCATCAGCGGCATCGACATCGCCAAGCCGGTCGTCATGGCCGGTCTCTTCGTGGGCGGCATGCTGCCCTTCCTCTTCTCCGCGATGGCGATGAGCGCGGTCGGCGACGCCGCGATGGAGATGATCGAAGAGGTCCGCCGTCAGTTCCGCGAGATCCCGGGCCTGCTCGAGGGCACCGCGAAGCCGGACACCGCGCGCTGCGTCGCGATCAGCACCAACGCGTCGCTCAAGCGCATGATCGCGCCCGGCGCGTTGGCGGTCATCTCGCCGGTCGTCGTCGGCTTCGGCGGCAACCTCCTCGGCGACAAGATGGGCCCCGAGGCCCTCGGCGGTCTGCTCGCGGGCGTCACCGTCACGGGCGTGCTCATGGCGATCTTCATGTCGAACGCCGGTGGCGCGTGGGACAACGCGAAGAAGTCGTTCGAAGGCGGCGGCTACAAGATGAGCGACGGCACCACGCACCCGAAGGGCTCCGAGGCCCACAAGGCGGCGGTCGTCGGCGACACCGTGGGCGATCCCTTCAAGGACACCGCGGGCCCCTCGCTCAACATCCTCGTGAAGCTGATGAGCGTCGTCGCGCTCGTCATCGCGCCGCTCATCGCGTGATCGCGCGCTTCGCGTGAATCGCGAGATTCGCTCGTGAACGAGGCCGCCTCCGGGCGGCCTTCGTTCTTCCGTCACGCGATGCGCGGCGCTCGAGCGGGCGCGAGGCGACGCCGAATCTCCTCCGCCACACGCGCCGCGGAGGCGCCGTGCACGATGCCGAGGTGGTCGCCGGGCACCTCCACGACCTCCATCGCACCGCGGACACGCGCGCCCCAGCCGAGGTCGGGCGCGATCCGATCGCTCACGTGCTCGTGGCGATCCGACGCGCGGACGACGAGGACGTCTCCGTCGTAACGCGCGTCGCTCTCTCGCTCCCACACCGACATCGCGTCGAGATAGAGCCGCTCGCGCAACACCTCGACGTCGTGGGGTCCCGCGGCAGGCTCGTGCGGCGCTCGCACGTCTTCCGATCGTGCGAGCCCGAGCCGACGAACGGCGTGACGAACCGTGCGACCCAGCGGCCGCTGGCTCACCGAGCGCGCCGCACGACGGACCATCGAGCCAGCCGACGCGAGGTCGAGCTCCTCCCAACGCGCGCGCGCCCAAGCGCTCCACGAACGACGAACCGCGCTCGGCAGGAGCGAGTCGAGCAGCACCACGAGCTCGACCTCTTCGCCGCGCGCACGAAGCACCCGCGCCATCTCGAACGCGAGCACCCCGCCGAACGAGCTGCCCGCGAGCCGCAAGGGGGCGCCCGAGCGACGCCCACGCACGAGCAGCTCGACGTAGCGGTCCGCCATGTCGCGCACCGTGAGCTTCGGCGGGGGTCGTCCCGACTGCAGCGCGGCGACGATCTCCTCTTCGATCGGCGCGAAGAGCCCGAAGCTCGGCACGTCCGCGAGATGACGCGCGACCTCGTGGTAGAGGTGGATCCCACACACGAAGAAGAGCGGCGCGGCGTCGGCGACCCTCTCGGAGCGCTCGCGTGCGACGGGCGAAACGAGCGGAACCAGAGACGGGGGCGAGGAGTGCCCCTGGCGCAGCGCCTGCGCGAGCGCCGCCACCGTGCGCGCTTCGAGCACGCGCCCGACGCCGAGCTCCGCGCCCACCTCCTCGCGCACGCGTCGCGCGAGCTGCAACGCGAGCAGCGAATGTCCCCCGAGCGCGAAGAAGTCGTCGTCGCGTCCGACCTGCGCGACTCCGAGGAGCTCGGAGAAGAGCACCCCGACGAGCAGCTCGAGATCGTCCGTGGGTGGAGCCCACGCGCGCTCGATCGACGTGTCCTCGTCGAACGGGAGCGCGGCTAGATCGACCTTTCCGCTCGGCGTGAGCGGGAAGACCTCGAGCACGCCGACGCTCGCCGGCACCATGTACTCGGGCAAGCGCGTGCGCGCGAACGCCGCGAGCTCACTCGGTCCGAGCTCGGCGTCCGCCTCGACGAAGGCCTCCAGCCGCGGTCCGCTCGCGCGCTCGCGCACCCGCACGACCGCGGCCCGCACGCGCGGATGAAGCGCGAGCACGTGCTCGATCTCGCCGGGCTCGATGCGATGACCGCGGAGCTTGATCTGGCGATCGACGCGGCCGTGGTAGTGGAGGACACCCTCGGGATCGAGCGACGCGAGATCGCCGGTGCGGTACATGCGCGCGCGACGCTGCGTGCTCTGCGCAACGACCTCGGAATCTTGCGGCTCGACGCGCTCGTCGTGCGCCGCGTCCGAGTCCACATCCTCGACGAACGGATCGTCGACGAAGCGCTCCGCCGTGAGCTCCGGTCGCCCGAGGTATCCGTCCGCGACTCCGAGACCTCCGATCCACAGCTCGCCCACCACGCCCGCGGGCACGAGCTGTCGGCGCGGATCGAGCACGTAGGTGCGTGTGCCGGCGATCGGTCGCCCGATCGGGATCTCACCCTCGAGGTCTCGCTCGCGCACGCGATGCGTGGTCGACCAGACCGTCGTCTCCGTGGGTCCGTAGAGGTTCCAGAGCTCACGCACGCGCGGGAGCAACGCCGACGCGAGCGGTCGCGGAAGCGCCTCGCCGCCGACCAGCGCGCGCAACGAGCTCGTCGGAAGGCCCGCCTCGATCAGCATGCGCCACGTGGTCGGGGTCGCTTGCAGCGTGGTGATCGTGGGCGCGCGAAGCAGCCGATCGCGCAGCGTGTTCGGATCGAGCGCGAGCTCGCGATCCGCGATCTCGACCGTCGCACCGACCACGAGCGGCAAGAAGAGCTCGAGGCCAGCGATGTCGAAGCCGAGGGTGGTGATCGCGAGCAGTCGATCGTCGGCGCCGAGCCCAGGCTCGTGCGCCATCGCGCGCAGAAACGTGGCGAACGCGCGGTGTCCGATCGCGACACCCTTCGGCCGACCGGTGGAGCCGGAGGTGAAGAGCACGTAGGCGACGTCGTCCGCGCGCGGTGGTCGCGTGCGAACGCTCGGAGGGACGCTCGGAGCGTCGACGCTCGGCTCCTCGTCGACGAAGAGCGTCGGCCCCTCGAAGCCTTCGAGCGCCCCGAGCGACCGCTGCGTGATCATCGCGCGCGCGTGCGCGTCCTCCAGCACGACCGCGCTCCGAAGCGCCGGGTGCGCGGGATCGATCGGCACGTACGCCGCGCCGACGCGCCACGTCGCGAGCAGCGCGACCAGCATCTGCGTCGAGGGCGCGGCGCGC
>JALOQC010000121.1 GCA_025453555.1 Myxococcota bacterium | reverse complement strand
CACATCCTGCCGGAGGTGGAGGCGACCTGCGGGCGGGTCGTGATCCTCGACGCGGGGCGCGTGGTGGGGGAGGGCGATCCCTCGGAGCTGCGCAGCCGCACCAGCGCGGGCGCGCTGCGCTTCGTGGGTCGCGGCACGAAGGACGCGTTCGAGGCGGCCCTCGCGCGGTTCGCGGAGGTCGGAGAGCTGACGCTCGAACCGATGGGCGAGCTGGTGCGGGGTCGGCTGGTCGTCGACGGCGACGACGCGGCGGAGAAGGTGTTCCGCGCGGTGGCGGACGCGGGGCTCACGCTGCGCGAGCTGAGCGCGGAGGCGACGAGCCTCGAGGACGTGTTCGCGTCGTTGACGACCGAGGATGGCTCCGACGACGACGAAGACTCTGGCGAAGCATCCGACGCCGACGAAGGGGAGGCCGCATGAGAGCGGCGTGGACGATCGCCAAGCGCGAGGTGCGCTCTTACTTCACCTCTCCCGTGGCTTACGTGGTGCTGCTCGCGTGGACCTTCGTGTCCGGGCTGAGCTTCTACACCCTGGTCTACTGGTTCGCGGGGAACCCGAGCACCGGCGGCAGCGACAACCCGCTCACGCTCTTCTTCGGGGGCACGGTGCTCTTCTGGGTGCCGCTGCTCGTCTTCGCGCCCGTGATGACGATGCGCCTCTTCGCGCAGGAGAAGAGCTCCGGGACGCTCGAGGCGTTGCTCACCTCACCGGTCAGCGAGACCTCCATCGTCGCGGGCAAGCTGCTCGCCGCGATGGTCTTCTGGATCACGCTCTGGATCCCGTCGCTGCTCTACGTGTGGATCGTCAGCCGCTACGGCGACGTGGACCTGGGCGCGGTCGGCGCGAGCTACCTCGGCATCTTGGGCATCGGTCTCTTCTACATGAGCTGGGGCATGCTCATGAGCGCGATCGCGCCGAACCAGATCGTGGCCGCGATCCTCACGTTCTTGGTGCTCGGCCTGCTCTTCACCGCGGGCATCATGCAGTTCGTCGTGCACGACGAGACGCGCGAGCTGCTCGGGTACTTGAGCGTGTGGACGCACATGAGCGACTTCGCCAAGGGCGTGGTCGACTCGCGCTGGCTGACCTTCGACCTGACGATGACCGGGTTCGCGTTCTGGCTGACGGTCCGCGTCGTCTCGTGGCGGAGGGTGAGCGCGTGAGCGAACCGAAGGACGAGAAGGGCGCGCGCCCGAAGCCCGAGCCGGCGAAGGCGGAGAAGTCGGCGGCTGACCCCGCCGACTCGGACAAGAAGGCCGCCGCGAAGCGCGACGACCGGACCCTCGACGCGACGGAGCGTCTACAGGGCGAGCGCCGCATGCACGCCACGATCGGCACGCTCTTCGTGCTGCTGATCTTCTTCCAGCTCAACTACCTCGCGTTCCGACACTTCGATCGTTGGGATTGGACGAGCGACGCGCGCTTCACGCTCTCGGAGCGCACGCTGACGGAGCTTCGTGGGCTCGAGCGCGACGTCGATCTCTGGTTGCTCCTCAGCGAAGGCGAGCCGGCGTTCGCCGACGTGCGCGAGCTGCTCGAGCGTTACCGCGCGGAGTCGCCGCGGGTGCGCGTGCATCACGTCGATCCCGACGCGCAGCCGGGTGAGGCGCGGCGCGTGGCCGAGCGCTTCGACATCGCGCTCTCCGCCGGCGAGGGCGAGTCGTTCGCGGACGTCGCGCTCGTCGTGAGCAGCGGCGATCGGCGCTGGAAGATCACGCGCGACGATCTGGTGAGCCTCGACTTCGGATCGTTCGAGGGCGACTCGGGCGAAGGACCGAAGGTCGACGTGAAGGCGGAGCGCGCGATCAGCGGCGCGCTCGCGCAGGTGCTCCGCGGGCGCGCGACGAAGATCTGCCTCGCGACCGGGCACGGCGAAGCGGCGATGGCGGGCGACCGTCCGCTCTTCTTCCTGCGCGAGGAGCTCGAGCGCGAGAACACCGTTCTCGAAGACTTCGACGCGGTCGGGCTGCGCGCGGTGCCGGAGGGCTGCGACGCGGTCTTCGTGATCGGCCCGCAGCGCGCGTGGGAGGAGCGCGACGCGCGGCGGCTCGTGGAGTGGGCGCGCGGCGGCGGCAACCTCCTGCTGGCGCTCGATCCGGTCTTCGCGCGCGACGCAATCCAGCCCTCGGGCTTCGAAGCGCCGCTGCAGGATCTCGGCGTCGCCGTCGATCGCGACGTGGTGCTGGAGATGGATCCGCGCCTGCTCTTGCGGCGCGATCCGAGCGACCTCTTTCGCGTGATCGCGTTCGGTGATCACCCGACGACGGCGTCGATGATCGCGCGCGGGGGTGGGCTGGCGGTCAACCTGGTGCGCAGCGTGCGAGTCGAAGAGGGCGCCGACGCGGTGTCGCTCTTCGAGTCCAGCGAGAGCGCGTTCGGTGAGACCGATCTCGGCGGCCTGGTCGCGGACGCCGATCTGCTCGCGGGGCCCGAGGATCTCGCGGGGCCGCTCTCGCTCGCGGCCGCCTTCGAGGCGCCGCCGCTTCCGTCGATGAACGCGGACGACGGCGAGGACGCGCGGCGCGGTCGCGTGGTGGTCGTCGGCGACTCCGACTGGCTCGCGCCGGAGCTCTTGCAGGAGCCCTCGTTCGCGAACGTCGACTTCTTCCTCTCCGTCACGGGCTGGCTCACGCAGCGCGCGGAGCTCCTCGAGATCGCGCCGCGCCGCAGCAACCTGCAGGCGGTCGTGATGAGCGAGGCCGACGTGTCGGGTGTGGCGTGGCGGATCTTCGCGTTCTTGCCGGGCGCGCTCTTCTTGCTCGGCTTTGCCGTGTGGTGGTCCCGGAGGCAGTGAGCTCGATGGCCGATTTCCGCAAGCCGCCCTACCGGACGGCGCGCAGCTCACGCAGTGAGCGGAGGCTCTTGGGAGGGGGCCCCGTCGGGGCTTCATGCCCCGCGGGGGAGGGGCTGGCGACAGCCCCTCGAGGAAAGATGTGATGACACGTACCTCGACCACGATCCTCGGCGCGCTCGCGCTCGCGCTCTTCGCGTTCATCGTCCTCTACGAGCGCAAGACCCTGACGACCTCGGAGCTGCGCGGCGCGCAGAACCAACTCCTCGAACGCTTCGTGCGCTCGCGCGTGGATGGCGTGGAGATCGAGCGCGGCGGCGAGCTCGCGGCCAAGCTTCGCCGTGAGCGCGAAGGCGACGAAGACATGCTCGGCACCTGGCGGATCGTCGCGCCCTTCGAGGCGGCGGCGGATGACGACGCCGTGTCGTCGTTGCTCGGCGCGATCCAGTACGCGGCCGCGCGCCGCACGCTCGAAGATCCGAGCGCGGAGGATCGCACGCGCTTCGGCCTCGACGAGCCGCGTGTGGTGGCGCGCTTCGAGGTCGCCGACGAGGTGCTCGAGGTGCGCTTCGGCGGCGACGATCCCACGGGCGCCGGTGTCTACATGGCGACCGACGACCTCGTGCACGTCGTCGGACGCGACGTCTTCGAGGCGCTCGATCGCGACGCGGGAGCGTTCCGCAGCCAGCGGCTGGTGGAGGAGGGTGTGCTCGCCGCCAAGTCGGTCCGCGTGATCCGCAACGACGCGACGATGGAGCTCACGCGCACGGAGACGGGCTGGCGCTTGGGAATCGAGGGCGGCGGTTCGGCTGCCGGCAGCGGGGTGCTCGCGGCGGCGGCGAAGGTCGAAGAGCTGCTCTCGGCGTTCAACGACCTCGAAGCGGAGTCGTTCGAGTCGGACGTCGCGCTCGGAGAGACCTTCCTCCGGGTCGAGGCGACGACCGATCGCGAGGGGCGCGAGGAGACGAACGTGCTCGTCGTCGGAGCGCCGTGTGGGGATCGTGGCGAGGAGCGCCTCGCGCAGGTCGACGACGGCGCGATCGCGTGTGTGCTCACCAGCCGGCTGGATCCTCTGCTCGCCGAGCCGAACGCGCTGCGTGAGGATCGGCCGTCGACGATCAGCGATCTCGAGGTCGCGTCGATGACGCTCGCGCTCGACGGAACGACCCTGCGGATCACGCGCGACTCCGGCGCGTGGAAGTTCGCGCTCGAGGGCGGCGGCCGGAACGCGGAGGGCGAAGCAGACGACGAGGCCTTCGCGGCGTGGCTGCGCGAGATCCGCCAGGCGCGTGCGACGTCCTTCGCGCCGATCGCGCAGCTCGAGCCGTACGGCCTCACGCGGCCGCGGGGGCGCCTCGAGCTGACCGACACCGAAGGCACGCGCGAGGTGCTCGAGATCGGCGCGGCGAGCACCGAGGGGCTCTTCGTGCGGCGCGCAGACGAGCCGCAGGTGATGGTGCTGCCGATCGCGGCGGAGGCGCTGCTGGTGCCGAGCACGCTGCGGCTGCGCGCCACGCGTCTGTGGGAGCACGCCGAGCGCGACGTCCGCCGCGTGGTCGTCGCGCGCGGGCGGTCGCGTGAGGTGCTCGAGCGCGACGAACGCGGGCTGTCGGTCGTGGAGCCGCTTCGGGTGCGTGCGGATCGCGATCGGAGCGAGCGGCTCACGCGGGCGCTCGCGCGCCTCGACGTGACGCGCTTCGCGGCGGAGAGCCCGACGAGCGAGCACGGGCTCGAGGCGCCGCGCTTCGTGATCGAGGTCGCGATCGATCCCGAGGAGGGCGAGCCGGTCACGAAGACCGTCCGCGTCGGCGCCGCCACCGAGGGCGGCGCGTTCGGGCAGGTCGAGGGCGACTCGGTCGTCGTCGTGCTGCCGGAGGAGCTCGTGGGTGAGCTCGCGGACACCTTCGTGGATCGCAGCTTCCTCGCGACGCCGCTGCGCGAGGTCGAGAGCGTTCGCGTCGTGATCGAGGGACGCGAGCGCACGTTGGCGTGGAACGGGACGGTGTTCTCGGAGGGCGGCGAGCCGCTGGAGCGTGGCCTCTCGGAGCGGCTCGCAAGCGCGATCGAAGGGCTGCGGGCGACGCGGGTCGGACCGTACGCGCCGGCGGCGGTGGCGGATGGGCTCACGCCCCCGCGCGCGCGCGTGATCGTGACGCGGGGCGCGGGTGCGGAGCCGCGCGAGCTGGAGGTTCGGATCGGCGCACCGACGGGGGTCGAGGCGACCGCGCACCTGCGTCGCGCGGACCTGGAGGTCGGCGCGACGGTGGCGGAGAGCGCGCTCGCGCCGTTCTTCGAGCTCTGATCGCGCGATCGTCGTCGCGTGCAGGTCGGTGGGCGCCTCGGTCGCACCTCTGGCGCTCTGCTCCCACTGAAATGACCTCCTGGGGTTCAGGGAGCCTGTAACGCGTGTCAGACTCGGCCTCCGTGCCGCGTCGCGCTCTTCAGGTGGTGGTGCTCGCGCTCTCGATGGCCATCGGTGCCCTCGCGGCGTGCATCCCCCGACCGGCGGCGCTGGCGGGACAGGCGCGACGCCTCGCGTCCCACGTGCGCGCGCGACCCGCGACGCCAGCGACCTCGCACTCCGACCCGCGCTCCGACCCGACGCCTGCCGACCCGACGCCCGCGTTCGCGAACGTGCTCGCGCCGCACGGCTGGATGGACGAGGTGAGACGCTGCGGTCGGCGAGGGCGACGCTTCTTCTGCGACGGTCCGCGTCGGGTGCCGCGGGCGTTTGGTGAAGCGGCTCGGCTCGCGGACCGGCTCCGCCTCGGGACGCCGGAGCTCTTCGGCCGCCTCCGCGCGGTCGGGCCCTCGGAGGAGCTGCTCGCTGCGGTCGACGCACCGGCCGACGACACGCTGCTCTGGCCCGTGCCGAGTGGCTTCCTGGGGCGCGGCTTCGGCTTCGTGCGGCGCGGACCGCTCGCGCACCGTCGACACAAGGGCGTCGACATCCCCGCGCCGCGCGGAGCGGAGGTTCGTTCGACCAACGCGGGGCTCGTCGTCTACGCGGACAACGGCATCGAGGGGTACGGGAACCTCGTCGTCGTGCTGCATGCGGACGCCACCCACACCGCGTACGCGCACCTGCGCGAGACGTGGGTCTTCGCAGGCGAGACCGTCACGCGCGGGCAGGGCCTCGGCGAGGTCGGGACGACCGGGCTCTCGTACGCGCCCCACCTGCACTTCGAGTGGTGGCGTCGCGCGCTCCCGAAGAACCCGACGCGACACTTCGCGGAGCGTCCGAGCGCGGCGGAAGAGCGACGTCTGCAGATCGAAGCGCAGCGACGTCGCGAAGCGCTGGCGCGCGCGACGGTGCGGCCGTCGCGCGACGGTTGAGCCCGGCACGCGATGCGTCGAGACGCTCGCGAGCACTCGAGGACGCACGTTCGAGAGGCTGGTGATCAGTTCAGCGGCTGACTCGCGCGCAACCGCGCGGCCTCGCACGATTCCACACGGAAAGCTCAGTTCGCGCCGAGGATGCGCTTCACGCCCTTGGTCGAGTGCGCGAGCAGGGCGTCGCGGGCGACGTTTCCGCCGAGGCTCGCGAGGTAGAGATCCTGGCCCTGCAGCGAGAGGGGGCGGACGGCGACCTCTCCTCCGCGAAGGAGCGGCGGCATCGGCATGCCGAGGGTGCGCGGGACGAGGGGCGCGATCGCGCCGAGCTCTTCGCACACCGCGTCGTCTCCCGCGAAGGCCACCACGAGGCCGGCGGAGTCCGTGAGGACGAGCGCTTCGATGCGACCTTTGTCCTTGGTGTGCTCGAGCTGGTAGCGGAGAGCTTCGGTGCGGTCGGCGCTGCGGCGACGGCGGCGTTCTTCGAGCATCCAGTGCATACGTCGTGTGCTCCTCAGTCGGACGATGTAGGACATGAACGTACGCCTGAGGGATCCACGCTCCCAAGTTTTTGGTCGGCTTCGCTGCCCTTCGTATGCGTGTCCGCGGGAACGCCGGAGGCCGCGCGCGTGCGGAACCGTGCTAAGCCGCTCGCTCATGGGCCTCGCGGAAGTTTTGGCCACGCATCGGGTGGTGGTGACCGTCGGCAGCGGCGGCGTCGGCAAGACGACCACCGCGGCCGCGCTCGCGCTGCATGCGGCATCGCAGGGGCGCAAGGTGCTCTGCCTGACCATCGATCCCGCACGTCGGCTCGCCAACAGCCTCGGGCTCGACGAGATGACGGTCGACGAGCAACGCGTGCCGGCCGAGCTCTTCGAGCGTCACGGGTTGCGCGCGGACGGCGAACTCTACGCGATGATGCTCGACACCAAGCGCACGTTCGACGCGCTGGTCGCGCAGTACGCGTCGAGCCCCGAGGTCCGCGACCGCATCCTCGGCAACCGCATCTACAGCTATGTCGCCGGCTCGCTCGCGGGCACGCAGGAGTACATGGCGATGGAGAAGCTCCACGCGGTTCGGCAGAACCCGCGTTGGGATCTCATCGTGCTCGACACGCCGCCGACCTCCAACGCGCTCGACTTCCTCGACGCGCCCGAGCGCCTCGTGGACGCCATCGACAGCCCCGCGATCCGCTGGTTCCTCCAGGCGTTCGAGGGCGCGGGGAAGATGAGCTTCAGCTTGGTCGGCAAGGGCGCGGCGTTCTTGCTGCGCAGCCTCGGCAAGTTCACCGGCACCGGCTTCCTCGAGCAGGTCGCGGAGTTCGTCACCGGCATCAACGATCTCTTCGGCGGCTTCCGCGATCGCGCGGCCGAGGTGAGCGGCGCGCTGCGCTCGCCCGAGGTCGCGTTCGTGGTCGTGACCTCGCCGGCTCCGCTCGCGATCCAAGAAGCGCTCTTCTTCAGCGAGCGCCTGCGCGAAGCAGGCATGCGGCGCGACGCGGTGGTGCTCAACGGCGTGCACGCGCTCTTGCCGGAGCCGCAGGGCACGACGGCGGAGCTCGAGGCGGAGCTGCGACGCGTGGAGCCGGGGCTCGACGCCGCGCGCGCGATCGATCGCATGCGGCGTGCGCTCGAGGACGAGCGCCTGCGCGGCGTGGCCGATCGCATCGAGGCCGACGTGCTGCGCAGCAAGGTCGGCGCGGACGCGGTCTTCGTGCAGGTGCCGGCGCTCGAAGAAGACGTCCACGATCTGCGTGCGCTCGCGCGCGTCGCGGGGTTCCTCGTCGCCTGAACGAGCGACCCGATGGTGGAGCCTGCGCCGCGATCGCGAGACGACGAGCGTCGGGCTCGTTTCGTTGGATGGATCGGGTGGATCGTCGCTCCGCGCGAGATTCTTTCCCCAATTGAGTCGAATGCGCGCACGCTTCGAACGGTCGTCTCCGAAACCCACCGCAGGTCGATTGACCCGTGGCGCTCGCGGATGGCGACCGACCATCCATCCATTCATCGATCCGCAGGGGGTGCCTCATGGGCGACAAGAATCCGAAGCAGAAGACGAAGCAGGGCGCGCAGAAGCAGGCCGTGAAGGACGCGAAGGTCGCGCAGGCGAAGGCCGCGGCGCCGGTCTCGGGCGCGAAGGACGCGGGCAAGAAGAAGTGAGCTTTCCTCGCGCATGATGGGCGATCGGGAGGATCCTGACGCCCGTCGCGCGAGCGAACTGCGCGCCACCTGCAAGAGGCGGAGCTGATAGAGTCCGTTCGTGGTGGTTCGGTGGTCGGAGGCTCCGCTCGGGGTGAGCGGTGGGGTCGCGTTTCCGCGTCCGGTGGGGGCTTCGCGGGCCGTCGCGAGCTCGACCGGGTGCTCGCGCACTCGACGAGGACGTGGTCTTCCTCGTCTACGGGGTCGGCGGCATCGGCAAGACCGAGCTCGTCTACCGACTGATTGCGGAAGTCCGTGAGCGCCCGGAGTGGCGTGACGCGCTCCCGGTCCACCTCGAGCTGCGCGCGGGAGAGACGACGACGCGTGCGCTCGCCGAGCTCCCACGACCCAGCTCTCGGCGCGCCCGTCTCCCGAGCGGGCCGCACGGGTGTGTGTGCGGACGGGCTCCGGTGTGCTCGTGGCCGCAAGCTCGTGCGCGCCGGGCGCTCGTGACGCTCGCGTGCTCTCGGGTGGTGCTCGCGCTCAGGCCTTCGCGTCCGCCCAGCTCGCGCCGTGGCCGACGTCGACCACGAGTGGCACGTCGAGCGCGAGCGCGTTCTCCATGCAGCGCCGCACGATCGCCTCCACGCGCTCGACCTCCTCGGGCGGGCACTCGAAGAGAAGCTCGTCGTGGATCTGCAAGAGCATCTCGGCCTGCACGCCCTCGTCTGCGAAGGCCTTCGAGACGTCGAGCATCGCGAGCTTGCAGAGGTCGGCGGCGGAGCCTTGGATGGGCGTGTTGGTCGCGATGCGCTCGCCGTAGGAACGTTCGGTCGGGTCGCGGCTCGAGAGCTCGGACACGTAGCGGCGCCGATTCATCAGCGTCTCGACGTAGCCCTTCGCGTGCGCCTCCGCGACGGTCGCGTCGAGCCAACGTCGCACGCCCGCGTAAGCCTCGAAGTAGCGGTCGATGAGCTGCTTCGCTTCCTTGCGCGGCAGGTCGAGCGACTGCGCGAGCGCGGTCGCGCCTTGACCGTAGATGGTCGCGAAGTTCACGGTCTTTCCGACGTTGCGCTGGACGGGCGTGACGTCCTTCGCGGCCACGCCGTAGATCTGGCTCGCGGTGCGTCGGTGCACGTCGATGCCTTCGCGGAAGGCCTCGAGGAGGAGCGTGTCGTGCGTGACGTGCGCGAGGATGCGCAGCTCGATCTGGCTCCAGTCCGCGCTGATCAGCACCCAGCCCACGCGCGGAACGAACGCTTCGCGGATGCGTTTGCCGTCGTCGGTGCGGATCGGCGTGCGCTGCAGGTCCGGATCGGTGGTGATGAGCCGACCGGACGCGCCCACCGTCTGCTGGATGCGGCAGTGGATGCGTCCGTCGTCCGCGATGGCCTCGCGGAGCACGCGCGTGTAGGTGTTCACGAGCTTCGCGAGCGCGCGCCAGCGGAGGATCTGCGCGACGATCGCGTGTTTGGGCGCGAGCCGCTCGAGCACGTCGGCCGCGGTCGAGTAGCCGGTCTTGGTACGCTTGAGCACCGGCAGCTTCAGCTCGTCGAAGAGCACCTCGCCGAGCTGTTTCGCGCTGCCGAGGTTGAAGCTCCGACCCGCGAGCTGGTGCACTTCCGTCTCGACCTCGTCGCGGCGTGCCTCGAACTCACGACCGAGCGCTTCGAGCACCGCGCCGTCCGCGCCGATGCCCACACGCTGCATGCGCGCGAGCACGCGTGAGAGCGGCAGCTCGATCTCGTCGAGGTAGCGGCGCTGACCCTCTTGCTCCACGAGGTGCTCGAGCACCGGCCAGAGCTCGGCCACCGCGGCCGCGAGGTGCGCGGCGTAGGGCGCGAGCTTCGCGAGCGGCACGTCGGCGAGCGCGACCTTCGAGCTCCCCTTGCCACGAACCGAGTCGTCGCCGACCAGCGTGCGTTGCAGGTGGCGGCGCACGAGCTGATCGAGGCGGTGCGGGATGTCGCGTGTCGGATCGATCAGGAACGACGCGAGCCGCGTGTCGCCGACCACGCCTTCGAGCGACAGGCCGTGGCGCTCCAGGATCGTCAGCGTGTCCCGCAGATCGTGGGTGATCTTGCGTTTGGCGGGGTCGGCGAGCCAACGCTTGGCGGCTTCGTTCAATCGCTCCGCGGGCACGTAACGCGCGCTCTCGCCGCCGTCCGAGAGCGGGGCGAAGGCCACGCCTACCAGGGCGCCGTGCACGGGCGAAGGCTCTCCCGAAGCGCTGGATCCTTCTTCGACGTCCCCTGCGTCGCTCGACTCGGAGCTCGCGCTGGCCGAGAAGAGCGGCACGATCGCGGCCGCGTCGAGCGCGAGGAAATACGCGTCGACGTCGTCCGCCTCGAGCGCGCCGAGGTCCGCGTCCGCGACCTGCGCCTTCGCGTCGTCGCCGCTCAAGAGCGAGAAGAACTCGAGCTCGCGGTAGAGCGCGTCGACCGCCGTCGGATCCGGATCGGGCACGCGGAGGTCGTCGAGCCCGACCGAGAGCGGCACGTACGTGTCGATGGTCACCAGCTCGAGCGAGAGGCGCGCGTCGTCCGCGTGCTCGAGCAGGCGCTCCTTGGTCTTGCCTTTGAGCTCGTGCGCGTGCGCGAGGATGCCCTCGAGATCCCCGAACTGATCGAGGAGCTGGATCGCGGTCTTCGGCCCGACGCCGGGGACGCCGGGGATGTTGTCGATCTTGTCGCCGGTGAGCGCGAGCAGATCGCGGAAACGTTCGGGTCGCACGCCCCACTTCTTCCGCACGAGCTCGGGGTCGTAGGAGACGTCCTTCATGGTGTCGACCATGCGGACGGTGTCGCTGACGAGCTGCGCGAAGTCCTTGTCGCCGCTGACGACGTGAACTTCGTGGCCCGCCTCCGTGGCGAGGCGCGTGAGCGTGCCGATCACGTCGTCCGCTTCGAAGCCCGGCACCTCGAGCATCGGGAAGCGTTGCGTCTCGACGAGGCGCCGAATCCACGGGATCTGTTGGCGCAGCTCGCTCGCCATCGAAGGGCGCTGCGCCTTGTACTTCGGGTACTTCTCGTCGCGGAAGGTGCGTCCTGGCGCGTCGAAGATCACCGCGCCGAAGGCGGGCTTCTTCCCCGCGAAGATCTTCCGAAACATCAGCGCGAAGCCGTACGTCGCGTTGGTCGGCACGCCGCCGCTGGTCGCGAAGGTGCTCGGGATCGCGAAGAAGGCGCGGAAGACGAGGGCGCTTCCGTCGACCAGGATCACACGTTCTTTGGCCACGCGGGGACGGTACACCGGGCGTGGCTTCGACCCCACGCATCGAGGGCTCGGCCCCGCGCGACGACGCGGGCGGCGGATGGTCGACCGCGACCGGTTGCCCGGATCTGCGGGGTTCGTACGTCGCCACGCGGTCGACGCAGATGCGGGCATCGTGCTTGCTGAGGGCGGGGGCGTGACGAGCCAGCAGACCCCTCGTGCGCGTGGACGCCGCGCCCTCCGGCCCACGTTCGACTCTGGCGTCCGCCCACGGCCGCTGGTCGAGGGCATCGTCCTCGGAGGACGTTACCGGGTCGACGCGCCGATCGCGGAGGGGGGCATGGGCGAGGTGCATGCCGCGCACGACCTCACGTTGGACCGGCCCGTGGCGCTCAAGGTGGTTCGACCAGGCGCAGCGGAAGAGGAACGTCGACGTTTCCTGCGCGAGGCCGCCCTCACCGCGAGCGTCAGGCACCCGAACGTGGTCCGCGTGCTCGACTTCGTCTTCATCGAGGACGTCGCGGTGCTGGTGCTCGAGCGGCTCGCGGGCACCACCCTGCGCGTGCGGATCGAGCACGAGGGAGCGTTGGATCTCGAGCGCGGCCCCCGGTACCTGGACCAGCTCCTCGGCGCGCTGGCGGCCTGCCACCAAAGCCGCGTGGTGCACCGGGACGTGAAGCCGGAGAACCTGATCGTCGTGACCGACCCCGCGCACGCGAGCTGCGGAGCGGAACGGCTGGTGCTCGTCGACTTCGGGCTCGGCAAGCCGCTCGCGCGACACACCCCGCTGACCGCGGACGGGGTGGTGGTCGGAACGCCCGGCTACTACGCGCCCGAGCAGCTGCTCGGCCGGCCCGTCGACGAGCGGACCGACATCCACCAGTTCGGCGTCACGGCGTACGAAGTGCTCACGGGGCGGCGCCTCTTCGAGCGAGACGGGGCGCACGCCACGATGCTCGCGGTGTTGACCTCCGAGCCGCCGTCGGTGTGTGAAGCCAGGCCGAAGGTTCCGCCCGCGGTCGAGGGGGTCTTGCGTCACGCGCTGGCCAAGGATCCCGAAGACCGTTGGGGCGACGTCGCCTCGCTGCGTCGTGCGTGGCGCCGCGCATGGTCGCTCGGCGCCTGCTGAGCGGCCGGATGGCTCCGCGTCGCGCGAGCCGAGGTGGTCGATGGAGTCGGGCGGCTCGTGACACCGCTCGGCGCTGCCCCGCCCGCACGGGCCTGCTACGGTCGCGTCGCCATGACGACGCTCCCCCGCACCTTGGTCCAACGCATCGAGCACTGGGCGACGACGAAGCCGAACGTGCCCGCGATCCACGGCAAGAAGAGCGGGCGCTGGGTCTCGCTCACGTGGGCGGAGTACTGGCGAAACGTGCGTGACGTCGCGAAGGCGCTCGTCGCGCTCGGCCACCAGCCGGGCGAGTGCGTCGCGATCTGCGGCGCGAACCAGCCGGAGTGGGTGCAGTACCAGTTCGGCATCCAAGCCGCGCGCGGCGTGCCCGCGCCGATCTACGGCAACGCGACCACCGCGCAGATGGGCTACATCGTGAAGGACTCCGCGGCGAAGCTCGCGGTGGTCGACGGCGTGGAGCCGCTCCGCAAGCTGCTCGACGGGGAGGGCGACGGGCTCTTCCCGCCAGTGTCGAAGATCCTCTTCTTCGATCGTTTCGAGGTTCCGGCCGAGCTCGCGGTGCGCCTCGCCGATCGTGGGATGAGCTTCGACGAGGTGCTCGCGCTCGGCCGCGCGCAGGACGACGCGGCGGTGAAGGCGCGCCTCGCGGCGCTCGATCCGAACGAGACCTGCATCCTCATCTACACCTCGGGCACCACCGGGCAGCCGAAGGGCGTCGAGATCAGCGCGGCTGGCCAGCTCGTGATCGGCGAAGGCACGCGCGACTTCGCGCCGCAGTTCTACGACGGCAGCGCGGAGTACCACGCGATCAGCTACCTCCCGCTCTCGCACCAGGCCGAGCAGCTCCTCACGAACGTGGTGAGCCTGCAGGTCGGCGGGCAGGTCTACTTCTGCCCCGAGATCACGCAGGTGCGCGACTACCTCGCGGAGGTCCGCCCGACGGTGTTCCTCGGCGTGCCGCGCGTGTGGGAGAAGTTCGAGGCGGCTCTGCGTGGTCGCCTCGGGCAGGCCACCGGCTTCAAGGCGAAGCTCGCGAAGTGGGCCATGGACACCGAGATGTCCTGCTTCGAGCAGCAGGTCGAGCGCGGGGTTCCAGCGCGGAGCTACCAGCCGCTGCGTCGGCGCGTGGCGGCCAAGCTCGTGACCAACAAGGTCAAGACGGCGCTCGGCCTCGATCGACTGGAGATCGCGATCACCGGCTCGGCGCCCATGAGCCCGGAGACGCAGCGCTTCTTCGCGTCCCTCGGCATCACGGTCTTCGAGGTCTACGGGATGACCGAGAACAGCGGCGCGGTGACGATCAGCGATCCGCTCAAACCCCGTTTCGGTACCGTGGGCAAACCCTTTCGCGGGGTTCAGGTGCGCATCGGACCGGACGACGAGATCCAGGTCAAAGGCCCGAACAACGTCAGAGGTTACCGCGGTCTACCGGCAGAATCCGCCGCGCTCTACACCGAGGACGGCTGGCTCCGTACGGGTGACGCGGGCACGATCGACGCCGAAGGCAACGTGAAGATCACCGGGCGTCTGAAGGAGATTCTCATCACCGGCGGCGGCAAGAACGTCGCCCCCATCGAGCTCGAGTTCTACCTGACGAGCATCGTCGGCATCGGGCAGGCGGTCGTGGTCGGCGATGGAAAGCCGTATCTGGCCGCGCTGCTCGCCCTCGATCCGGAGAACCTCGGTCCGCTCGCGGAGACGGCGGGGGTGCCGAAGGGGACGATGGCGGAGCTCGCCGCAAACCCGAAGGTGAAGGCGCACCTCGAGCGAGAAGTGCAGACCAAGTGCAACGCGAAGGTCGCGCGTTACCAGAGCATCAAGAAGATCACCGTGCTCCCGAAGGAGCTCACGGTCGAAGGTGGCGAGCTCACGCCCTCGATGAAGATCCGCCGCAAGCCAATTGATCAGAAGTACGCGGCCGAGATCGAGGCGATGTACGAGGGTGGAACCCTCAACACGCCCGACGCCCACGCGTGAGAATCAGTCTGGTCGCGACGCGGTGCGTACCTGGAAGAAGAGCTCCGGCGTCTTGCGGCGGTCGATCGCGCCCGCGACCTCCGACCGGAGGAAGCCGTGCATCTCGCCGAGCATTTGATGCGCCGCGTCGACGTCGGTGCCGGCGGGCACCTCGATCACGACGAGCAAGCGCGACGAGTCGGGCGCCGGCGTCACCTCGGCGACGTACGCGCCCGTGAGGCGTCCGTCCGTGCTCTCGGCGAGCACCATGTCGATCGTGCGGCGCACCTCGCCGGCCACCTGCATGTCCTTGCGCGACGAGCCGCCGCGTCTTCCACCACTCTTGCGTGACTTCAATCCAGGTTCCTCTGCAT
>JALOQC010000120.1 GCA_025453555.1 Myxococcota bacterium | reverse complement strand
AGCTGGGCGCGCATCGAGCCGACCCGCGACGCGATCGACGAGTCCGCCGTCGCCCACTACGGCGCGGTCCTCGACGACCTCGTCGCGCGCGGCATCAAGCCGATGCTCACCGTGCACCACTTCTCGAGCCCGGTCTGGGTCGACGACCCGCGCCGCGCCGGCGTCGACTGCCCGGACGGCCCCACGGATACCGATTTGTGTGGGTGGAGCGACCCCGCGGGAAGCGAAGAAGTCATCGCGGAGATCGCGGAGTTTGCCGGTTTGCTCGCACGCGAGTACGGCGACCGCGTCGACGAGTGGTGCACCCTCAACGAGCCCGTCAACTACCTCCTCGCGAGCTACGGCCTGAACCAGTTCCCTCCCGGCCGGAACCTCATCCTCGCCGAGGGGGGCTTCGAGCGCCTCGTCGACTCCTTCCGCGCCTACCTCGCTGCCCACGCCGCCATCCACGACGCGATCCTCGCGAACGACACCGTCGACGCGGACGGCGACGGGAACAACGCGATCGTGGGCCTCACGCTCTCGGTCGCGGCCTGGGTGCCCGCCGCCCGCAACCGCATCAGCACCGACCCCGTCGACGTCGCGGCCACGGACGCGGTCGAGTACGTCTACCACCACCTCTTCGTCGACTCGATCCGCGACGGAACCTTCGACGCCGACCTCGACGGCACGGCGGAGGAGTCGCACCCCGACTGGACCGGCAAGCTCGACTTCCTCGGCGTTCAATACTACTTCCGCGCGGGTGTCACCGGCACTCCGGGTCTGATCCCGGTCGTCGAAGCCACGCCTTGTTTCGGAGAGTTCGACTTCGGCGCCTGCCTCGCGCCCGTCAACGACGACGAGACCAAGATGATCCCCGCGATGGGCTACGAGTTCTGGGAGCCCGGCATCTACGAGGTACTCCGCGACTTCTCCGGTCGCTGGCCCGACCTGCCGCTCACGGTCACCGAGTCCGGCCTCGCCACCGAAGAAGGCCGCCGCCGCTCCGAGCACGTGGTGCGCAGCCTCGAGCAGCTCTGGCAGGCCCGCGAAGAAGGCGTCGACGTCCGCGGCTACTACCACTGGTCGCTGATGGACAACTTCGAGTGGGCCGAAGGCTACGAGCCGCGCTTCGGCCTCTACCGGGTGAACCTCGACACCTACGCGCGGACCGCCACCGACGGCGCGACCACGCTCGGCGCCATCGCCGGCCAACGCCGTCTCACGAGCGCCCAGCGCAGCGAGCTCGGCGGCACGGGCCCCATGACCCCGGAGCCCGCGCACGGCGAGTGATCGAGGCGCAACTCCGTCTCGATCGCCGTCTCGGTCGCGCTGGTCGCCGTCTCCGTCTCGGTCTCCGTCTCGGTCGCCGTGTCGGTCGCCGTCTCGGTCTACGTCTCGGTCTACGTCTCGGTCTACGTCTCGGTCGCCGTCTCGGTCTACGTCTCTCAGACACCGTCCGTCTCGGTCACCGTCTCCGCTCGACGGAGGCGTCGCACGCTCCGCCCCATTTGCGGTACCGTCGCGACCATGCGCGTCCTCGCCGCGGTCGCACTCGTCTGCACCCTCGCCTCGAGCTTGGTCCCGAGCTCCACGCTCGCCCAGCGCAACAACCCGCTCATCCGTCAGGGCCAAGAGCTCTACGACGAGCTCCGCTACGAAGAAGCGCTGCAGGTGCTCTCCGCCGCGCTCGTCCGCGCCGGCAACACCGAGGCGGAGCGCGCGACCACCTACCGCCTCCTCGCCTTCACCTACCTCGCGCTCGGTCGCCAGGAAGAAGCCGACGGCGCCTACCGCAGCCTCCTCGCGCTCCAGCCCGACTATCAAGTCCCGAGCGATCTGAGCCCGCGCTTTCGCGAGTTCTTCACCGAGGCCACGCAGCGCTGGGAAGCCGACGGTCGCCCCGGCGTCTCCACCGCGCCGCCCGCGCCGGTCAACATCGTCCACACCTCGCCTGCGCAGGCCGATCCGGAGCAGTCCGTGCCGCTCGCGGCGAGCCTCGAAGATCCCGACGGCCGCGTGGCGCGCCTCGTCGTCGCGTACCGCCAAGGCACGAGCGACGTCTTCCGACGCCTCGACTGCGAGGCGCAGCCCGACGGCAGCTACGTCGCGACCATCCCCGGCACCGACGTCGCACCTCCGCTCGTCGAGTACTACTTCGAGGCCCTCGACGCGGCCGGTCTCCCGATCGCGGCGCGCGGAGACGTCGCGGCCCCGCTGCGCATCGCGGTCGAAGGCGGTGGCTCCGTCGTCAGCAAGTGGTGGTTCTGGACGATCATCGGCGTCGTCGCGGCCGGCGCGGTCGTCACCACCGCGGTCGTGCTCACGCGCGACGACGGCGGCCCCGCGCCCACGCCGCAAGGCACGTTGATCGTCAACATCCGCTGACCTCGGAACGCCGCCGGCGCCGCGAGATCGCCGATCGCACCGCAATCGACGAGTCGTTGCGGTTCGGCACGCGTCGCATTGCGTGGCCCCTCCAGCCGTTCACGCTGCGCGCGTGTCGACCGACGCCCCGAACGACGCGAACGACGCGGAGCCGAACGCTGCCGCTACGGACGCGCCGAAGCAGGATCCGAAGAGGAAGCTCCTGCGCCTCGCCGCGCTCGTCACGCTCATCGTCGGCAGCATCGTCCTCGCGAAGGTCACCGGCGTCAGCGAACGCCTCACCCCCGAGTCCATCCGCGGCTTCATGGAAGGTGCAGGCGTCCTCGGCTTCGTGATCTTCCTCGGTGTCTTCGCGGTCGGCGAGCTCGTCCACGTCCCCGGCGTCTTCTTCGTCGCCGCCGCCATCCTCGCCTACGGCCGTGGGCTCGGTGGCGTCGCGGCCTACGCAGGCGCCGTGCTCAGCGTGATCGTCAGCTTCCTCGTCGTGCGCGGCGTGGGAGGCCAGATGCTCGCCGACGTCCGTCGCCCGTTTCTGCGGAAGATCCTCGATGGGCTCGAGCGCCGCCCCATCCGCGTCGTCGCGATTCTGCGTTTGATCCTCTGGATGGCTCCGCCACTGAACTACGCGCTCGCCATGAGCGCGGTCCGCTTCCGCGACTACGTGATCGGCTCCGCGCTCGGCTTGCTCGTCCCGATCGCCCTCGCGAGCCTCTTCTTCGACTGGGTCGTCGCGACCTTCCTCGCGGGTTGAGGGACGGTCACCGTCACGGGCTCGGTCACCGTCACGAGCTCGGTCTCCGTCACGGGCTCGGTCTCCGTCACGAGCTCCGTCTCCAACGCCACCACCGTTGACCCCCGCTCGCTGCGGCTCGATCCTCCGACCGCGCATGTGGCGCCCCGACGATCAGCAGCTCCTCGAGCGGCTCGAAGAACGCACCGTGATGCGCGCCCTCTGGCGTCGCATGTCGCGTGGCGCGCCGCCGCCGTCCGAGCGCGCGGCCGGCCTCGTCCACCTGCTGCGACAGACCGACGAAGGCGCGCGCGCGGTCGAGCAAGCGCTCGAAGGGGAGCTCGAGCTCCTCGTCGCCCTCACGCGCCCGCGTCGCTACGACGGATTGCGCCCCACCCTGATCCACCACCTCGCGCTCTGGCACCACGCGGTCGCGCACACCGCGCCGCCCGACGCGGAAGCCGAAGAAGCGTGGCTCCACGCGCTCGCGGCCTGGACCGCGCTCGCCACCGAAGCGACCTACCTGCGCGCGCTCGCCGAAGCGGTCGCGGGCGACGCGGTCCCGTCCACCGATCGCGAAACCGTCGCCCTCGGCGCGCCCTCACGTCTGCTCGCGGAGCTCGAAGCCCTCGGCCTCGAAGGCGCACCCACGCTTTCGAACACCACCGCGCTCGCGCTCCGTGTCTTCGCGCGCGTCCCGGAAGCCCTCGCGCGTTGCGGCACGACCCACGACGCGTCGCATCCGCTCGTCCGCGAAGCCAGGCGTCGCCGCCGCACCTTGGTCGACGCCGTGATGGAGCCCGTCCATCACGCCCTCGAGGAAGCCCAGTCCAAAGGCCAACCCGGCGAGCCCCACCTCGCGGCCTTCGCCTCCGCGGTGCGCGTCTGGCGCTTCACCGCCCACGACCTCGAGCTCGAACGTTTCGTGCTCGACCAGGTCCTCCCGATCGCCTGGGAGCTCTACAACCACAAACACTGGTCGCTCCTCCGTCGCCTCGACCAGACCCTCGCGGCCGTAGTCGACGCGCTCGCCAACCGACTCGGGCAGGATCCGGAGCTCGTCGCGTACGCTTCCCGCGTGGCCCAGATGCTCGTCTTCCGCGCGGAGCTCGAAGGTCGCTTCGAGACGCAGCTCGAGATCGCCGAGCGCGCGCTCGCGTTGTGCGACACCCACCGCAACGGTCGCCTCGTCTGCGCGGACCTCCTCTCCGAGCGCGCGATGCGCCGCATCGAGACCGCGCCGCTCTGGGATCGCAAACGCGCCGCGCTCGAAGCGCGCGTCGACACCCGCCGCGCGGAGTCGCTCTTCCCTGGCCTCGACCGCACCAAACGCGCGAAAGAAGCGATCGCACGCGAAGGAGTCGAGCCGTGACGCGCACCGCCCGCGCTCGCCTTCGCGATCGCATCACCCGCACCGACCGTCATGTCGCTCGCACCGTCGATGGCACCATCGATCACACCGACTCGCGGAGGCCGCGATGAGCGACAATCCCTTCGAGCGCTACGGCCTCGATCCCTTCGCGGGCCCTGCGCGCATCACGGAGCGCCTGCGCGAGCTCGCCGAAGACTGCGAGGACGAGCACGAGCGCGCCGCGATCCGCGAGGCCTGGGAAGCCCTCACGCTCCATCCGCGCCGTCGCCTCGAGCTCGCGCTGCAGGCCCACCCCGAGTCGCGCCCCGCCCTCGGCCGGCCACCCCGTCCGCGCCGTCGCGCGCGCACCGAAGACCCGCTCGGTCTCGCCGATCTCACGGCGCTGCCTTCCGTCGCGGGCGCGCTCGGCCCGATCGAGCTCCCCGACATCCCGCTCGACGAGGACGAGATCCTCACGGGACGAAAACGATGATCACGCCGCGCTCGAGCGCTCACCCCGATCACTTCGCGCACCCACGCGCCATGGAAGCCCACACATGTTCGTAGACCGCCCGGTAGGCATCGATCTCGGAACCACGAACTCCGAGGTCGCGATCCTCGATCCCTCCGAGCGTGATCTGCTCGTCTACGCCGACGAGCACGGCCGCAAGACCGTGCCCTCCGCGGTCTGCTGGGATCCCGCGACGTCGTCGCTGCTCGTCGGTCGCCCCGCGCGGGCCCGCCGCGGCCGCGACCCCGGCCCCGTCGAGAGCATCAAGCGCCGCATGGGGCAGAGCGCCACCGTGCGCGTCGGCGACAAGTCGATGTCGCCCGAAGAGGTCAGCGCCGTGATCCTGCGCGAGCTGCGCCGCCTCATGCTCGAGCACCTGAAGAAGGGCGCGCCGGACGACGTGGACATTCGCCTCTCGCGCGCGGTGATCACGGTGCCCGCCTACTTCGACGCCCCGCAGATGGAGGCCACGCGCAAGGCGGGCGAGCTCGCGGGTCTGCAGGTGCTGGGCTTGCTCCAAGAGCCGACCGCGGCCGCCATCTACCACTCGTGGCGCAACGAGCTCGGTGCCTTTGCCGGCGCGGGGTCAACCGCGCCGGGTGACGGCTTGTTCCTCGTCTACGACCTGGGTGGCGGCACCTTCGACGTCTCCGTCCTGCGCTGTCTCGGCGGCGAGTACCAAGTCCTCGCGATCGACGGCGACAACTACCTCGGCGGCGACGACTTCGATCGCCGCTTCGCGGAGAAGCTCCGCGAGAAGCTCGCGACCCGCGGCTTCGCGCTCGATCTGAAAGTGCGCGAATCACCCGAGGACGGCGAACGATTCCTGCGCCTCGTGCACCTCGCGCAAGAGCTCAAGGAGAGCCTCTCCACGCGCGACGTCGTGCACGTCGCCAAGGAGGCGTACTTCCAGGATCAGCGCGGTGAGCCGGTGAGCTTCGAGCTCGAGATCGGCCGGCCCGAGTACGAAGCCGCGATCGCGGATCTCGTCGCCACCACGATGCGCTGCTGCGAGCGCGCCCTCCAACGCGCGCAAGAAGTCGCGGGGGTCACTCTCGCCGACGTCGACCACGTCATCCTCGTCGGCGGCTCCACCCGCGTGCCGGCCGTGATCGACGCGGTGAAGCGTGAGCTCTGCGCGAAGAGCAAATCGACCGCGCCGCTCCAGGAAGAGGTCGACACCTGCGTCGCGCTCGGCGCCGCCGTCCACGCCGCGCAGCTCGGCGGCCTCCGCCTCGGCACCACGAAGGGCGACGCGGCCGTCGTCTCCTTGCTCTCGCCGCTCGTCGCGAAGAAGCCCGAGCTCAAGCTCACCCTCGAGATCGAGGACGCCCCCGAAGGCACCCGCAGCTTCGCGATCACGGACGCCGAAGGCGCGCTCGTCGAGCAAGACCTCACGAACGTCCCCACCGGGAAGCTGCGCGTCACCGTGCCTCTCGGTGAAGAGCCCGAACAGCGCGTCACCCTCGAGCTCCTCGGCGGCGCGCCCGAGCCGCTCGCGCGGATTCCCTTCGCGCTCTACCGCGGCGACGTCCGCCCGCGCGCGAGCTCGCTCAGCAAGCCGAGCGTCGTCGCGAAGGACATCGCGATCGAGGTGCTCAAAGCCGGTCGCCGCGAGCGCCGCGTCCTCATCTCACGCGGAACCGGTCTGCCGATCAAGGTCGATCACCGCTTCTACACCGCCGATCAGAGCGGCGCGGTGGTCTTGCGTCTCTTGCAGAACCGCCTCCCGATCAAGACGCTGGTGGTCACGGTTCCCGAAGGCACCGAGGTTGGAACACCCGTGGATCTCGAGCTTTCGTGCGACGAGTCCATGCGCCTCGAAGCCAAAGCCAAGGTCGCCGGTCAGGAGCTCTGGGCGCAGATCGAAGCGGCCAAGCTCAGTCCGCCCGAGTCGAGCCAAGCGCTCGACCGACTGCTCGAAGACGCCGACCGCGTGGGCAAGCAGCTCTGGGGTCGCGAAGGCAACGCGTTCCGTCGCGAGCTCGATCCGCTCTCCACGAGCCTCCGCGAAGCGGTCGCCACCGACCCCGCGAAGGCCGCCGCGCTCGCCGCGCGCCTCCAGCTCCTGGTGGAGGAGTTCCGCGACGGAAGCGGGGAAGGACTCTCCCCGCCCATGCACCGCTTCGAGGATCTCCTCGATCGCATCCGCCGCGTCGTCTACCGCAGCGGCGGCGGCATGCTCGGCATGGATCTCCCGGCGTGGGAGGAGCGCATCGAGAAGCTCACACGTCGCGGCCAAGAGGCCTGGGACGCGAGCGACGCCCCCGAGTGGCGCCGCACCTACAACGAAGCGCAGGCCCTCTACGAGACCGCGAGCGAGCAAGAGTTCGCGAGCCGCGCGGTCGACGACCCCGAGGCGCTCGCGCGTCGCCACGCCAACGTCGTCGTCTGGGCCAGCCTCCTCGAGAGCAAGCTCCGCGACTTCGTCCCCTCGGCGGCCGACGAGGTCCGCCAGCTCCAGACCGCGGAGCGCGATCGCCTGCTGGCCACGTTGCACGAGAAGGTCCGCCGCCCGCTCGAAGGCACGGAGGGATTGGCCCCCGTGCAGATGCGGCGTTTGTTGGACCAGCTCGGATCGGAGATGGAGCGTTTGGAGCTCGCGTTCGAGCGATTGCCGCAGATCGGTCTCGTGGCGGAGCGGTGAGGCACGTGCGAAGCGAGGCGAAGAGGTTCGCGCCGCGTGTCGACGTCGGGGGCTCCTCCATCGAGCGTGTGCCTCGAAGCGCGTGCTCGGCGAATGACGCGAGGACGTGTCAGCTTCTTCGAGGGTCTGTCGCCAGACCCTCCCCCACGGGGCATGAAGCTACGCGCGCTTCGCGAGCTGCGCGCCGTCCGGTTGGGCGGCTTGCGAACTCGACTGAGATTCTTCTTCAGCACGCGGCGTAGAGCATGTGACTCATGGACGACGACTTCTCGCGACGGGCCGAATTCGTCGAAGCGTTGGACCAAGCCACGCCCATCGTGCGTGTCTTGCGGGTCGTCCGCTTTCGAGGCCAAACCGCGTCGAACTTGCTCGGCAGCTTCGCCACGGGCGTCGGAGGTGCGGTCCTCGAGATGTTCGCGGGCGGAGACGACGGGGGCGACGCGGGAGAGGCCGAGGACCGCCGCCCTCCCGGATTGGCGGTGATCGCGCTCGACGCCGAGGGACGACCTGCGGGGCGTTTCGCGTTTCACCCGATCCAGCCAGGCCTCGAGGCGTTCGTCATGGAAGAGGTCGTGCGGGCTGCACGGCGCCTCGGAGCCGCGGTCGAGCTCTTCGCCGAGCAGACGCCGCTCGAGCGCTGGGAGCCGTCGGAGCTCGGCGCGCCAGTCGAGGGCGCGTTTCGAGACGCCCAGGCGCCGAGCCTCGCGCTCTTCGAGGGCTGCAACGTCTCGATCACGCGGGACGGAGACGCGCTGCACCTCGTGTATGAGAAGAAGATCCCGCCCGCGTGGTGGGTCGGCGCGCTCGCGCTGGTGCTCGGCGTGCTCTTCTGGTGGGCGGTCCCGATCGCGCTGCTCTTCTCGGCCGGACGCGAGGCGCTGCGGTCCATCGTTCGAGCGACGTTCCGAGGTCACGTGGCCCGGTGGGAGGCGCGCCTCGCGCCGGAGACCCTCGACGTCCGGACGCTCCACGACGGAAGCGAAGGAACGCGCGTGTCGGTCGCGCGCCGCGGCCTCGTCCTCGTGAGCTTCGCGCCCCGCGGCTGGACGTCCGCGCAGACGAAGTCCAGCACGGGGCTCCGCGGCCACGAGCTCCGCGTGCTCACGACCGACGGCTTCGTGTACGTGCCGCTTCCGCGCGAGATCGAGCGCCAGCTCGGTCCGGCGCTCCGACGGGCGTCGAGCTCGGCCGCACCTCGTTGAAGAGCGAGCGATGCGATCCGGAGCGAGCCCGACACGAGGGAAGGCGCCTCGTCCAGAGGTCACGGATTGTGAGGGCCATCGGGGCGGCGGTACGGTACCGCGGTGGCCGACCCCGACGAGCTCGAGCGCATTGCGGATCGTGGGCGTCGACTCGCGGACCGCGAGCAAGCGTCTTCCACGCCGCCGCCGATCGACGCGGAGGCCGAAGAGGCGCGGCGACGTCTGCGCGGCTCCGTGTCGCGCTACGTGCGCTGGGGCTGGTTCGCGCTCGGCGCCCTCGGCTGGGTGCTGGCCGTCTTCGTGGTGGGTGCCGTGGCGCCCGAGTCCTGGCACGAAGGCGGCGACGAAGGGAGCCCCGCTCTCGGGGTCGGTATGTTCGCTGGTGTCTTCGCTGCGGTCGGGGCGTGGCGACTGCGGCCCACGATGGGCGAACGCGCCATCGCGCACGAAGAAGCGTGGGTACGCGCGCGACCGTTCTTGCTGACCGGCCACCTCGACGTGCTAACGCGTCGGGAGACCGAGGGAGCCTTCCGATTGGTGTTCGAGCTCGACACGCCACGCGCCCCCGCCGACGCCGCAGCGACCTTCCGAAGCCCCGCGACGAGGAGCGCGCCGCCGAGCGAGGCGCTCCTCGCCGACGTGTTTCGGACCGTGGGCGCCAAAGTGCGGTCCGGCTCCGTCGCCGCCTTCCCGACCGGGTCGGCGGGGTCAGCCGCCGACTTCTGGGAGGTCGAATGTGTCTGGGACTTCGGCGACAGCGAGCACAGTGTTCAGACCAACGCGCACGTGCACGCCTGGATGCACCAGGTCGTCGCGGTGCTCGAGACCCTCCACGCGCGCCACCCGGTGCGGAGCGTCAGCGTGCTCGGCTTCGTGCCACTGCGCGCCCGATGGTCGTGAGCGCTCCGCAATCCCGGAACGTCACGCACCAAAGAACGACCGCCTCCGTCGCACTGCCGTGATCGTGGGGCGAAGAAAGGATCCCCGAACATGGCCGGAAGGTTCGCGGTCGGAGCCGCCAAGCAGGTCGCGAAGATCCTCGGAGCCCGCGCGGGCCTCGGTGCGTTGCGTCCGCTCCTCGACGACCTCGACGATTCGGGATTGAGGCGCCAGACCCACCTCGACTTCCTCGACCTCGCAATCCAGGTCGACGACTCGAGCTTCGACGAGGCCGCCCGGCGCTGGTCCGCGTTGCCCGCCGGCGAAGCCTTCGCCGAGGTCAGCGCCCGCGCCCGCGCGTGGAAGGCGCGCGGCAAAGAACGCGAGGCCCGCGAGCTCGCGGACGCCGAGTGCGCCCGCTCCCCCGCCGACGGCCGCGCCTTCTACCTGCGCGCGCGCCTGCGCGGTGACGTCGAAGAGGACCTCGTCCGCGCCGCCAAGCTCGCCAAACGCGCCGGCCAAGACGACGTCGAGCGCATGGCCCTCGCGCGCCTGTGTCGCGGGAACGGCGAGCGACCTGCCCGCCCCATCGATCTCTCCGCGTTGCCCCCCCGCGCGCGCCTCTCCGTCCTCACCGCCCAGCTCCGCGCCAAGGGCCGCTACGGCCGCGTCGCCGCGTTGGACGGATTGTCCGCGCTCGCGTCGTCGTCCGACACCGAGGTCGCCCGCGCCGCGATCCACGTCTGTGCGCAGCACGCGGACGACGAAGCGCGATTGACTCCCATCGAGATCGACCGCGTGCGCACCGCGCTCGCCCGTTGGCCGGATCCGAGCGTCCGCGAGATCGCGCTCGCCCGACTCGCCGCGCGCGAGGGCCTCGACGCGGGCGCGGTGGAAGATCCCGAGACCGCCGAGCAGGTCCGCCGCGCGCGGTTGGTGCTCGAGTCGGCGACGGCGGGACCTCCGCCCGGCGCACCGACCGTCACCTGGCGTGCGCTCGACGGGATCGCGGCGTTGCGGCGGGGAGAGACGGACGTCGCGGAGCGGATCTCCGCGATCTGTTTCGCGATCGACGCCTCGCGCGTCTCCCCTAGCGCGCCGTTGTTGACGCTCGCGTGGATGGCGTGCGGGGCGCGGGATGTGGGATTGAAGGCCGCCGGGGAGACGCTTGCGGGGAGATTGATCGCGATGCCGGGCGCGCAGCCGGCGACCGGGTGGCTCCGGTTGTCCGAGCGCGTGGCGGACCTGGATCTCGCAAAGAAGCTCCAGGAGATTGCGCTCGCTCACCGAGAAGTTGGGGCCGCGGAACGCGTCGCGGAGGACTGGGTGCGACGGGCGTGGGACGGGTTGGAGGATGGCGTCGAGGACGAGGTGGTGATGGGCTGGCTGCGGGAGGGAAAGCGGCGGGCTGCGGGTTAGGCCGATCGAGCCCACACGACCGCGGGTGTCTCCACGAATCTCCCGACGGAGTCGGGCTACGGTCCGAGCCTCGAAGCTCGCATCGCCCGAACGAGTCACGGCGACGAGCTCGCGCGGCGCGACCGGACGTGCTGCACGAAGGGCGCGAGGGCCTTCTTCGCCAGGACGACGAGACCGCCCGCCACCAGGCCGACCACACCCGCGATGGCCGCCTTCACGAGCCACTTCACGAAGTCGGCGAGCGCGGGAACGGCATCGGCGGCCGACGCGGCGACACCGTAGATGGCCTGCTCGGGCGCGGACGCGCCGAGCTCGGCCGCGCCGTGGATGACGATGTCGCCGCCGACCCAGAGCATGGCCGCGGTGCCGAGGATGCCGAGCATCGTCATGAAGCGAGGAACCCCCCGCACGATGGCGCGGCCCAGCGTGCGCTGGAAGCCGCGCCCCGTGCGGGCGAGCCAGAGGCCGGCCTCGTCGGCTTTCACGATCAGCGCCACCGATCCGTAGACGACGACGGTGATCGCGAGCGCCACGGACGTCAGCACGACGGCTTGCATGACGAAGGACGTGGTCTCCTCGGCCACCGTGGTGAGGGTGATGGCCATGATCTCCGCGGAGAGGATGAAGTCCGTCGTGATGGCGCCGCGCACGCGCGCCTGCTCGAGAGCCACCGCGTCCACGGCCTCGCTGGAGCCCGTGTCGGCGTCACCATCCGCGCCGACCGCTCGGGGCCACAGCTTCTCCATGACCTTCTCGGCGCCTTCGAAGCACAGGAAGAGCCCGCCGCAGATGAGCAGCGGCATGATGGCCCACGACGCGAAGTAGCTGAGCGCGAGCGCGGCCGGCAAGAGGATGAGCAGCTTGTTGCGCAGCGAGCCGACGCAGATCTTCCAGATGACCGGCAGCTCGCGATCGGCGCTCAGACCGACCACGTAGCCCGGGGTCACGGCGGCATCGTCCACCACGATGCCAGCTGCCTTGGACCCCGCCTTGACGGTCAGGGCCGCGACGTCGTCGAGCGACGACGCCGTGGCGCGCGCCATCATCGAGACATCGTCGACCAGGGCGAGCAGACCTTTGAACACGTACCCTCCGAGAAGGGCGCCGACATACCACACGGTGGCCTGAACCGTCGCGTCGGTTCGCCGAGTCCAGGTCCGCTCCGCAGGACCGACCGTGGGGCCGACGTCGTATCGCGACCGCAGCAGGTCCGCGTTCAGATCGGCGCGGTGGGCGCGTTGGTCGTCACGCCCGCCCCGAAGAACACGTCCGCGCCGGTGTCGCTCGTGCTCAAACGCGCTTCCCCGGTCTCGACGTCGATCTCGTAGAGCCAACCCAGACTGTTGAATCCGTAGAGCCGTCCCCGCCAATACCCGAGCCCGAACAGGCGGGTCGTGCCGGTCGAGCCGACGATCGTGACCTCGCCGGTGCGCAGGTCGATGCGCGCGAGCGCGTCGCGATCGAGGTCCTCTCGGAAGACGGTCGCGAAGGTACCCGCGCCGAGCACCGAGACGAGATCGCCGGACGCGCCGTACTCGTCCGAGAAGCTGCCGATCGGCGTGGCGGCGCCCGTGAGCGCGTCGACTCGGTAGAGATCGCCCTCCGCGTTCGCCGCGACGAGCACCTCCGAGGAGTCGTCGAGCAGACCCGCCGGCACGAAGGTGAGCGCGTTGAAGCGCACCTCGCTCTCGACGCCGAGCGCGCCGACCTCGGTCACCCGCGCGGTCGCAGGGTCGACGCGGTAGAGCCGCGTGAAGCTGCACGTGAAGAGGTTGCCGAAGCCGTCGACCGCGAGGTCGGTCATGTCTTCCGCGGCGGCGCCTTCGGCGTCGAGGAAGCGACCCACGAGCGTGACCGCTTCGGTGCGCGGATCGAATCGGTAGAGCTCGCGCGGCGAGTGCGCCCACACCTGGACGTCGTCGAACGTGCCCGCGTCGATCCCGACCCGCGGCGGAGCGTCGACGCCCACGGTCGCGTCTTCGATCGCCGCGCCCGCATCGACCGACCCCGGACGCGCCGGCCGCCGGCCGCCGTCCTCGCAAGCGATCAGAACCCAGCAGACCGCGATCCACGTTCGATGCATGCCGCGCACGATGGCGTGGACCTTCGTGAAGTGCGCTTTCACGTCGTGCGACGTCGTGGCCGATGGGCCGGAATGCTCACGCTGCGAGGGGTCTTCGCACGCGACGTCGCGCGATCGCCGGAGCGCGGCTCGAGGTGATCGCTTCGACCGCGGGGCCCGACGGAAACCCCACGCCGACGCCCACGCAGGAGATACGCTCGGGAGACCGAGGGGAACCGAAGGATGGCTGCCACGAGGACGGCACACGACCTGCGAGCGCATCTCCCATGACCGCCCGCGAGCCGATTGGCAGCAGCCACCCATCGGGCGAGCCGCTGCCGGTCCGCGTCGCACGACGCGGCGAGGCGGGCGGCGGTTATCGCGTGGCTGCTCGCGAGGAGCGCTTCGTAGAAGTCGCGTTGGAGCGCTACGGAGCGACCCGCACGCTCACGTCGACGTGGATCACGGTCGTGCTCTTCCTGGGCGGGCTCGCGCTCCTCGGCATGGGCGGTGAATCGATGAGGATCTCGGGCTGGGGCCTCGTCGCGATTGCGCTCGTGGCGTGTCCGCTCGTGTGGCGAATGAGGCACGAGCGGATCGGCTTCGTCGCGAACCTCGACGTCGGAGTCGTCGAGCTCGGTGCCGTCGATCGGAGCGGAAGGGTCGTCGCACGAGACAAGAAGACGCTCGAGCTCTCGGAGCTTCGAGGAGCGACGACTGAGTCCATCGAGGACAGCGAGAACGAGTGGGTCGTGGTCGAGCTGGTAGGTGGCAAGACGGAGCGAGTGCTCTGCGCCGATCGCGCGAAAGCAGAGCACCTCGCCGAGCGACTCGACGCGCTCGCGGCGCTCGCGGAACGGTCCCGACAACTCGAGAGCCGCTGAGCTCTCGACGCTCCCTGCGGAGCAGGCTCTCACCCGTCGGGACCGGACGACCGTACGAGGTACTCCCAGACGACCGTACGCGACGAACTCCCGGACGACCGTACGAACTCCCGGACGACCATGCGCGACGAACTCCTGGACGACCGTACGAGGTACTCGGCGACCGCCTCTTGCCGCGGCGCGCCGCGTAGCTTCGGCGGCGTCGTCGTCGACGAACTCCCGGACGACCGTACGAGGTACTCGGCGACCTCGACGACGAACTCCCGGACGACCGTACGAGGTACTCGGCGACCGCCCTCTTGCCGCGGCGCGCCGCGTGGCTTCGGCGGCGTCGTCGACGGCTTCTCCGCGGATCCATGTTTGAGCCCGCTGAATTTTGCGCGTGACTCCGGAATCATCCCACACGACGGACGCACCGATGCGCGGCTCGGACTGGTTCCGGGCCGCGCATCGCCGCTTCGGGCGTTCTGCCGTCACGCAGGTGGGTCGTTGGCTCCACGGCCACCGCGTCGACGACGCGTCGACCGCTTCCCTGCCTCCGCGTCGCGCGTGCGCAGCACGATGACGCGCTGGCCCTCGGCCTTCGTCACGCGCGCGTCGTCGAGGCCGCGGCGCACGATGCCCTTCGGCTCGTACGTCTCGTCGACGTTCGGCTTCCGTGCCGGCTTCTTCGGCGGCTCGACGTCGATCACCCGCACTCGGCGCGCGTCGTCTTCCAACTCACGCTCGAGGTCTTCGTGCTGGGCGAGCTCACGCGCTCGCTCGCGTCGTTGCTCGCGCACGCGCATTCGCTCTCGCTGTGCCGCTTCCAGCTTCGCACGCTGCGCGCGCTTCTCCGCGATCTCCGCCTCGACCTCTTCACGCGCGCTCCGAGGATCGCCCCGAACGCCGGCACGTCGAGCGGCATGCCGAGGAACGTATGCCCCCGCAGCGTCCCCGCCGGAAACGCGCTCGTTCGATCGCCGGCCTTCCACCGAACGATCCGCGCCGCATGGGCGTGACGATGCCCGTACATCTCCTGCGTGCACTGCTTCCGGACCGCCGCGCCTCGTTCGTCGTCACGACCCACCACGAAGCTCGGGATGGTTCGCCCGGTCACCTCCTCGTCGGTGTCGGGCTCATCCCACGGGTGGACGCCCCGCATCTTCTTCACACCTCGCACGGGACCGAGTCGCTCCTTCGCGAGCTGTGTGAGTCGGAAGTCTCGCAGCTCGCTCAATCCCGCAACGATCGCGTCGAGGTCACCGTCGAACTGTCGAACCAACGCGATCGGAGGCGTCAGCCGAAGCTCGAGCTCCTTCGGCAGCTTCTTCGAAGAAAACGCGTCGTTCTCCGGCTTCGGCACCACGATGCCGCCCGCCTTCCAGAGGTCGAACCCGAGGTGATGCCCGAGCGGTACGTCCAGCGGATGCGCGACCCAACCCGCCGCGACGCAGTTCACGTCGTCGTAGATCGTCCGCAGCGTCACCGCCTCGAAGTCGACCAGCGTCGTCCAGTGCGTCTGACGCTTGTCGAAGACCGAGCCCGGCGCGTCGAAGCCCCGCTCCCGCAGCAACCCGTTCAGTCCACACGACGTCGTGCGGTGCAGGATCCGCGTCGCCTCCGCGAGCTCCCGGTCCCGCGGCGTCGCTTGGCTGTGGTGGTGCGTCACGTTGAGTACGAGCTGGTGCCAGTCGATCTTCGTCGCGCGCTGCGCGACTGCGGCCGCGTACGCGAAGATCTGCCCGACCTCGTCCCAGCGCGGCGAGCGCGACGTACGGCTCAGCGCCCCCGACACCACGTCCCGTGACGACCCCGCCCAAGGCGCCAAGAACGCCTTGCGAAAGCTCGTCCGCCGCGTGATCGCGACGCACGCATTCTCCGTGATGAGCCGCGGATGCACCACCGACGCTCAAATCACCTTCCGTACCGAGACCCCACCTCAACGATTTCGCATAACTACGCGTGGGGTGGCGGCGGAATGGCGGCGAACGAGTGGCGGCCGCCACCTCGACGCAGCACCAACCGATCGGTTCCTGCCCGTGCGGCGATCGATCTGTCCTGCGCGCCTCTCACGAGCTCGGCTTCCACCTCTCCGCGCGACGGGTGCCGCGCCCCGAGGCTCGCTCGATGCTCCGCTGAATGACGGACTCGAACGTGCACGCGCGGGGCTCGCGCATCACCGAGCGAGTGGCTCGCGCGCAAGATGCTCTCGCTGAGCGCGAGGACGACCGCATGCGCGAGGTGGAAGTGGCGAGAGCGCATCTCATGACCTCCCGCGGCCGCTTCGCGGCATCCGCACGCCGCTCGCTGCCATCCACTCACGCTCGAAAATGCACCACATTTCCTCGGTTCGCGGACGCGGCGATAGACGCACGGGCTGCCACGAATCAACTCACGGCAGGTCATGAGATGCGTCCTAGCTAGCGCTGCACGGGGCGCCCGAGCGCCACGTCGATCCACGCCACGATCGCACGCCGCACCACGCGCGGCGGGGGATCGAAGCCGAGGGTCGCGAGCGCGTCCGCGTCGTCGGTCGGAAGCACGTAGAGGAGCGCGTCGTCCGCCGGTGGCCCCATCGGCATCGCGGCCGCGATCGTGTCCGCCGAAGCCGTCGCGGGAGCGGGCGGGATCGTGGTGACGCTCGCCGTGATCGCGCCGAAGAGCTCGACGTCCCAGGCGCGCGAGAAGGCCTGCGCCTCGGCGTCGGTGAGCCCCGCCGCGCGGAGCGAGTCGGCGAGCGCGCGTGCGCCTTCCCCGTTCGGGCTGCTCGGTGGCGGCAAGGTCGCCGACGCGCCGGGCGATGGAGCCTCGATCACGCTCACCGCCGCACCGCTGCGCCGCACACGCACCAGCTTGCCCGGGATCGGCGCGCGGCCGCGGTGAGTCACCCGGAGGGTGTCGCCTTCGAGCGCGAGCTCGAGCGGAAAGGTCGCTGGGGTCGTGACCTCGCCCCGGTAGAAGAGGTGGTCGAAGGGCTGCCCCGCCACGTGGACGCAGTCTCCGTCCTCGGCCTCGACCGTCGCGAGCTCCGCCGCCTCGCAGAAATCGGACACGGCGTTGCAGGGCGGCTCCGTCGACCGTGGGTAGCGCGAGCCGCGGCAATGACCTTCGACGAGCGCGACGTCGGCCCAACGGATCGCGGCCGGAGCCGGGGTCGTCGTCGTGAGCGGCCAATGCTCGACCACATGCCCCGACGGCATCGAGACCTCGACGTCGATCGCGAGCACGCCCTCGCCGTCGCGGTGGAAGTAGAGCACTGGCTTGGCGACCGGCATGGCTTCCATGCGCGAGATGCCAGGCGGCCCCGAGACGATGACGCGATCCGGAAAGGCACGGCGCACGAGGCCCCACTCGTGGACCTCGTAGCTCGGCGTGCTCGACGTCGAAGGCGCAGGCTCGATGGGGGTCGCGGGCGTGCTCGAGGGCGCGTTGGATCCACAGGCGCAGAGCGCGAGGAGGAGCGGGAGCGGGCGGAGCATCGCGCCAGGACACCACGAATCGGGCGGTTCTTGGGTCGACATGGAATCCACGTGCTCACCGTTCGGTGTCGGCCGTCGTCGGCGTCGAGATCGAGACGATCTGGGATGTTCGCAACGGATTCCTGCTCTGAGGTCGAAGCGGATGTTGACGCGTGCTCGCTCTGCGGGCCTGCTTTCGGCGCCGCGTGGAAGCGGCCACGGAGAGTCTCCCATGCATCGGAAGAACATCCTCGTCCTCGTGCTTCTGTTCGGCTGTGCCTCCGCTCCGGCGCAAGAGCCCACCGCGACGACAACCCCCACGGATTCGACGAACGCGACGGGAGGCGACGCGCTCCCTGCCGCACCGACGGTCACGGGCCCCGAAGCCCGCGCTCTGGTCGCCCAGGGAGCGTTCCTGCTCGACGTCAGCCGCGCGGAGCGCGCCGCGGAGTCGCTCGTCGAAGGCCGCACCCACATCCCGCTCTCGGAGCTCCGAGACCGTCTCGCCGAGATCCCACGAGACCGCGTCGTCGTCGTGTACTGCCTCAACGGCCGCGGCAGCCCGCGCGCAGGCGCGCTCCTCCAAGCCGAGGGCTACGACGTGCGCGTGCTCGGAGCCCGCGCGAACTGGGACGCCGAGTGAGCGGCGTCGACCTCGACGAGCACGTCGCGCTGAGGCTCGAGGCCTTCCGGCGCCATCGACCGTTTCGGGACACACCGGCCGCCGCGGCCGCGATCCGCGAGTACCTCACGCCCCATCACACGTCCGGCTCGATGCGCGCCTTGCGCCGAGAGGCGGGTGTCGTCGCGATCGCGGCGTGGCACTTCGTCCCGGACACTTGGTTCGGAGCCCCGTCGTGGAACCTCGCGATCGATCATCGGGCCGACGCTCCCGCCGACGAGATCGAAGCCTGGCTGGTCGACGAGCTCGGCCCCGCGCTCCCGACGATGGACGCCGAGCTCGACGTGCTGGTCCACGCGAGCTACCGCCCGGTCTTCGCGGCGTTGCAGCGCCTCGGCCTCGGCATCGACAGCGTACAGCTCGTCGGGGAAGTCGATCGCGCGATCGCGGGGCTCGGCGACGCGCCGTTGCCCTCCGGTCTCCGCATCGAATCGATGACACGCGAGGACCTCCCCTCCGTCTTCGCGATGCTCGAGGACACCTTCGCCGAAGAGCCCGAGCACGGTTGGTTCTGCGCGTTGCCGAAGTTCGTCGCGAAGCAGCGCGTCGAGCTCGAGAACGCCGTCGAGGACACGAACGCGCACCAACTCGTGGTCCGCGACGACCGCGATCGTGTCGTCGGTCACGTCGGAGCGTCCCTGGATCTCGGCAATCGGCTCTGGGGACCGTGCTCGAGCCTCGGCCTCTGCTTCGCACGTTCGATTCGAGGACGCGGCGTCCTGCGCCCGCTCTACCGAGCGTTCCTCGAGGGCTTGCGCACGCGAGGCGTCGGGGTCTTTCGCGGAGGCACCAGCCGCCCCGCCGTGATGCACCTCGGCCGCGTCATGGACCGCACGTTCCAAGGCGCGAGCTTCCGGCGGAACGCCCCGTTCTCCGCCGAGCACTTCGCCCGAGTCCTCGACGCGAACGCGGCGGCCTGAGCACGTCTCCCGCAGGAGTCGTCCTACCCCGTCGGTCGAATGATGCGGTAGGTCTGCGAGACGTCGTAGCTGCTCTCACGTCCTGGGTGTGGCCCAGCGAACCAGCCCGGATGCGAGATCGTGCGTGCGTAGCCGCGCGATCGGTCTTCCCAACGCACGAACATCACGCTGTGTACGCTGTTCGGTCCCGTGACGATGTAGAGCCAGTCTCCGGGACGAATCAAATCGAGATCCGCATAAGGCCCCGTGCGGCCCTGCCGATACACGATCGTGCGGTTGCGCCATCCACTTTGACCGGCGCGCGCGTAGACCTCCGACAGATACGCGTAACACGAGCCTTGGATTCGCTCGTCACTCGCCATCATCTGGCGCGCCGTGAGGATGGAGTGAATCCCAGGGTCCGAGTGCAGACGCGGACCCGGCGGACGCGTGGGAAGGCGCGGTGTGCGGCGACGCGGTGCGGCGGTCTCCCCGTCGTCGTCGAGCTCACCTTCGTCGAGGTCCTCGTCGTCGATGGTCACGAACGCTTCCGGATCGAAGACGAACGCCCCGATGCGTGCGCCCCCTGCGAGCTCGATGTCCTCCGGGACGGGGAAGAGCTCGGCGTCCCCGTCGAGATCGATGGGGACGCTGAGATCGGGGTGAAACGTCAGGTCGAGACCGAGGGGAAGCTCCCCCGGCTCGATCGCGGACGCTTCGGCGACCTCGTTCGATCGCGCTCCGGGACGATCCGCCTCACGCGCGAGGGTCTGAGGCTCGACGGCTTCCGAACGCTCGGTCTTCACTCCCGCATAGAGCACGCCGCCCATGGATCCGGCGATGGCGGAGGTCAGCAGGAGGATGCGGAGGCCTTCCACGCGTCCCGCCCGGCGCAAGAGACGTGCCGGCCGTTTTCCCCGACGTCACGCGCGATCGAGCCGCATCGGACGCGGCATCCTGTCTCGTGTGTGGCCCGGGATTCTCAGCTCCTGCGAGGGTTGATCACCGCAGAGCGAGACGTCGAGGCCCGACCCGTGCGTGCGCGCCCCGGACATCACTGGCTCGACTTGGCCCCGAGATATCCTGGCCGCACATCCGTGGTGGCGTCGCCCGCGACGTACGGTTGCAGTCGGACAGGTCCTGCGCGAACAGGAGCGAGATGAAGGGTACGATCCTCAAGTGTCTGCACGAGATGGTGCGGGAGCGGTACGGCGAGGCGAAATGGGACGCCATCGTCGTCGCCGCGGGCGCCCCCAGTGGGACCTTGTACTTCCCGAGTCAGGACGTGCCCGAGGACGTCGCGATGCGTGTGCTCGCGAGCGCCGCCCCCGTGCTGCGCATGAGCACCGGGCAAGTCTACGACGCCTTCGCCGCGCACTGGGTCGACGTCTACGCCCCCAAGATCTACCGGCGCTTCTACGAAGGCGCGACCTCGGCGCGCGAGTTCCTGCTCTCCCTCGACCGCATCCACGACGTCGTCACGCGAAGCATCGAAGGCGCCACGCCCCCGCGCTTCACGTACCAGTGGGTCGACGCTCGAACGCTTCGGATGACCTACCGCTCCGAGCGCGGGCTCCTCGACCTCTTCGAGGCCCTCGCCCTCGCGCTCGGTCGTCACTTCGGCGAGGAGCTGCGCACCCGTCAGATTGGGAGGGACGTGCTCGAGGTGATCTTTCCGAGTGAAGGCCCGACGGAGTTGCCGCGCTGATCGTTCCGGGTTGCCGTGGATGATCGGCGTGGAGGTCGTTTGCCGCGCCGACGAAGGACAGGCCGAAGCCTATTCGAGGAGGTCGGCGAGCGAGATCCGCGGATACCCGGAACGAACTTGCGGGCGGGGGTACTAGCTCGACGCAGCTCGACCGTCCTCGATGCGTGGGAGCCCTGACGGTTCCCGACCTCGTTCGGATCGAGTGGCTCCCACCGAGTCGTCCGCGTTGACCCTGCCGCGCAATCGCGCGATCTCCGCCCGATGCTCACCGCCGATCCGAGGGAGTGGGTGCCCATCGTGCTGCGCCTCACGTGGCGCACCCCGCCCGGGGTGCTCCTCGCGATCGCGGCGTTCGTGATCGCGAACGAGGGCTGGCTCGCGCCGCCGCTCGATCTCTCGCGTCCCGCCGAGGTCACGCTCGGCATCGTGGCGATCGCGGCGATTCTCTGGATCACCGAGGCCGTCCCGCTCTTCGTGACGAGCCTCGTCGTGCTCGCGCTGGAGCTGGCCTGGCTCGCGCCCACGCTCGACACCCAGAGCGCGCTCTTCCTCAACGCGTTCTTCTCCGACGTCACCCTGCTCTTCCTCGGCGGCTTCGTCCTCAGCGCCGGCCTCGAGCGCAGCGGGCTCGATCGCCGCCTCGCCCGCGCGATCCTCGACCGCGCCGGCACCGCACCGACCCGCGTGCTCCTCGCCACGATGGTGACCACCGCGCTGCTCTCGATGTGGATGAGCAACACCGCGGCGTGCGCGCTCATGCTCGGCATCGCGGCCACGATGCTGCGGGACGTTCCGGCGGACGACGGCTTCCGCAAAGCCGTGCTGCTCGGCATCGCGTTCTCTGCGAACCTCGGCGGCATCGCGACGCCGATCGGCTCGCCCCCCAACGCGATCCTCTTGCGCTACCTGCAAGCGAGCGGCGTGGCGCCGAGCTTCGGCGAGTGGATGCTCCTCGCGCTCCCACTCCTCGTGGTGCTGCTCGGTCTGCTGCTCGTGCTGCTCTCGCATCGCTTCCCGACGCGCCTCGAGTCGGTCTCGCTCGGCGAGACGACGGTGCCCGCGTTCGGGCGCGCGCAGCTCCTCGTCGTCGTCGTCCTCGCGCTCACCATCGGCGGTTGGCTCTTCGGTGAGCAGCTCTCCCTCACGACCGGCACCGTCGCGCTGCTCCCGGTCGTGATCTTCTTCGCGACCGGTCTGCTGCGCACCGAAGAGCTCCGCGCGCTCCCGTGGGACGTGCTCCTGCTCATCGGCGGCGGCCTCGCGCTCGGCGCGGCGATCGATCAGAGCGGGCTCGCGACCACCCTCACCGCGCGCATCCCGGTCGACGGCTTCTCCCCGATCCAACTGATCGCGCTCGCGGCGATCCTCGCGATGGTCCTCTCGGTGTTCATGAGCAACACCGCGACCGCGAACCTGATCGCGCCGATGTTGCTCGGCCTCGCGGGCGTCGACCTCGCGACGCTGCTGATCGTAGCCGCCTTCGCGTGCTCGCTCGGCATGCCGCTCCCGGTGAGCACCCCGCCGAACGCGATGGCCTTCGGCTTCTCGCACGGCCCGAGCGGGAAGGGCTCGCTCGTCGCGCGCGACATGATCGTGCCGGGCACCCTGATCGGCGTGCTCGGGTTGGCGGTGCTGCTGACCGTGGCGACGCTCTGGTTCCCCGTGATCCTCGGAGCCCCCGACGCCCCCGCGCCGGTCGCGCCGACGAACGACGCGACGAGCACGGAGTGAAGACCGAGCTTCAGCGGAGTCGCTCCGCGAGCCCGATCCCCACGCCGCCCGTCGCCGCACGAAGCGCCTCGTACTCGGCGCGCGCGTTCGCGTCGGGCGCGCGTCGGTTCATCGCGCGAAGCATCAGGTTCTTCGGCGTGTGCTCGGTGGGCACGAGCTCGAGGGCCCAGCACTCGTAGCCGGCCGCGCGGATCAAGAGCTGGCGCATGGTGTCGGTCACGAGCGAAGCGACCTCGCGGCGAAGGTGCGGCGTCCGACGGATCGGCGCGAAGGCGTCGGGCGTCGCACCACTCGCCGCGACCTCGCTCCACTTCCGCGCGAGCTCGGCTTGGCAGCACGGCGCGAGCGCGAGGAGCGTCGCGTCGAGCCCGACGCCGAGCACGATCGCGTCGTCGGTCGCCGTGTCGCACGCGTGGAGCGCCACCACCGCGTCGACGGACGGTGCCTCCGCGAGCGCGAACGCTTCGCGAAACGCGCGACGTACGTCGAGGGCCCCGAGGTGTGACGCGTCGTGCTTCACGACCGTGCTCAAACCGGCCGCGCGCGTGCGGCGCTCGCTCTCCACGATGACGTCGGGGTTGCGATCGACCCCGAGCACTTGCACCGGCACGCCGTGCAGGCGTGGGATCGCGTGCGCGAGCAGCAGCGTGAGGTAGCTGCGTCCGCAAGCGGCATCGACGATCCGGAGCGGCTCTCCGGGCGCGCTCGCTTCGCGCGCCGCGACGAGCTCGCGGAGTGACGGCCCGAGCATCGCGACCATGTGGTTGATCTGAAAGAACTTGCGCCGCTCCGCGGGCGGCATCGACGCGTCGCGGTGCAGGATCCCGAGCGCACGCAGCAGCTCCGGCGCCTCCCCCGGCAGCACCGCGAGCGTCTTGTCGCGCACGAGCTCGGCCGTGCGCGCGGGCGTCCAGTGCTCGCGTGCCCGCTCGGCGAAGCGCTCGGCCCACTCGTCTCGCATGACGCGCGAGCCTGACACGCGGCGATCGCGCACGTCGACGTGCGCCGTCGACGGAGCGCGTATCCTGGAGAAAACGAAACCCACGGCGGCTCCATGGCGCGCGCTCCACGCCTTCGACACGCTCGATCACGTGCACGCTTCGCGAACGAGCTGGGCTCCCACGGATGACGTCGTTTGCCGCCGAGGAGATGTCGGTCGCGCGGTCGCTCGCGCTCGCCTCCTGCTGATGCTGGCGCTCGCTGCGTGCAGAGACTCGGACCCCGCACCGCGCGACGCGGACACTCCGACGCCGGACGCCGCACGCGACTCGGGCGCCGACGTCGGCGCCGACACCGGCACCGACACCGGAGTCGACGTCGACGCGAGCGAGCCCGACGGAGGCGCGCCCCGCACGGAGCTCCTCCTCAACGCCGACGGCTCGAACGAGCGCTACGCGGGCATCGGGCGCTCGAACGCGGGCGCGTCGTGCACCGCGGTGTTGATCGATGTCGGCGGCGGCGACGACGCGCCGGCGTACGCGCTCGCCTCCGGCCACTGCACCGGCTGGTGGGATCACGCGGTCGCCTTCGAGGATCGCGCGGTCGATGCACCGGGCGAAGTGATCTTCCGGTTCTTCACCGACACCGTCGAGGCACACCGACGCGTGCCGGTCGCCGCGGCCGCGTACTCGAGCATGATGGGCACCGACCTCGCGCTGTTCCGGCTCGACGCGACCGTCGGCGCGCTGCGCGACGAGGGCATCGAAGGGCTCGCGATCGCCGACGCGTTGCCCGGGCCGGGCGCGTCGATCGTGAACGTGGGCGCGCCTCTCTCGACGTCGGCGGATCCCGACGAGCACCTCCGCCTGGGTCGTTGCTCGTTGGGCGAGCGCGCGCGGCTCGTCGAGTTCGAGTGGCTCTGGCACGACAACGTCGTGCACGACTGCCCCGACATCCGCGTCGGCAGCTCGGGCTCGCCGCTCTTGGACGCGAGCGACGCGATCGTCGCGATCGTGCACACCACCACGAGCGAGCCGCCCCACGCGCAGTGCCACCTCGGTCGGCCGTGCGAGCTGCGCCCCGAGGGCATCGCGTCGCCCGACGTGACGAGCTACGCGATCCCCGTCGCGGGCCTCGGCGCTTGCTTCGCGGAAGGCGTGCTCGACCTCGCGCGCGCGGGATGTCCGCTGGTGCGCTCGACGGGCCTCGGGACCGACCGCGAAGGCTTCCGCTACGTCGTACCAGCGCCGGGCGCGACCGTGCGCATCGCGCTCTCGAGCGAGGTCGGCATCACGCACGCGCAGGCGAAGTGGGGACCGGCGGTCACGACGGACTGCCGCAGCGCCGACGGTTGGAACACGCCGTTCGCGATCGACGAGGTGCCCGTGCTCGAGGCGCCGCTCCCCGAGAGCGACGAGCTCTTCGTGGTGTGTCTGCGCGCCGGCACGTCGAGCGAGATCCAGCCCCCGCAGCGAGCGATCGCGTGGCTCGTCGCGGCAGACGGAACGCCGCCGGCGCTGCCGCTCCCGGTGCGCCACACCGTCGATGGCACGAGCGCCACGTTCACGGTGATCGTCGAGAACCCGACGTACGCGAGCTACCTCGAGAAGTCGGGCCCCGAGGCGTCGACCGATTGTGACGATCCGACCGGCTATCAGTTCGTCAACGTCCGCTTCGGCCGCTTCACCGTCACGCTCTCGGACGAGCCGACGAAGATCTGCGTCGTAGCGGAAGACTTCGCCGGCAACCGGAGCGAGCCGATGGAGTGGCTGCTCACGGGCCGCTGAGCGCGAGGCGCTCGAGCAGGAAGTTCGAGCACGACCCGAAGAAGCGGATCGTGAGATCGTCCGCGCCATGACCCGCGCGCTCGTCTCGCTCGTCTCGCTCGTCTCCCTCGCGCCTTCGCTCGCGCTCGCCCAGGACGCCACCACCGCGCGCGACGTGACGACGCCGTATCCCACGCTCGAAGCGCTCTCGATCGAGTGGGCCATCGACGGCGACGACGACGCGGACGGGCGCGTCACCGTTCGTTACCGCGAGGTCGGCGGCTCGTATCGCGTGGGGCTCCCGCTCTTCCGGGTGCCGGCCGGCTCGAACGAAGGCTTCACGTGGACGAACCGCCACGCGGGCAGCCTCTTCGATCTCGTGCCCGACACCGAGTACGAGATCGAGCTCACCTTGGTCGATCCGGACGGTGGCGACACGACCCGTACGATCACCGCGCGCACGCGGCCGATCCCACGCGCGGCGCCCGACGCTCGTGTCGTGGCCGTGACCCCCGCGACCTTCGCGAGCGCCGCATCGTCCGCCGAAGCCGGCGACGTGCTCGAGCTCGCCGCGGGTCGCTACGCCGGCTTCACCTTCGAGGGTGACGGCACCTCGAACCGACCGATCGTGATCCGCGGCGCGAGCGCGGACACCGTCGTGATCGCAGGCGACGTGCGGCTCGACGGACGTCGCTTCGTCTTCGTGGAGGACGTGACGGTCGAGGGCATGGTGAAGCTCAACGCCTCTGAAGGGATCGTGGTGCGTGGCTGCACCATCCGTGCGGAGGAAGACGGAATCGTCAGCCTCGGCATGGGCTCGACGAACGGCTACTTCGCCGACAACGTCGTGCTCGGGATCACCGAGTGGCAAGACGCGATGCTCGGCGCGGACGGCGCGAACGTCGGCGAAGGCATCCAGATCACGGGCCCCGGGAACGTGATCGCGCACAACCGCGTGCGTGGCTTCCGCGACGCGATCTCGCTGCTCGAGGACGGCGAGGCCGTGAACCAGACCTCGATCGACATCGTCGGCAACGACGTCTCGATCGGCGCCGACGACGGCATCGAGGCCGACTTCGCGATGGGCAACGTGCGTGTGCTCCGCAACCGCATCGCGAGCTCGTTCGTGGGCATCAGCTCGCAGCCCTCGCTCGGCGGCCCGACCTACTTCGTGCGCAACGTGATGTTCAACGTCGTGTACTCGCCCTTCAAGCTGCACCGCACGAGCGTCGGCGACGTGGTCTTGCACAACACCGTCATCAAGTGCGGCGACGCGCTCGGCATCTACGCCGGCCGCGCGATCTCGCGCGCGTACTTCCGCAACAACCTCTTCCTCGGCGGCACCGGCGGCGGCACCTACGGCGGCTACGGAAACGGAGACGGCTCGGTGATCCGCGTCGCGGACGCCGACGAGACCTGCTCGTTCGACCACGACGGATTCGGCTCGACCGACACCGGGCGCTTCGAGGGTCGGCTCGGCGAGGCGCGCTTCACGAGCCTCGCCGAGCTCCGCGCGTCCACGACGGAAACGAACGCGGTCGAGGTGAGCCTCGGCGACTTCGCGGCGACGATCACACACCCGAGCTCGCCGTTCCCCGAGCGTGAGGTGCCAGACCTTCGGCTCCGCGACGGTGGCGCAGCGATCGATCGCGGCGCGCTGCTGCCGAACGTCAACGACGGCTTCGCCGGCGACGCCCCGGATCTCGGTGCGTACGAGCTCGGCACCGCGCTGCCTCCGTACGGTCCACGGGGCGCGTCGACGCCGGAGTGCGGCAACGGGGTGCGCGAGGACGACGAAGCCTGCGACGACGGCAACCTCCGCGATGGTGATGGCTGCGACGCGAGCTGTCGTCGCGAAGCCGCTTCTGACGTCGACGCCGGATCGATGGCGACGGACGGCGGTGTCGCACGCGACGACGCGGGCGCGGTCGACGGTGGGACGCCCGAGGGCGGAGGCGGTGGGTGTGGCTGCGGCTCGGCCGGCGGCTCGAGCTCCGGGGCGCTCGTCGGGATCGTCGGGTGGCTCGCGCGAAGACGACGACGTTAATCGACTCCTACGGGCGCCACGGACCTCACGACCGTCTGTCCGCGGAGATGGAACGCGTGTAGCGTTCACCTCGATGTCGAAGCCGTCGTGGGTGCTGGTGCTCTGGGTCTCCGTACTCTCCACGCTCCTCGCCTCGTGCGGCTCTTCGCCCGCGCCCGACGACTCCGGCCCCGGCGGCGATGGCGGCTCCTGCACCCGCGACCCAGACTGCGACGACGGCCTCTACTGCAATGGCGAAGAGCGCTGCGACCCGAGCGCGAGCGACGCGGACGAGGATGGGTGCGTGAGCGGGGCACTCCCCTGCGCGGCGCCGCTCGTGTGCCTCGAGTCGACCAACGCGTGCAACGACGAGTGCCTCGACGTCGACCGCGACGGGCACGCCGACGCGAGCTGTGGGGGCGACGACTGCGACGACGACGACCCCGACCGATACCCCGGCAACGTCGAGGTCTGCGACAGCCGCGGGCACGACGAGGACTGCGACCCGACCACCATCGGACGGCGCGACGTCGACGGCGACGGCGTGATCGACGCGGCGTGCTGCAACGACACCGGCCCCGGCACGCAGCTCTGCGGCACCGACTGCGACGACACGCGCGGGAGCGTCGCGCCCGGCAACGTCGAGGTCTGCAATCTCCTCGACGACGACTGCGACGGATCGATCGACGAAGGTGCGCAGGTGCCGCTCTACGTCGACGCCGATCGCGACGGAGACGGAGACGCGAGCGCCGCGCCGATGCTCGGCTGCGCAGGCACCGCGGGCACCTCCACGACGAACGGCGACTGCAACGACGCCGCGCCCGGCATCAACGTCGGGGCCCCCGAGGTGTGCAACGCCATCGACGACGACTGCGACGGACAGATCGACGACATCCGCGACGACATGGTCGTCTGCGCGTCCGAGAGCAGCCGCGCGTGCGTCACGGGCTCGGGTCTCGCGGGCACGCAGGCCTGCCGCGCCGACTGCCTCGCGTACCTCTCCTGCGTCGCGGACGAGGTCTGCAACGGCGTCGACGACGACCTCGACGGACAGATCGACGACGGCTTCGCGTGTGCCCGCGGCGAGATCCTCGCGTGCACGAACTCGTGCGGCAGCGAAGGCACCACGACGTGCACGACCGCATGCATGCCGGGGGTCTGTCGCGCGGCCGAGGTCTGCAACTTCTGCGACGACGACGGAGTGGATGGGATCGCGGGCGAACGCGCGGACGCCACCGCGCTCACGCCGCGTGGGCTCCTGGATCGTGGCGCACGTCTCCTCGGCGCAGCCGCGATGGACGCAGAGTTCGGCGACCGCGGGCTCGTGGTCGAGTACGCGCGCCTGCTCGACGGGACGGCCGCGAATCAGACGGGCGCCTATTGGCTCGACCTGAACCGCTTCCAGGGCTGGGGGCCGACCACGTTGCTCGTGGAGATGCGCGCGCGCACGACGGATGGCGAGCACGCGATGGGCGGTTGGTCGGTGATCCTCGCGGACCGCACGTCGGGCGTCGTGAACAGGGTCGGCGCCGCACAGGATCGCGGCGTGCCCAACTTCGCGGCCGGAGCACGCTTCGACTGGATCTGGGGCTACCCCGCGTCGATGGGGCCCGACTTGGAAGATCGGCTCGCGTACGCACGGCTCCCGAGCGCCTGGCGTGGACAGACCGCGGCCGGGACCGAGCCGATCTTCGGACGCCGGGTTCCCGTCACGCACCTCGACCGTCAAACGGCCTTCGTCACGCAACAAATCGTGATCGTCTACCAGCCCGAAGACCCGTACACCGTCACGCGCGAGGAGCGCGTCACGATCGGCTTCCCGGTCGGTGGCGAGACCGCGTGCACCGCGCCGAGCGGCGCGTGTGGGAGCGGCCGCGCCTGCATCGCAGCACGGGGCGGCACGAGCGGGCGCTGCTTGCTCGCGGACAGCTACTTCCCCGGCATGGGCGGCGGCGCGGTCGAGCCCGCGAACGACGTCCCGCTCGCCACCCGCCTCGCGATCGGCATCACCGCCGGGACCTACCGCTACACCTTCCGTCCCTCGGGCTCACCGGTGGACGTCTCGGTCGGCGGCCCGGTCGTCGCCGATCTCATCCTGCACGAGTTCCAGCCCCCGCCCGCCGGCTCCGGTCTGCCGGAGACCCGCATCGATCGCAGCGCCGTCGCGCGCGCCGGCCTCTGCACCGGCGCCTACTGATCGCGCCCCGACGAGTCGACGTCGCCTTCGTCGCACCCGCGTTCGTCGGATGCACGTGGACGTCGTCTTCGGACGCCACCGCCACGACGCGCTCGCCGACGCTGCACGCCGGCACGCCGCGAGCATGTCTTGACAGTCGAACCACAAACGTTGAACCCGCTCGCGGCAGCCAGCGCAATCACCGCATGTGAGTCTGGTCTGCGGCAGGTCGTGAACGATCTCCGCCGCGTCCTCCTCGGTGCTGTCCGTTAGAGCGCATCTCATGACCTCCCGCGGCCGCTTCGCGGCATCCACACGCCGCTCGCCGCCATCCACTCACGCTCGAGAATGCACCACATTTCCTCGGTTCGCGGACGCGGCGATCGACACACGGGCTGCCACGAATCAACTCACGGCAGGTCCTGAGATGCGCTCTAGTCGATCCACACGCACTGCAGGTGCGCCTCGACCACCGCGAGCTCCGCATCCGAGAGCTGGCGGTCGTACACGCGCACCTCTGCGAACGACGCGTCGAGGCGCCCCCTCGCGTGATCGCCGTGCGCGGCGATCCACCAGTTCGACGGCTGCTCGATCCGCCCCGTCGTGGAGGTGCCCGACTCGAAGTCCGCGCCATCCACTCGGATCACGACGTCTCCGCTCGCGCCGTCGCGCCGCGCCGCGATCACCCGCGTCCGCCCGTCGTCGACGCGACCGCCCGAACGGATCGCGTGCCCCGACTCCTGCCGCGTGAACCCGAGCTTGCCGTCCGAAAGCACGAGCGCCGCATCCGGCTGATCGCCCGAGGCATCTCCTCCGAGGATGCAGGGGGAGTCGTACCAGTTGCCCGCGTTCCGCCGATAGCTCGTGCGCATCACCACGAAGATCGTGAAGTCGTCGACGTTCGGGTTCCGCAGCTCGACGTGGCTCTCGTCGAGCCCTTGTGTGCGCACCGACGGTCGACCCACCCCGAGCCCCTCTGGCTCGTACACCACGTCGCGCCCCACACCGTGGTTGAGCTGTCCGCTCTGATCGAGCCAGGAGAGCACGCGCGGGCGACCGTCCTCCGCCTCCTCCGTCGTCACGCCGAAGCGCGCGTCGTAGTGCAGCACCAAGCCGGTGCGGGTCGGCACGAGCGACGCGCACGAAGGCCCTCCGTCGACACCGCCCCCGTCCACGCCGCCGTCGTCACCGCCGTCGTCACCGCCGTCGTCGTGACCCGCATCGCGCTCGACGCCCCCGTCGTCGAACGGGACGTCCGAGCCGGCATCCTCCGCCTCGCCCGCATCGCGCGCTGCTCCGTCGAGCTCGCCCGCATCGCGAACCGGCACACCGACGTCGCCGGCCGCGAGCCCCGTCCGATCGGCCGCGCATGCCGATCCGAGCGCGAGCATCGAGACGGTGAGGAGCACGAACCGGCGCATCACGCTCCGAAGGATACCGCGCATCCCGCGTGGTCGCGCATCGGTGTCTGCCGGACAGTGTCCGCGCCGCTCGTCCGTGCCAGCCCGCCTCCGACCGCTCGCTGCCACCGAGACGGCGACCGAGCTGGCGCTCCGCGTCGCACCGTCGAATGCTCCGCCGATGCTCGTTCGCTGGCTCGCGCTCTGTGCCCTGCTCCTCGTCGCGTGTGGAGACGACGACGCCCCCGCCTCCGACGCGGGGCTCGACGCCACGCTCGCCTCCGACGCCACCGTCGACGCCACCGCCGACACCGACACCAGCGACGCCGACACCCGCGACGCCAGCGCGCCAGATGCCGAATCCGATGCCGGCACCGCGCCGTGCCGCCCGTTGCCCGACGCCGAGCGCACGCGCTACGTCGTCGTCTCGCACCCCTTCGCCGAAGACCGCACGCGCTACTCGGTGCACGCGCTCTCCACCACCGGCGAGCTGACCGCCACCGACACCACCTTCTCGATGGGTCGCGCGTTCGACGGTGAGATCGCGTTCTCACGCGACGGCTTCTTCGGCGTCGCGCCACAAGACGACGGCACGCTCGGCATCTTCACGATCGACGAGGCCGGCGCCGCCACGGTGCGTGAGCGCGGCCGCACCGGCGAGGCCTACGCCGCGCGCGTGGTCGCCGACCCGAACGACGCGCAGGTCTTCTGGATCCTCGACAGCCAGGTCCGCACCAACGGCGGCGGGGTCTACCGCCTCGTGCTCACCTGCGAAGGCCGCGTCGCCTCCGAGACCCTCGCGCTCGCGGCCGAGCTCCCCTACGGCCTCGTCTTCGAGGACGACGGCGTAGCGCTCGTGGTGGCCAAGGCGATCGGTGACGAAGCGCGCGGCGACGACGACGTCTTCCGCGTCGATCTGACGACCGGCGAGGTCGAGAGCCGCGTCGACGTGCTCGAAGGCGACGACTGGATCGGCGCCGGCATCGCGCGCGCGACCGAGCACGTGATCTTCTCCGACAACGCCGGCTTCGCGGACGTGACCAACCGCCTCGGCGTCGCGCGCACCTCGCGCCCGCTCGCGTCCGCCCCCGAGGTCGCGGACGTCGAAGACGCGGTCGCGCTCGTCTTCTCGCCCTTCGGCGATCGCCTGCTCGCGGTGAGCGGCTTCGGCGACGCGCTCTTCTCGCTCGCGTACGACGCGAGATCTGCGACGCCGCTCGGCGCGCCCACCGCGCTCACCTACGTCGGCGGTCGTCCGCAGCTCCCGGGCGGCACCGTCGCGATCACCCGCGGCTCGCTCACCGGCCTCGTCCTCGTCGCGGAGAACCAGGCGATCCGCCGCGTACGCTTCGACGAAGGCGCCCTCACCGATCTCGGCCCGACCTCGCTCGGCGAAGGCTCCGACGCGATCCCGGGCGCCATCGGTGTGCAGCCCTGAACGAAACCAGGTTTGACCTGACCCATCTGAACGACGAAGTCCGAAAGACTGAGAGTCCATGTACCGTCGGCTGGAGTTCTGGGAGTTGCGCGGCCGGCAGCGCATCGCGTTCCTCGCGATCGTGATCCCGGCCGGGATCTACGCGATCTGGATCGGCGCGTTCTCCGATGGAGCGGGGATCGGATGTCGGATCCTCCGCCAACACTGGCGCGACTACGGCAACGTGCCGACCGAGGTCCGCACGGACGCCGAGAATCCGCAGTACATCCGGACGTTCGGAGTCCACTGCCGTCCCGCCGATGCCCACGTCGCCCCCGATTGCGCCGTCACGTGGAGCGAGGCGGGCCGCGTCCACCAACGCCGCTGCGGTCCGATCGACCAGGGCTCGATCGAAGACTGGCTCTGAACGCAGTCGGTTCGAACGAATCGGACTCCGTCGCTCGACGCGAATGATCTGGCTGCGAGTCCTTGATAAGGTGACGTCGTTCGCTGCGTGGAGAGACCGCGCGAAGGGGGAGGGACGATGTCGCGAATCGTGATCTTGGCGGCCTGCGCTGCCGTCCTCGGCTGTTCGAGCGATGGGGCCGCCCCCGACGCAACCACCGACGCACCCGCGGCGTGTCGCTCGGACGACGACTGTTCCGACGGTGTCTACTGCAACGGCGAAGAGCGCTGCGACGATTCGACCGCCGGATGTGTAGCGGGGACCCCTCCATGCGATGGCGCGTGCGACGAAGTTGGCGACTCCTGCGAAGAAGGCTGCGTGGACGGCGACCGCGATGGCCAGGCGGACGTCATCTGTGGTGGAACCGACTGCGACGACTCCGATGCCAACGTCTTCCAGGGCGCGACCGAGGTGTGCGACTCCGCCGGCATCGATGACGACTGTGACCCCTCGACACTGGGGCCGGACGGGGACGGTGACGGCTTCGTGAGCACCCGATGCTGCAACGGACCGGCGGCGACCCAGATCTGCGGAACCGATTGCGATGACGGTCGACCGGCAGTCAACCCCGACGCCCCGGAGACGTGTAACGGCATGGACGACGACTGCGACGGGAGCGTCGACGAGGCGGTGACACTGGTCTTCTATCGCGACGTCGACGGGGACAACTACGGCGATGCCACGATGACGGTGGACGACTGCTCGGCGCCTTCCGGCTACGCGTTGATGCCCGGCGACTGCGACGACACGAGGCGTACGGTGTTTCCGGGCAGTGACGAGTCGTGCGTTCCGGGGCCGGAGGGACCGCTCGACGAAGATTGCGACGGAGAGACGGACGAAGGGTGCGACTGCACTCCGGGTACGATCATCGCGTGCGGCCCCGGCGCCCCGTTCGCAGGAGTGGGCATCTGTCGGGACGGCACTCAGCGCTGTTCGAGCGCAGGAACGTACGAAACGTGCAGCGGCGTCTCACCAGTCGCCGAGACCTGCAACGGTGACGACGACGACTGCGACAGCCGGCTCGACGAAGGCGAAGGGCGCGTCTGCGCTCGCTCGTCGACGGTGGTGGGCACGACGGTTTGCGGCCGGGAAGGCACCCGTACGTGCGGCCTGGACTGTCAGTGGATTCAAGCGTCGTTCCTCGCGGCGGAGGAGGAAGTCTCGAGCTGTGACTACTGCGCGGACACCGCCGGGGGAATTCGCGCGGATCGTGCATTCGCGACTTCGACCCGGACGGTCGGCCGTTACACGGAGCTCTACGGTTCGGCGACGACGTCTTCTCTGTCCGACCAGGCCTCGGAACGCGGCTCGGCCTGGACGGTTCCGTTCACCGTCGGATACGGAAACGTCGTAGTTGACGTGCAGGTTCGGGCGGCAATCGCTGCGGGCACCAATCCTACCCTCGGTTGGGCGTTGGGGCTCGTGGTCGACGATCCGGCCGCACCTACGATTGGAGGGCTCTTCAGTCTCGGATTCCCGAGTGGTCGGACGGGATGGCGGGCGGAATGGCGGCACGCGTACTCCGACATCACGGGTGGGCAACCGACGTTGGTTCGGCTGCGGTCACTTCCCGATTTTACTCTCATCGCGGAGAATCGAACGTTCTTGGACCTCAACATGTTCGGATTACCGATTCGTCCGCCAGGTCCGACGAACCGAGATCAGAGGTTGAGATTGGAGATCATCCCGGATGACCCGGAGACTTCCGGGACGGACGAGACGTCGGTGTTGGTATTCGCAGGCGGTACGACTCCAGGCATGATCGCGCGATGCGCCAACGAACGTCCGGAAGGCCTACCGGCGTGTGGTCTCACGCTGCGGCCAGGGACGAACGTGCGCGCCCTGGTCTCGGCCGAGGCGAGCTCGGCGGCGGGCTCGTTGGTGACACACTCAGTGCGAACCACGACGACGCCCTCGGCATCTGCAGCGAGTGCGTGTCCCTGACTAGAAGCTCAGCCGATTCCACAAGCCGCCCTACCGGACGGCGCGCAGCGGAATCGTTCGAAGCGCAGTGGACGCAGTCCACGAAGCCGAACGATTCAACGAGAGTGTCGGGCCGTGCGCGAGCACGGAGCCGACCCAGGCTCGTGGGCGGGGGGTCCATCGGGGCTTCATGCCCCGTGGGGGAGGGTCTGGCGACAGACCCTCGGGGAAGCTGGAAACGAAAAGAAGACCGAACGCTTGGCCCGTCGTCCACCCACGGACCTACGTCGCGCTCGGTGAACGACCGAGAGTCGGCTCCTGCCGTCACTCCTTCTTCTCCGGGCGCCTCATCGACACAGGCCTACTCCCGTCCACGTCCGTGAATCCGTATTCCTGCGCGAGCTCGGCGACCACCCAGGGTTTACCGCTCTTCGCGATCACGTTCGGATCCTTCGCCAGCGCCGCGACCGCACGGCCGCTGAACGTCGGGCTCTCGCCGCCCTTGGGGTCGTAGCCGAGACGCTCGGGCTCGATCGAGAGGCGCTCCGTTCGCACGATCCCCGGCCAGATCGAGAGCGCAGTCACGCCGTGCGGCGCGAGCTCGCGCGCCATGTCGCGCGACATGCGATCCACGCCCGCCTTGCCCACCCCGTACGCCACGCTGATCGCGTAGACCTTCGCGCCGAACGACGACACGTTGACGATCAGCCCCTTCTTGCGCGCGATCATCGACGGCGCGGCCAGCGCGCTCGCCACGAAGTGCGAGCGCAGGCCCACCGTCGTCATCAGGTCCCATTGCGCGATCGGGAGCTCCCAGAACTTCCCGATCACCTGCCCTTCTGGAATCGCGAAGGCGTTGTTCACGAGCACGTCGACGCGGCCCTGCTCTTCGAGCACGCGCCGAACGAGCGCTTCGGTCTGCGCGTCGTCCGCGTGATCGCAGCGGTGCGCGATCCCTCGCCCGCCGAGCGCGCTCACTTCCGCCGCCGTCTGCCCGATGGTCCCGGGCACGCTGCCTTCGGTCTCCGACCGCCCCGTCACGTAGACGGTCGCGCCGGCTTCCCCGAGCCCGAGCGCGATGCCCTTGCCCACGCCTCGGCTCGCACCGGTGACGATCGCGACGATGTCTTCGCTCATGGTTCCCCTCTCCTCACGCACTCCGCACCACGTCGCGCCCGCCTCGGCGCGGCTTCGCGTTCGCGTCCTTCGAGCACGTCACTCCACGCCACGCGAGCACGACGAGCGCGTCGTCCACGCTCGCACCATCACAACGCCGAGTAGTCCCCGTCCAATCCCAGCAGCGCGCGCCCCGCGAGCGTCGCGCTGGTGCCCGAGACCATCAGGTGCTGGGTCGCCACGTGCACGTCGCGCTTCGCGCGCTGCAACGACGACGTCGCGTAGATCGCCGCGCCGCCCCCGTGCTCGTACGCGAGGTCGACCACCTTCGCGCTCTCCTTCGTCGCGTGACACGCCGCGAGCCGAAGCCGCGCGCGCGTCGGCAGCGAAGCCGCCCCGTCGCGCTCCACCTCACGCGCGTTCGCGTCGAGCGCGACGACGAGCGTCGCCTTCGCCGCGTCGAGCGTGCCCCACGCCACACCGACGTCCCGCTGCACGAGCTCCCGGCTCGCCATCGTCCGCTCCGGTCCGATGCGCTTGGTCCGCGCGATCGTGACGAGCTCTTCGAGCGCACCGCGCGCGAGCCCGAGCGCCACCGCCGCGACGCCCGCCGCGAGCGAGCCGAAGAGCGGTTGCCGGTAGAGCGCGCCTTCGTGCCTCGGCGGCCCGAGGAGCGAGAGCGTGCGCGCCTCCGGCACGAACGCGTCCTCCACCTCCACGTCGTGGCTCCCCGTCCCACGCAGGCCCGCGACGTCCCACGTGTCGTGCACGCGCACGTCCTCCTTCGCGAAGACCATGCTGCGCATCTCGGGCTTCCCCTCTCGCGCGATCATCACCCCGCCCATCACGTGCGTCGCGTGTTGGCAGCCGCTCGCGAAGGGCCAGCGACCCGAGACTCGGTACCCACCTTCCACCGCGCGAGCCTTCCCGAAAGGCGCGAAGATCCCCGCGGAGATGGCGCGCGGATCGGCGAAGAGCTCACGCGCCGTCTCGGGCTCGAGGTACGCGGCGATGAGCCCCGACGTCGCGCCGATCATCGCGCACCACCCCGCCGATCCGTCGACCGCAGCGAGCGTCTCGAGCGCCTCGACCAGCTCGCCGACCGAATGCTCGCCGCCGCCGTAGTCCCGCGGCACGAGCGCCTTGAAGAGCCCCGCCGTCGCGAGCGCGTCGACCACCTCCGGCGGAAGACGACGCCCCGTCTCGATGACTCGAACGTGCGGCGCGATCGCCACGGCCGCTCGCGACGCGCGCAGGGCGAGAGACTCCTCGTTCATCGCTCCCGGATATCACGAAGCTCGCGCGTGCGTCTGCTCCTCGCGCACCGCATGCCCGCGGTCACCGGACGATCGCTCGACCACGCGTCGAACGATGGCGCGCTGGCGACCTGGAGCCTGATCCAGGATCGGCGTTTCGGCTTTGGCCTGTCCATCGTCGGCGCGTCGAACGACCTCCACGCCGATCATTGACGGCAACCCGGATCGAACTTGCGGGCGGGGGTACGAGCCAGTCGCGAACTCTCGGCTCATCGAGAGCCACGGACGATCACTCGACGTCGTCAGATCAATCCGCAGAACACGGCGGGGATCACACCTCGATTGTTCCCGTCGCGACACTCGAACACTTCCCCATCGGGATCGACCACCACCGTCACGTCGGGCCGCTCACCGTCCGGGATCGTGTACGGACACCCCACCTCCGTGCAGGTGCCGGGCTCCAGCAAGCGCGGCAAGGTCGTCTCGCACGCGATCGCTTCGTCGTCCGGATCGCCCACGTAGAAGACCACGCGCGCGCCGTCCGGCACTGGGTTCGTGCCGCGGTTGCACACGTTCGCGCCGAGCGTGGTCTCGCCGACCGCCCCGCAGATCTCCTCGCCGAGCGCGACCGTCAGATCGGCCGCGCCTCGCCGCTCCAAGCTGCCCTGCGCGTTCATGCGGAAGTTGTTCAACGTCGAATCCGAGTGATTTCGCGCGACCTCGCTCGTACGCGGAACGGTGCCGTCGTCGCGCACGTGCGTGACGGAGTACGCGTGCTGATTCCAAATCGGGCGCGACGCCGCCCACCGGTCTTCGACGTCGCGCAGCACGATCACGCCGCGCTCGCTCACGTGGGCCGACGTCCCACGCGTGTAGATCGGATCGGTCGCGGGACAGCTCACGCCGCTCGTCATCGCCACCGCGATCTCGGAGTTGAAGTCGCCGTCGACGTCCGCGATCACCGGCAGCTCGTAGCCCGTACCGCTCGAAGCACTTCGCGAGAAGAGCACCTCGCCGTCGGTGCCGCGGTAGATGCGCAGGAAACATTCGTCGCCGTAGACGACCTCCGCGACTCCGTCCGCGTCGAAGTCGAACACGCTCGAGCCGGTCACGTTCGACGAACGATCCTGCGAAGGCCGGCTCCAGAGCACCCCGCGCGGCAGCCCGTCCACGCGCGCGCAACCCGGCGCGGAGCCCGAATCGACGTCGCAGTCGAGATCGAAGACCGTGTAGAAGCTGCCGCCCGCGACCGCGATCTCGCGACGGCCGTCGCCATCGAAATCGCCCACCGTCGGCGGGCCGCCGCGACCCGCGAAGCCGCCGTCCGTCGGCAACGCGATCGGACCGAACACGATGCGTCCGTCGAGCGTCATCACGCGCACGGTGCCGTTCGCGGTCGAGGGCGAGTCGATCGCGGGCGCGGACGCCACCACGATCTCCGCGTGCCCAGGCGTGCTGCCCGCGAAGTCACCGAGGTCCGCCACCGCGACGTGTCCGAGGCGCTCGGCGTTCGCGACGTCGGTGGGAGCCCAGTACGCCTCGCGCTCCCAATCGCTGTCCGTCCAGCGGTAGACGCCGTCCGGACGCACGAGCTCCGGCGCACCGTCCACGTCGACGTCCGCCACCACGGCGAAGAGCCCGAGCCGCAGGTAGTTCGTGTAGCTCGCGCCTGGGTTCAGCACGCAGCCCCGAGCGTCGTAGACGAAGCGATCCCAGATCACCTCGGGAACCCCATCGTCGTCGAGGTCGTGCATCGAGGGACCGTTGTTGTTGGCCCAATCGCCCACGAGGTGGCGCGGCTCGCCCTCGAGGTCGCAGCGACGCCCGTACCAGCGACGCACGAAGGTCGTGGCACCTTCGTCGTAGCCGAACGCCACGAGCCCCACCGAGCCCGCGGTGCCGGTCAATCCGGTCGCGACGATCTCCGGTCGCGAGCCGTCGCCGTCGAGGTCACCGATGGTCGGATTCGACGCGTACACCAGCCGATCCGCGGGTGCCTCCAGCGTGTGGAGCGTCTCGCAGGTACGCCCGTCGACGACGCGGAGCAGACCACCCTGGTCCGCAGGCCCGCCGAAGCTCGCGAACACCAGAGACGGCTGGAGCACCTCGGGCGCGTCGTCGAAGTCGAAGTCCGCCACGAGCGGCGCGGAGTACACGTTGTTGGAGGTCGGCTGCGGTGCGCCCTCGCCCGTCCAATGGCATTGCACCGCCGGCTCGAACGCGCCGACCTCGATCGGCCGCTCGCAGTCTTCGTCGAGCGTCACGTCGGGCGGAACGCCGTAGGGGGTGCAGCGCCCCTCGTCGTCGCAGTAGCTGTCGCCCGCGCAGTCGTCGTTGGTCGCGCACGGTCCGAGGTCGATCACGCACCCGCCGAACGCGCAACGCTCGCCCTCACGACAACACACGACGCCGCAGAGGATCGTCTCGCACGTCGACGCGTCGATCTCGATCGCGTCGGGCCGCGCTCCATCCGTGGGCGCGCTCGCGTCGGTGACCACGCAGCGTCCGTCGAGGCAGACCCCCTCCGCGCAATCGTCTGCGGTCTCGCAGCCGGGCGCCCCTCCGCCTCCACAATCACACGCGACCAGAGCGAGGGAGAACGTCCAGGCCCAGGCGAGGGAAGCGCGCATGCGCGGAGCATCGCGGTCCTGAGCGCGCGACTCAAGCGTCGACTCTTCGACCTTCCACACGCGTCGTTCGCGCGCTTCCGTCAGGCCGCGTCACGGAGAGCCTCCACCACGCGAACTGTCATCCGTGCGACGTGTTGTGTTGCGCGGTGTGGGTGGGGCACCAATCCGGCTCGATCGGTTGGTGGAGCTCGATCCCGAGCGCCGACCCGTCGCAGCACCGCGCTCAGCGCGTCGCGCCGGCCTTCTTCAGCGCCTCGATCTCCTCCGAAGAGAACCCCGCTTCTTCGAGGATCGCGCGCGATTGCTCGCCCTGCCTCGGCGCTGGCCCCGCCGCTGGACGCGCGGCAGGCGTCGCGAGCCGCGCGACACCGCCCTCGCGCACCGTGACCCCGCGATGCATGGCGTGCGGATCGTCGAGCGCCTCCTGCGGCGTGAGCACCGGCTCGAGGCAGCAGTCGTGCTCGGTGTTGAACGCGGTCCATTCGTCGCGCGTTCTCTCGCGGAAGATCCCGCGGAGCTTCTCTTTCAATCCCGCTTGATGTGGCCCCGGCACCAGCGCCTGCATGTCCCCCGGAATGCCGACCCCGGCGCAGAACGCGAGCCAGAACTTCGGCTCCAGCGCCGCGAGCGCGACCGCGCCGCCGTCCTTCGTGGCGTAGGTCCCGTAGGGCGCGATGCCTCCGCAGAGCACGTCGCCCCCGCGCCCGAGATCCAGGCCGCCCGCGCGAGTACCGAAGCCGAAGATCGCGAAGGTCGCGGCCGCCTCCGCCATCGCGACGTCCACCACCGCGCCGCGCCCAGTCCGCGTGCGTTCGTAGAGCGCGGCGAGCACCCCCACGAGCCCGTAGAGACCACCGCCGACGTCCGCGACCTGCATGCCCGGAGGCTGCGGCGGACCGTCGCTCGGCCCCGTGAAGCCGAGCACGCCCGCGCGCGCGAGGTAGTTGAGATCGTGTCCCGCGCGGTCGACGAGCGGACCGTCCTGGCCGTAACCGGTGATCGCGCAGATCACGAGCCCCGGGTTCGCGGCGTGCATCGCCTCGTACCCGAGCCCGAGGCGCGCGAGCACCCCCGGCCGGAAGCTCTCCAGCACGACGTCGTACCGCGGCAACATCCGCAAGAGCGCGTCGCGCCCTTCCGGGCGTTTGAGGTCGAGCACCAGGCTCCGTTTTCCACGATTGAGCCCGTGGAAGATCGTGTTCATTCCGTCGGAGGCCTGCGGCGGCATCACACGCAGGTAGTCGCCCCCCTTCGGATCTTCGACCTTGTCCACGCTCGCCCCGAGGTCCGCGAGGACCATCGACGCGAACGGACCCGGCAAGAGCCGGGAGAGGTCGAGCACACGGATGCCTTCGAGCGGACGGGACGGGGTACGGGATGGCTGAGACACGGGTTCACCTCGGAGCGCTCGCGCGAGCCCCGATGCGAACCCGAGTCCGCCCGCTCGCCGAGTCGGCGCGCGAGCCTACTACGACGAGCAGATCACCCTCCGACGGAATCACGCGGTGAAGCAGGGGCTGGCGTCCGCCTCGCCAACGATTCCGCTTCCATTCGCGTCAGTTCGCCGCGCGGGGGCGGGAGGCGCGCTTGGCCTTGCCGTTCGTGTCTTCCGGCTCGTCGCCGCTCGACTCCGCGCCCGCGGTCACCGTGATCGGGCCGCTCTGCGACTTGAGGCCGTGCTTCTCGAGCAGCTTCGCCTCGATCTCCGCCAGCACGGTCGGGTTCTCATCGAGGAACTGCTTGGTGTTGTCGCGACCCTGGCCGAGGCGCGTCGAGCCGTAGCTGTACCAAGCGCCGCTCTTCTCCACGAGGTTCGCTTCGACCGCGAGGTCGAGCACGTCGCCGCTGCGGCTGATGCCCTGGCCGAACATCACGTCGAACTCGCAGGTTTGGAACGGCGGCGCGAGCTTGTTCTTGACGACCTTCACCTTCACGCGGTTGCCGATCGGCTTGTCGCCGACCTTGATCGTCCCGATGCGGCGGATGTCGAGGCGCTGCGACGCGTAGAACTTCAGCGCGTTGCCGCCCGTGGTGGTCTCCGGGCTGCCGAACATCACACCGATCTTCATGCGGATCTGGTTGATGAAGAAGAGCGTCGTGTTGCTCTTCTGCACGGTGCCGGTGAGCTTGCGGAGGGCCTGGCTCATCAGGCGCGCTTGCAGACCGACGTGGCTGTCGCCCATCTCGCCTTCGATCTCCGCCTTGGGCACGAGGGCCGCGACGGAGTCGATGACGATGATGTCGATCGCGCCGGAGCGGACGAGGGTGTCCGCGATCTCGAGCGCCTGCTCGCCGTGGTCGGGCTGGCTCACGAGGAGCTCGTCGACGTTCACCCCGAGCTTGCGGGCGTAGCTCGGGTCGAGCGCGTGCTCGGCGTCGATGAAGGCCGCCACACCGCCCTGACGCTGACACTCCGCGATCGCGTGGAGGGTCAGCGTCGTCTTGCCGCTCGACTCCGGTCCGTAGATCTCGACGATGCGGCCCTTGGCGTAGCCGCCAACGCCGAGCGCGAGATCGAGCGAGATGGCGCCGGTGGGAATCACCGGCACCTCGACCTGGGTCTGATCCCCCAGGCGCATGATGGAGCCCTTGCCGTAGGCCTTCTCGATAGTGCCGAGCGCTAGGGCCAGCGCCTTGTCGCGGTTGGGCCGAGCGCTAGGGCCAGCGCCTTGTCGCGGTTGGGATCGTTCGCCATGAGTCCTCCTGAACACCTGTGTAGTCCGGACCGCTTCGGGCAGCAAGCCCGTCGTGAGACCAGATGTGAGCCTGGATGTGACGTCGCCTCACGTCACTTCGTCCCACGCAAGGTCTCAGCCGCCTGTGACAGCGTCGTTCAGGACCGAGCCAAACGCTGGATTTCCTTGGTAGTCCACGTCTCCCGCACCTCGAGCCGGAGCGCAGCGCGCCGCACGAGATCGAGCGCGACGTAGGCCGCCTGCAGGCGCACGAGGTCGCGATCGCCTCCGAAGTGCTGGCGGGTCACCACCGTCTCCGACGCGCTCGAAAGCGCGATCCAGACCGTACCGACCGGCTTGGTCTCGGAACCTCCGCCCGGGCCGGCGATGCCCGTGAGCGAGACCGCGAGGTCCGAGTCCGCGAGCCGCCGGGCCCCCTCCGCCATCGCCACCGCGCACTCCGCGCTCACCGCCCCATACGCGCGCAGCAGCTCCTGCGAGACCCCGAGCATCGAGGTCTTCGCGCCGTTCGAGTACGTCACGGCCCCGAGCAGCAGGTAGTCCGAGCTCCCGGCGACTGCGGTCACGAGCTGTCCGACGAGCCCGCCCGTGCAGCTCTCCGCGAGCGCGAGGCTCCATCCCCGCGAACGGAGCGCCTCGCCCACCACCGCCGCGAAGCCGTCCTCGCGCTCGCCGAACACGAAGTCCCCGAGCGCCGTGCGCGCCTCTTCGGCGATCGATCGTGCGCGTCGCTCCGCGCTCGCGCCGTCGACGTCGCGCACGTGGATCTTCACCTCGACCTCCGGCGTCGAGGCGCGGTAGCCGACCGTCAGCCCCGCGTGTCGCTCCTCGAAGCCGCGCAAGCGTTCACCCACCTCGGACTCCGGCAGGCCGAAGGTGCGCAGATGGATCTGATGTGTGGTGCGCGCGAGCTTCGGGGCGAGGCGGGACGCGATGCTCTCGCGAAAGATCGCCTGCATTTCGCGGGGAACCCCGGGGAGGAAGAACGCGACGCACCCTCCGAGCGCGACCTCGAAGCCGGGCGCCGTGCCCACCGGGTTCGGCAGCGCGATCGCGCCCTCCGGCAGCTCCGCCATGCGCGCGCCGGCGGGAGTCATCGCGCGACCTCGCGCCTCGTAGCGGCGACGGATCGCTTCGAGGCTCGGCAGGTGAGTTCGGAGCTCGACCCCGAGGGCCTCCGCGACGGAAGCCGAGGTGAGATCGTCGGTGGTCGGACCAAGGCCGCCCGTCGACACGATCACGTCCACGCGGCCCGCGAGCTCGCGAAGCTCCTCCACGATGCGCGGCTGATCGTCGGCGATCGTGCGGTGCTCGACGACCTCGGCGCCCAGCTCCGTGAGCTGCTCCGAGAGCCACGTCGCGTTCGTGTTCACGAGCTCGCCGCGGGTGAGCTCCGTGCCGATCGAGAGAACGAGCACCTTCATCGGGGGCCTTCCTGTGGGCGGTCGCGCGGGTCGTCGAGCCTCGCACACCCGCCGGAGCTGAAGCGAGCGACCGGCCGATCCCAGAAAAGTCGGCGAAGCCGACCAGCGCAGAGTGCGTGCAAACGAGGGGATCGAAGGGGGCGAAGCCCCCTCGCTGCCGGAGGCCCGAAGGCGACCGACCGAAGCGAAGCGGTCGCCGAGGAGGGAGGAGGCCCGCAGCCCGACGACGCGCTCGCGTCCGCGCTGCGCGGCCTGGGCCGCTTGGGGAGCTCCCTCCCCAGAAGTCGGCGAAGCCGACCCGAAGGAGACCGACCGGAGCGAAGCGCAGGGAGGCCTCCGAGGAGGGAGGGGGCTGGGGAGATCACTCCCCAGAAGTCGGCGAAGCCGACCAGCAAACCGTGCTATCGAGGCGGGGCGACCCCGGTCGCACGGAGGAAGTCGATGAAGAGACCCGCGTTGGCCATCACGGCCGCCGTCGCCGCCGCGAGCCTCGCGCTCGCGCAGGCACCGACCACACCGACCGCAACGCCCGCGACGAGTTCCCCGCTCACGAGCCTGCCCATCGAGCGCCACGTGCTCGACAACGGGCTCCGCGTCGTCCTGAGCCCCGATCGCACCGTGCCGACGATCGCGATCGCGCTCTACTACGACGTCGGCTCGCGCAACGAGGTCCGCGGTCGCTCCGGCTTCGCGCACCTCTTCGAGCACATGATGTTCCAGGGCTCCGCGAACGTCGCCAAGGGCGAGCACTTCCAGCTCGTGATGAACCGCGGCGGCTCCCTCAACGGCACCACGAGCCACGACCGCACGAACTACTTCGAGACCCTGCCCTCGAACGAGCTCGCGCTCGGGCTCTGGCTCGAGGCCGACCGCATGCGCTCGCTCGCGGTCACTGCGGAGAACTTCGAGAACCAGCGCCAAGTCGTGAAGGAAGAGCGTCGTCAGAGCTACGACAACCAGCCCTACGCGCTCAGTCATCTGCGAATCAACGAGCTCGCCTACGGCGATTATTGGCCGTACGCGCACTCG
>JALOQC010000532.1 GCA_025453555.1 Myxococcota bacterium | reverse complement strand
GCTTCCTCTCGGACGCGTGAATCCGCTCGTTCTCGGACTTCGATCGGTTGGCACCTCCCCTGCTCTATCCGATCGCATGCACCGCTCACTCGTCGCCCTTCGCCAGACCGCGCTCGACTTCGAAGCTCCCACGCCGCCGCCCGCGCGCTTCGTCCCACGCTCCGCCGCGCGCTGGCGGAGGCCGAAGCCACTGCGCCGAGCACACGCCGTGACCTCCAGCGCGAGGAGCTTCGTCTCGCGCTCGACGAAGCGCTGATGCGTGTCCCGCTCTCCGCGATCTGCGCGGCAACGCCCACCAACGTCGTGCTCGTCGAGCCGAAGGAGCGCGCGATCCCACGCGAGCATCCGGACGACCTCGATCCGTGGGACTACGAGGTCGAGTCGCACTGAGCTGACAGACTCTCGCGCCCCCTGCCCGTCCAACCGCACACTGGAGGACTCATGAGTTCCGAATCCTTTTTCAACGCGCTGGCCGACTTCATTCGCAGTCCCGTGGTGGAGACGCCTCCGTCAGAGCTGCCGGATGACGCCCTCATCGCTGCGAACAACGTCTTGAAGACCGTGCTCGACGGACGCCTCTCGGAGCTCCGCGACGAGCTCGTCGCTCGTCTTCGTGCACGCCCTTCCGACGAGTTCGGCAAGCGCTGGCTCGAAATCGACGAGGGACGCGTTTCCTTGAGCCGCCCTACTGACCGCGCAGTCCGTCCCCTACGAGCGCGCCCTGCGAACCAAGACCGTGGTCGAGGTCGACGCCGACGCTTTCCTGAGCCTCGCGAAGGAGAAGTGCTCCATCTGGGGCAACACGCGTTCGAGGAGCTCCGTGTGTGGGACGAGGTCTTCAGTCGCCGCAGGCAAATACCCATGCTTCGTATCGTTGCGTAGCTTGACGACTTTCTCGCTCTCGATCAGCGCGCGGACCTCGGAGATCCCCTCGATCGACGTCACGTCAGCGAGCTTCTGAACCCAGCTACCGAGGCTCGTCGGTCGGTCCCCGAGCCCGAGCTGTTCGCCGCGCACTGCGTGCCCAGTCACGACGGCATACCGAACGAGACAGTCGAAGTGATCGAGCAGCGCGAGGAATCGACGAAGCCCATCGCGCTCGACCGCGACCCGGTGCCGGGTGACCGCCACCGGGAAGGGCAACGCAGCGAAGGGGATGACCGCGGCGGCCACGTAGATGCCCGCGTCCAGCGACGCGCGTCGGATCTCCTCGGAGATGCGCATCACCTGACGCAGCAGCTCGTCATCAGCCCCTGCCTCCCGCAAACCCGTGAGGCAGGCCCGACAGATGTCGCCCGTCCGAAGCGACTTGGAGAGCGCCTCCTTTTCTTTGCAGAAGTCGAGAAGGCATCCCGTGTCCTCGCGATGGCGCTGCTCGTCGTGCTCACCACCGCGTCGCAGCAGGTCACGAAGAACACGACGCATCACGAAGTTCGCGAGGAGGCCTTCCCGCGGACAAGGTGTGATCCACGAGAAGTCCTCCGCGCTCAGGAACAGGTCTCGTGAGGATCGCTCCGCCTCGAAGTTGGCCGCCGACGCGGCAAACCAACTCCGTTCGTTGGGCTCGCCCAACACCAGCGCGGCGAACGTCTCCGTTGGGATCGCGTGTGTGGCCCGAAGGTCCGTGATCGTGTCGAAGATCGAGCGCCACGTGAGCTCGCCGCGCTCGTCATTCTCGATCGCGAGGTCCGGGAGCTCCACGCCACGCTCGATCACGATCGGCCCCGAGATGCGGCCGAACAACCTGCGCATCGCTTCGACCTCACGAGCAAAGCGAGCAGTGTAAAGCGGCCTGACGCGAATCGTCGTCGACACGACGAGAGGCTATCACGCACATCCTTCGGCGATTTACCTCAGTCCCCCCAGTGTTCCTTCTCGTACTCCAGCACTTCGTCCGCCGTGAGCTGTCGGGTCGAGTTGCCGAAGCGGACGTAGAAGTCCGCCGTCTTGGGGCCCTTCGGAGGTTTGACGAAGATCGGTCGGCTCGAAGGACGCACGTCGATGCGGCAGACGTCGTGGCCTTCGACCACGTCGAAGGAGATGGCGAGCAGTCCGAGCACAGGCTTTCCGAGGTGGGTCTCGAAGAGGTCCGACAAGAAGAGCTCGAAGCCGTCGCGGTTGCCCTTCTTGGTGAGCGCGTAGTCGTTCGCGAGGCCGACCGGTTCGCCGTCGTCGTTCACGCCGATGAGCAGCGTGCCGCCGTCCGCGTTGAGGAACCCGGCCACGGTCTTGACGATCACCTGCTCGAGCCGCTCGTCACGCGCTTGGGTGTGGAGGTTGTAGCGGGCGCTCGACTTGAGCTCGAGATGCGCGCCTTCACCGAGCTTCAGGAGCTCGGCCGTCGAGTGCTCGGCGTCGAGCTCGATGGGCTCGGCGTGGGACCAGAGCTTGTCGAAGCCGGCGCGGACGACCTCGGCCATGCGCTTGCGCCGTTCTTCGAGGAACTGCGCGAAGGGCATCGACTCCCAACCCTGCGGCAGCGCGTGCCAGAAGCGCATGTTCTGCTGCTCCGCCTTCGTGTGGCGGGCCATGTACTCCGCGAAGTACTCGCTCGGCGCGGTGTCGCTGATCGCGAGGTTGTCCGGCCACTCGACGAAGGCGTAGTTCGCGATCTGATTGATGTCCTTGCGGTCGGTGATCCCGAGCGTCGCCAGGTAGGCCCTCGGAAAGAGGTGGTGACGCTCGAGGCTCGCGCGCTTGGTCTTGACGTGCGGGTCCATCAACTCGGCCACGCGGAGCTTCGAGAAGAGGACTTTGGCGTCCAGGAGGTTGAGCGCCGCGAAGTAGCCGAAGAGCGCCGGGCTCCGCGCGGACGAGGTGCCGAGCGCGTTGGGGAGCTGGATGGTCCAGAAGTCGTTCGTGAGCGTCGTGCTGACGATGCGATCCACTTCCGCGAGAAGGCGTCGGCCTCGGGGTAGATGTGTTCGAGGCCCGTGCCGCTGTAGGAGATCTGAGGACCGCCGAGGATCAATCGTCCTTCGAAGCCCTCGCGTCGCAGTCGACGGAGCACGTCTCGCAGGAGCGCTTCTCCCCAGACGTAGGCCCCGAAAGCGACGTCGACGTCCGTCGGGGCGATCCCCTTCGTGCGCTCGAGGATGGCCCGACAGAGGCCTGCGGCGTCGAGGTGCGGCTCGTTGACTGCGACGACGAGGGAGCGGACGTCGATCCCTCGCGCGCGCAGGGTGGCGAGGATCGACGCGTGCCCGAGAGGGACGCGTGGGTCCTTGTCGCGGGTCCAGTAGAGGTCGACGAGAACGACGCGTCGGTGCGCGGGCGGTGGTGCGTTCACGCCTGGAGAGACGCCTCGGGGAGCGTGCGTCTGACGGGCGCCGGTACGTTCGGACGTCTTCGTCGTGAACCCCCTCACGCAGGGCGGCACGAATGTCGATGAATCGGTCCGCCGATCCCGTAGCATCCGCGTGTGAACGAGACCCAACACGGGCAACTGATGCGCGAATGGGAGCGGATGCCTCTCCCGCTCGGTGCGGTCGGCGCGCTGCTTCGCAGCTCCGACGCCGAGCGCCTACATCGCATCTTCACCTTCATGGAGACGACGGTCTCGCTCGCGCTCTCGTACGGGCTCGCGGTCGCGTACCGGTCGGGGCGCTGGTCGCTGCCGCCGACCGACCTCGCCGCGGCGCTGGATCAGTCGTCCCTGGGATCGCGCGCGCAGCTCCTTCAACAGCTCGATTGCGGGTGGGATCTGCGCACCACGAACGAAGGGTTCCGCGACGTGGTCCGGCTCGCGCTTGGACCGTCGCAGTTGCCCAAGCGCGGCGAGCCCTCGGTGGCACAGGCACTTCAGGCGATGGTCGCCGCCCGCAACCAGCTCGCGCACCCGTCGATTCCGAACGCGATCCGGCCGGACGCGGCGGGCGCGGTGGCCGATGGCGTGGTCGCGCTCGCGCGCACGAATCGATGGTTCGGATATCGGCTGCTGCGGGCCGACGGGTTCACGGCGATGCCCGATGGGCAACGCGGCGTGATCGCGACCTCGATGACCGGGCTTCACCCCGCGCCGTACCGTGGTCATGCGCCGATCTTCGCGCCGGAAGTGCACTCGGTCGGCGAGCTCTTTCTCTTCCGCGAAGACGGCGGCGCACGCGAGCTCTGTCTCCTCTCGCCGTTCGTGGTCGCGCGTGGAAAGCACGTGTACTTCCTCGCCGACTACCGAAGAGGACGGCCGGTGATGTGGTGCGCGAGCCACGACGCGCCCGCGGCCGACGAGGCGATGGTGCGGGCAGTCGAGGCGGTGTTGGGAGCGGCGGCTCCTGCTGCGACTTCTCCCGTGGCCGCTCCACTTTCGACGCCGAAGCCATCGGCGGATCCACCGAACGCCCAAGCGCTGTCCAGCCACCCCTCGGGGGTCTCTGGTTCGGTCTCGGCTCCTCGAGCGTCGCGCAAAGGCGTCGTGCTCGGAGCGGGGATCGTCGTGGGCGTCCTCGGGATCTGCGGCGGCGCGCTGACGATCCCGATGTCGTGCTCGGAGGAGCCCAAGCCGATGGTGTTCGTTCCGAACGACGGACTTGGCGAGCTCGCGCCCTCCTCGACCGCGACGGGGTCTTCCCCGATTTCTGGGTCTTCCGCGACCGCGAACGCGCCGCGGCCGTACGACAGCGACGAAGCGTTGTGGGCGCTGCTCCGGCTTCCGACTCGGTTCGGCGCCAGCACGTCGACGCTGGCTGCCACCGGACACGTCGCAGCACCGCGAGCACCCGAGTGCCCGGGGGCGACCTGGACGTCCTACGACCTGCTCGGACACGCCATCCCCGCCGCCACCGCGGCTCGTGCGTGGGTCGACGACGAGCTGGGCCTCGTCGAGATCACGGCCACGAGCGACGCGAGCCCCGCGGCGCTGATCTCGTGGGTGCAGAC
>JALOQC010000531.1 GCA_025453555.1 Myxococcota bacterium | reverse complement strand
TTGCGCGATCTCGTCGCGCGCGCGCTGCAGAGCTTCGTGTCGCACGGCGCGCGCGAGGCGAGCTTCGACGCCCAGATCGCGCTCGAGCACGCCGAAGCCCGCGTGCGCGAGCTCGAGACGCACGCCGACGATCAAGGCGACGCCTCGCGACGTCGTGCGTTCCGCGCGCTGCGCGAGCTCGACCTCGCGCTCCTCGAGTCGGAGACGCTCGCGAACCTGCTCGCGCTCGGTTCGCGCGGCGACGAGCCGGGCGAAGAGGTCCGTCCGCTCGGCGATCTCTTCCAGCGCCTCACCAACTGGCTCGTGATCCAAGAGGGTGAGCCGCTCCGTGTCGACGGCGCCGTCCCTCACGCGACGCTTCGCATGCGCCGACTGCGCGCGTTCCTGCACCTCGTCGACTCCGACGGCCGCCGCGTCGACGATCGCGCCGACTTGCTGCGTCAGCGTCGCCTGCTCGCGACGCAGGTTCTGCTTCGTCGTCTGCGCGACGACGTGAACGTGCCCCTTCGTCGTGCGCTCTGCGCGACCGCCGCCCGCGCGTGCGACGCCGTAGTTCGCGAAGAGATCGTGGAGGTCAGCGACGTCGTGCTCGTCGCGGGCTGCTCGGTCAACGCGCAGCGCGACCTCGTCACCATGGCCGAAGCCTCGATGGTCCCCGACCTCGAGAGCGCGCTCTTCGCCTACGCGCGCGTCGAAAAGGTCGTCGCCGACGGCCCCGCGGGCGGCCGTGGCGTCCGCGAGTCGATCGAGGCCCTCTCCAAGCTCGCGCACGATCTCCCCGTCGCGTGCTCGCCGCGCGTCGAGGCCTTGCGATCCGCGCTGCTCGAGCTCGGTCACGCGCTCGAGCCTTGTGGTCGCTCCGGCTCGCTGCGCGAGGTCGCCGAAGCCTCCACCGGCGACTCTCCGTTCAACGCGCTCGAGGTCGCCACCTCGACCCTCGCCAAGCTCTCCCTCGGCGCGCGCCGTCGCCTCGGCGAGACCCACCAGGCCGACCGCGCGGCCGTCGCGGCGGCGATTCGTTACCTCGACATCCACCTCGATCATGCGCTCCGCGGCGCGCCCGTCGATCTCGTCGAGGCGGTCGACAGCGTCGCCGACACCTTGCGCGACGAGCTCCCCCACGCGCTCGGTCGTAGCGTCGTGCTCGCCCTGCGGCGCGTCGCAGGCCTGCCCACCGACGCCCCACGCGTCAGCCGCACCAGCTACGTCGTCGCCGCGCCCCGCGAGGCCGCGCTCCCCGCGTGGATGCCCCCGAGCCGCATCCTCGGCGGCTTCTACGTCACCCGCGCGATCGGCAACGGCGCCGTCGGATCCGTCTTCGTCGCGCGGCGCGCCGAGTCTCGTCACGAGCCCAAGGCCGAGCTCTTCGCGCTCAAGGTCCCCGAGTACGCGGGCGGCGCCGCCCGCACCCTCTCCGAAGGCGAGTTCTTCAACCTCTTCCGCGAAGAGGCCGGCGCGCTCCTCTCGCTCCCCGAGCACCCCCACATCGCGCGCTTCGTCACCTTCGACGCGGGGGCGCGCCCCAAGCCGATCCTCGTCATGGAGCTCGTCGAAGGCCCGAGCCTCGAGCGCGTCATCGAGATCGGGGCGCTCGACATGCCGCGCGCGCTCAAGATCCTCGACGGCGTCGCGGGCGGCCTCGAAGGCATGCACGCGCGCGGCATCGCGCACCTCGACGTCAAGCCTTCCAACGTCATCTTGCGCGAAGGCGATGGGCTCGCCTCCGAGGTCCATACCCTCGACCAGCCCGTGCTCGTCGACTTCGGCCTCGCCGGCCGCAAGCTCCGCCCCGGCTGCGGCACCGCGAGCTACGGCGCCCCCGAGGTCTGGGGCCACGACGAGAGCAAGAAGGGCCGCGCTCAGCCCGTCGACGTCTACGCCTTCGGCTGCCTCGCCTACGAGGTCCTCACCGGCGACACGCTCTTCCTCGAGCCCCACGACCTCGCGACGCTGACCTCGCACCTCCAACACGACGGCCTCCCCACCAAGGTCGGAGCGCTCACCCTCGATCCCCGCACGGCCGGCTTCGCCGAGATCGTCCGCCGCTGCATCCGCCGCAACGCCGACGACCGCCCCACCTTCACGGAAGTGCGCGGTGCGCTGCAGCGCGTGGCGAGTGACCTGCGCGGCTTGGAGTGGCCGGTGCGGGTCGCTGCGTCGGCCGGCTGAGCTCGCGCTCCGCCCGACGCCACGGTTCACTCTCGAACACGGTGGCCGCTCGATCTGCCGCGCTCGAGAAACGAGGGGCAAGCGACCCGGGGGATCGAAGAAATGAAGAAAGGCGACCCGAAGGCCGCCTCTCGTCGTGGATCACGCGATGTTCTCTTCGGCGATCACTCGGTGATCGTGGGATCCGTCGGCAGGTAGATCACGATGCCGATCTGGACCATCTGGTTGAACTTGAAGAAGCGATCGTCCGCGTCGATCTCCCCGTCCGGGAAGTCGCCGTCGTCGTCGCCGCTCTCGTCCGTGCCCGAGGTGTTCCAGGAGAAGGGCATGCCGCGCCAATCGAAGTTCAGACCGACGAAGTCGTTGAACATCATCGTCAGACCTGCACCGAAGGTCGGCGCGATGGCGAGGCGGCTGCTGCGCGCGGTCTGCGACGCGATCAAGCACGCGGAATCGGTCACCGGGCACTGCGTGTCCGCGTTCGAGCCGGAGTTCGTGAGCCCGACGTCGGCACGCTCTTCCACACCGACCATCGCCACACCGAGGAAGATGTGGAAGTCCGTGTCGACGAAGAGCTTCTGGAACATCGCGAGCTTGCCACGCAGCGGGATGAACTCGAGCTGCAGCGCGGCGACGTAGGTCATGTTCGCGATCTGATCGGGGAATCCTTCACGCGAGGGCAAGCTCAGACGGTTGCGGTCGGTCGTCACACCGCCGCGACGGATCTCGTCCGTGAGGCCGGTGTCGAGGCTCGCCACTGCGTAGCCACCCCAGATTCCGACGCCGAGCCAGTCGGTGAAGTAGTAGCCCAGGTGGGCGCCCGCGATGAGCGAACGCGCGAACTCGTCCTGCAGCGTGAAGGAGAAGTTCGGCTCGATCAGGAACCGGCCCTCGCGGTAGAGGCGCATCCGACGCACGGCCGGAGCACCTGCGAGCGGACCGGTGATCTGAACCTCCTGCGCGCTCGCCTGCGAGGCGGGGAGGGCGGCGTCCATCGCGACGAGCGAGGCCACCAGGCCGAGGAATCCGAAGATCCGAAATCCGAAGAAACGCTTGGTCATCGTCCTCGCTCCACTCACTTCGGAAGGCGGTACTCGAACGTGAACGGGAAGAAGAGCGTGAAGCCCACCTGCACCGTCGCGTTGTTCGAGAAGGTCGTGCTGTTGCTGAACCAGCGGTCCGGGTTGTCACGATCGTCGACCGACACCTCGAGGTTCTCGAACTTCTCGAGGAAGGCGTAATCGCGGAACTCGACGAAGATGCCGGCGAACCGCGAGAGGAAGATGCGGATGCCGAGGCCGAGGTTGAACGCGACGCGGTTCTGGAAATCGAACTCGCGGATCTCGGGGTCGATGACCGGGATCGGGCGGGTCCGCATCAGACCGACGCCACCGACCACGTACGCGTCCCACTGGAAGATGAACTCGTTGAAGACGGCGAACTTGCCGTAGAAAGGGACGTACGTGAAGTTCAGGTAGGCGCCCACCTGCCACTCGTTGACGGGGATGCCGAGGCGGGTCGAGCGGCGCACGAAGAAGTTCAGATCCGACTCGCGCGTCTGCGGGTCGCCGAACTGGAACCACTGACCGCTCACGCCGACCGCGAGCACGTTCGTGAACCAGTAGTTGAGCGCGAGGCCGATCGCGGGGTGCGACGCATACGGGTCGTTGAGCGTGAACGACGCCGACGGCGCGAGCTCCACGCGATTCAAGCGCAGCGCGTAGATCTGCTGCACCGCGTAGACGTCCTCGACCGACTCCGTGCGGCGCGCACGCTGCTCGGTCTCGCCTTCGAGACCGGAGTCGCCGCCGGCGAGATCGCCGATGACGTCGCCGCCGCCGCTACCGTCGTCGGCGACGGTGTCGCCACCGGTATCTTCGGTCGGGTCCACGGCGTCGACCGGCTTCCATCTGCGCCGACGCGGAGCCGAGGGGGCTCGAGAGGGCAAGCAGGAGCGCCAAGCAGACAAACCTGGGCGCTAGCAGCGTTCGATTCATGGGACCCTTCCACCTCTTGCCCGCTCGTCGGCGAGCCACCTCGAAGTGCCCGGCGTTCCTGCCTCGCTCTGCTCACCCCTCGCCGACGCGTGTCGTTCGAGAGGTCGTCGTTCGAGACCGGAGTCGCCTTGTAACCAATCGGAATCGTTAGGGAAAACGCCCTTTGTGACGAGCGGGCCGGACTATACCACGCACGCTTTCGCGACTTCAACCTTCATCCGATGCGTGGACGTCGTTCGGGTCGCGCGTGAAGAGCGCTTCCACGAAACCGTCCGCATCGAAGGGCTTCAGGTCCTCGACTCGCTCGCCGAGGCCGATGAATCGGACCGGCACCTGGTGCTGGTCGACGATCCCGAGAATCACGCCGCCCTTGGCGCTGCCGTCGAGCTTCGTGAGGGCGATGCCGCTGACGGGCAGCGCCTCCTTGAAGATCTGCGCCTGCTGGATGGCGTTCTGGCCGGTGGTCGCGTCGAGCACGAGGAGCACCTCGTCGGCGCTCCGACCGAGCGCTTTTTCCACCGAGCGCCCGACCTTCTCCAGCTCCTGCATCAGCGGGGTCTTGGTGTGGAGTCGTCCGGCGGTGTCGCAGATGATGACGTCCACGCCGCTCTCCACGCCCTTCTTCACCGCGTCGTAGATGACCGCGCTCGGATCCGCGCGATCCTTCCCCTTCACGACCTCCGCGCCGCTCCGCTTGCCCCAAACGTCGAGCTGCAAGACGGCCGCGGCCCGGAAGGTGTCGCCCGCGGCGAGCAGCACGCGCTTTCCTTCTTCGCGGTAGGCGCTCGCGAGCTTGCCGATCGTGGTCGTCTTTCCGACGCCGTTCACGCCGACGACGAGGATGACGGTGGGCTTGTGACGCAGCGCGACCGGGCCCGCGCCGTGACGCTTGAGGAGCTCGGCGGTCTGTGCACGCAAGTGCGACCACGCGGCCTCGCCGTCCTTCACTTGGCCCGCTTCGACGGCCGCTCGGAGGCTCGCGAGCAGCTTCTCCGCCGTGCCCACGCCGATGTCGGCGGTGAGGAGGATCTCCTCCATCTCCTCGAAGATCGCGGGGTCGAGCTCGGTCTTCTTGCCGAAGAGCTTCGAGAGCCGCGCGAGGAACCCTCCGCGCGTTCGCGTGAGGCCGGCCTTGTAGGCGGCCATGTCGACCGGGGCGGCCGGCGTCGGCGCGGACGGCGGCGCGGGACGCTTCGGAGCTTCGACCTCGGTGAGCGCCACGACCTGCTCGACGCTGATCTCCTGCGTGCTCCCAGCTTCTTCGGCGGGCGCAGGCTTCGGGGTCGCTTCGACCTTCGCAGGCTCGGCCTTCGTTTCCTCCGCGGGCTCCGGCTTCGGCTCGGCCTTGGCGGGCTCCGCCTTCACGGTCTTCGGAGCCTCGGCCTTCGCGGGCTCCGCGGGCTCGGGCTTGGCTTGCGGACGTGGTGTCGGCGCCGGCTCGCGCTCCGGAGGAAGAGCCTCGGGCTCCTTCTTCCGCAACGCCACCAAGGCGATCACGACGACCACGACCACGGCGACGACGATCAGGATCGCGGTGGTGCTCATGATGAAAGGCCTCCAGCCGGGGGCCGGAGCGCGCGCGACTATAGAGAGGCGCGGACGCGGGCGTCAACGCGCG
>JALOQC010000119.1 GCA_025453555.1 Myxococcota bacterium | reverse complement strand
CCTCACGATCGTGCTCAAGCCCGAGCTCACGCTCGTCGCCGTCGTCGAGGACAAGAAGGCGGCGCGCGCGGCGGCGAAGGAAGCCGAAGCGAAGCCGGCCGCGGCCGCGAAGAAGTGATGCGTTCGGCGGGCTCGGCCCGTCTCGCGTGAAACGAACGCCTCGGCTCGAGAGAGTCGGGGCGTTCGCGCGTCGGGCGTTCGGCATGGCGGGCGCTCGGCGGTTCGTGCAAGAGGAGCTCGACGCACTCGCGCGATCGGTCATCCACCGCCGTTTCGGAGCCTGCGGACACACGAGCTTCGTGAGCCTCGAGAACGAAGCGTCGAGCCCACGCTCCGCCAAGAACGAAAACGCCCCGGCCGAGGCCGAGGCGTCGAAGCTCCCACGCGAAGCGGAGCTCAAGCGGAGAAGCTGGAGCCGCAACCGCAGGTCGACTTCGCCTGCGGGTTGAGGAACTTGAAGCCCGCGCCGTGCAGACCCTCGACGTAGTCGATCTCGACGCCTTCGAGGTACTGGAAGCTCATCATGTCGACGTAGATCGGGATCCCGTGCGACTCGAAGCTCTGGTCCATCTCGGTGGTCTCGTCCTCGAAGTAGAGGTCGTAGGAGAACCCCGAGCATCCCCCACCGAGCACTCGAACGCGGAGGCCCTGAGTCCCGAGGCCCTCGGAGTCCCGGATTTCCTTCACCTTCTCGGCCGCCTTCGGCGTCAGCTCGATCATCGCGGTGCTACCTCGTGTCCACGCCCTCGGTCCACTCGGCCGAGGTGACGTTACGTCAGGCGACTGTAGGGCAGGGCGTTCGCGACGGCCAGTCGAAGGTTGATCTCGATCTCGTGCTCGAACGTCACTCCACGACGCGAGTCGGGACCGCGTGGCCGTTCAGGCGCAGCTCGCCTGCCTCGAGCGCGCGGCGTTTCACGAGCGCGAGCGCGGCTTCCGGGGTGGCCGAGGTGATGGTCCCGACCTCGCGGCCTTCGGCGTCGGTCACGGGGGCGCCGACGGTCACGGGCCCGAGGGAGGACGCGAGAGGGGCGATCTGCACGAGGCGCTTGGGCGGTTTGCCGCGGTGCTCCAGCATCACCACCGGTTCTTGGCCGAAATAACAGCCCTTCGTGAACGAGACGGCCGACTTCAATCCGGCTTCTTGGGGGAGCGTGTGCTCGCCGAAGTCGGGCCCGAGCCGCGGTTTGCCGGCCTCGATGCGCAGGCGCTCGTAGAGCGCGTCGTCGCCCCGCGCGAAGCCTTCGCGTTCGAGCTCCGCGAGCGTCGTCTCCGCGTCCGACACCACCACGTCCCAGCCGTCTGCGTTCGGTCCCGCCGCGAGCCGAGCGGTCGGGTAGGCCTCGCGGGTGGGGCGGCCGAGGGTGTGAATCACACGCAGCTCGGTGACCTCGAGCTCGACGTCCTCCATCACGATGAAGCGGTCGAGGCGCTTCATGGCGGCGTCGAAGGCTCGGCTCGGCATGCGCAGCCAGAGCTCGGGCGTCTCGCCGCTCCGGGAACGATCGAGCACCCACACGTCGGTGATCACGTGCCCCGTCGCGGAGAGCACGAGGCCGTGCACCGAAGGCCCGCCGAGCAGCACGTCGCAGGTGACCTGTCCTTGTAGCCACGTGCGCGCGTCGTCGCCGTGGACGCGCAGCACACGTTCGTCGAGAAGGAACGCGAGGCGTCGTTCGTCCATCGACGCGCTCCTACGGCGAGCGACGAAAGGTCGCAAGCACGCGAGGTGGATGCGGCCCACTTCGCGACGCTGCGCGTGAACCTCGGTTCGCGATCCTTTACGCTTTCGATCGTGCGGTCGCCGTCGGGCATCGCGAAAATGCCTGGATTCCGCGTGGGGCGCAGCGTGGCCCGCGCGTTGCTCTGCGAACGGGAGGGTCGCCCAGGCCGTCAGGCACCGGCGCCACGTCGAGCAGGTCGAGCAGGGCTCGTCCTCGAGAGTCCGGAGGTTTCATGCGTCGTACGCTCGCTCTCTTCCTCGCCCTCGTCCCCTCCGCGCTCCTCGCGCAGGCTCCTGCCGTCGACGGCGACGGCGAGGCTGCCATGCTGGCGCGCATCAACGCGCTCCGCGCGGAAGCCGGCGCGCCCGCGCTCCAGCGCGACGACGGGCTCGACGCAGCGGCGCGCACCCACAGCATCGACATGGCGAGCCACCGCCAGCTCGTGCACGTCTCGCCGCGCACGGGCGATCCGAACGCGCGAGCGCGCGAAGCCGGCGTGAGCGCCGAGCGCATCGCACAGAACATCGCGCGTCACGCGACGACCGCGGGCGCCCTCGACTCGATCGTCGCGAGCGCGCCGCATCGCGCGCAGCTCCTCGACCCGAGCTTCACCCACGTCGGCCTCGCCTCGGTCGCGAGCGCCGAGGGCATGTACGTCACGCAGGTGCTCGCGCAGCTCGCGCCACCGCCCGCCGAGCTCCCGCCCCCCTCGATCACGGAGACCCCGCGCCCACAGCCGGCCCGAGAGATCCCGCTCCGTCCCACCCCGGTGGCTCCTCCGGTTCCTGCGGCTCCCGCTCCCGAAGCGCCGGCGCCCGAGCTCGCGACCGCGCCCGACGCGCCGGCCGTCGAGGCAGTGCCGGTGGCGCCGGACACCACGACGCAAGCTCCCCCGACGATGCAGCAGGCGGACGTGCAGCCGCCACTGATGCGTGTCCCGAACACGCACCGTCGCGTCGCGGGCTACTGGATCCAGCACGGCGGCCGCTGGTGGTACTTCCCCGTCCCGGCGCACGCTCAGCCCGGGCAGCTCCTGCAGCCCGACCTGAACGTGCAGGGCCCCCCGCCGGGCTACCAGCCGCCGCGGAGCTCACCGACGCGTGGGCCCGCACCGCCGCCGCCGGTCGCGTATCCCGCGCACCAGGCGCCCCGCACCGCGCCCGCCGCGACGATTCGCTGGTACTGACGGACAGATCGAACGCTCGCGGAGACCGAAGACCGAAACGACGAAGGCCACTCGGAGGGACCGAGTGGCCTTCGTCGTGTGTCGTCGCGAGACCGCACGTCGCTGCATCGACGCCACGACAGGGTTGGACCGAGCATCGACGAACCGAACACCGTGGACACCGTCGACACCGTGGACACCGTCGTAGTGCGGTGCGCGTCGAACCTCAGGTGCGAACCGCGGAGAGCACGAGCGGTGCGACGTCGCCGTCGTCCGAGAGGTGGCGGCGCACGACCGGGTGGGCCCAACAGACCCAGAGCGCGTAGAGCGCGTAGGCGGTGCCGATCGGGAAGGTCACGATCAGCGCCAGCGCGAGCAACGTCTGGAGCGCGCGACCGCGTCCGCGTCCGAGCGCGAGCGCAACGAGGACGTGCGCGACCCCGAGCCCCGCGAAGATCGAGCCCCCGAGAGCGCCCAGCCACGCGAGCCCGGCTTCGTCCGTGCGAGCTTCGGCGAACGGCAGCGTCCACGTCGAGACGATCGCGGCCGCGGTGCCGAGCGCGAGGAGCGCGAGCGCGAGGTTGAGGAGTCGAAGCGCGGTCAGATGCCCCATGACAGGGCTCGATTACGCGTGGACGCGAGGATCCTTCCCCCGGTGCGAGCGGGAGGCTCCTTCGTCACGGCGAAGGGCTCGCTCGAGACGACGCCCCCGGTACCGTGATCGACGCTTCGGACGCGCAGTGGTAGAAGCCTCGGCGTGGCTGACGTGCCCGACGAGTTCGACGACGAGCGGGGGGCGCTCATCGCCGCCGCGCGCGCGTGGATCGAATGGGAGACGGAGCTCGGTGGGATCGGCTTCCCCGAGGTCGCGCCGCCTCCGTTGGAGCGTGTCGATCGCGAGCCCGAGCCGCGCGAGCCTGCGGCATCGGCGGCATCGACGTCCCCCGCGCGCGATCTCACGCGCTCGGCGTCTTCGCCTTCGCGCGGGCCCGCGTCCTCGGCGGGACCGTCGTCGTCTTCGCGTGAGCTCTCGGCGTCGCCCGAGCTCGTGCCTCCGCACGCATCCGGCGGCACGGCCGACACGCTCGCGCCCGAGGAGGTCGTCCGGCGCCTGACGGTGCTCGCGAACGAAGCGGCCTCGTGTACCGCGTGTCGACTCCACGAGGGCCGCACGAAGAGCGTGTTCGCGCGCGGCTCGGCGAGCGCCGTCGTCGCATTCGTGGGTGAGGGTCCGGGCTACCACGAGGACCAGAGCGGCAAGCCCTTCGTCGGCCCGGCGGGGCAGCTCCTCGACAAGATGATCGCCGCGATGGGGCTCGGGCCCGACGAGATCTACGTGTGCAACGTGGTGAAGTGTCGGCCGCCCGAGAACCGCACGCCCGAGCCCGAGGAGGCGGTCGCGTGCTCGCGCTTTCTGCAGGCGCAGCTCGAGCTCGTGCGGCCTCGGGTCATCGTCGCGCTCGGTCGCTCCGCGTCGGAGGGGCTCGGCTGCAGCGAGCCGGGGGCGCGCGGATGGCGTGGGACGTGGTCGACTTGGAATGGCGTGCCCGTGATGTCGACCTTCCACCCGGCGTACCTGTTGCGGAGCCCGGAGCAGAAGCGGCCGGTTTGGAACGACCTGCAGGCGGTGGTCGCGAAGCTGGGTCGCTCGTTGCCGACCAAGGGGTGAGCGCGGCGCCTCCTTTCGCGTCCTGTTCGTGGGCGTTCGTGCGGTGGTCCGCGAAAGGCGTGCGCGGGGGCCCGACGACGGTAGAGTGCGGCCGGTGAAGCCCGATCCCCGCGACGACGACGATCTCGACCTCTTGGAGGAGCTGCCCGAGCTGCCTGCGCTCGGCGACGACGAGGTCGTGGGCGTGGAAGGCGGCGTCGAGGACGAGCTCGACGACGACGACGAAGAGACGGCGTCGGAGCTCGACGACGAAGAAGGCCCCACCGACGACTTCGACGAGCCGATCGAGGTCGCGGAGGGCTCGATGCTGGACGAGTCGCGCGACGCGTCGCTCGATCTCGGCGACGACGACGTGGACGCAGACGGCGAAGAGTACGGCTGGACGGGCGGCGACGAAGCACCCGGCGCGAGCGCGCTCGACTTCGTGGAGGACGTCGAAGAGCCGGAGACGACGTCGGAGGACGACGGCGGCGCGGAGGGCGTCGAAGAGTCTCCGACGTTGGCGTTCGAAGGCGACGACGCGCCGGCCGGTCTTCCGCCGATGCGGCGCGACGAAGAGGCGGGCGACGATCTCGCGGACGATCTCGATCTCGAGGACGACGCCGCGATCGAGCTCGATCTCCCGCCCGAGGACGAGGCGCGCTTGATGGGAGCGAGCCTGCCGCCGCCCCGCTCGACGGAAGCGCACGTGCGCTACCACGGCGCGGTGGTCGACGTCTCGCTCGCGGGCGACACGCTCTTCCTCGTGGGCGACGAGCTCGCGCGCGTGACCGAGGCGGGCGCCGAAGCGTGTGTGGCGGTCGGGCTCGGCGCGGAGGAGCTGCTCTCGGTGTCGGTGCGCGGCGAGCTCGTCGTGGTCGGCACCCGGCTCGGCGGTCTCTTCCGATCGACGGACGCGGGGCGGACGTTCCAGGCCGCGAACGCGTGGCGCAGCGGGAACGAGCCGAGCGTCGGTTGTCGCGTGGCGGGCGACGCGGCGGGGCGTCTGTGGCTCTGGGCCGGCGGCGCGCTCTACCGCAGCGACGACTTCGGCGCGCGCTTCGTGGGTCCGGTGCTCCCGGCGCCCGTGATCGACGCGAACCTCGACGACGCGGGGTCGTTCGTGGTCGCGTGCGGCTCGCTCGGGGGTGGCATCGACGTGCTCCGCGCGAGCGAGGACGGCCGAGGCTTCCGCGCGATCGTGCCCGCGGCGACGGGGCTCGTGCGCGCGGCGGGCGCGATCGCGGTGGCGGTGGCGGGTGATCGCGTCGCGCTCGCGCAAGAAGGCGACGCGAACGGTCCGCTCGTGCACCGCGGTGGACGCTGGAGCCGCGTCCCCGAGCTGGCGGGCTGCCATGCGCTCGCGTGGGTCGGCGAGGTGCTCTACGGCGCGACGAACGTCGCCTCGGGGGATCGTGGGCTCGTGCTCGCGTGCGCATTCCACGGCAGCTCCGCGGAGGATGCCGAGGGTGACCCTACGTCGGAGCGTGACGTGACGGTGGTCTTCGATCTCGACGCGCTGCCGCGGGAGCGTTCAGGATCGTCGTCGATGCAGCGGCGCGCCGAGTCGACCTCGTTCTCTTCGGTCGGCCGTGAGTGGCTCGGGGAGGGCGTGCCGGAAGAGCACCGCATCTTCGCGATCCGTCCGCGGCGCGACACGTTGCTGGTGGCCTGCGGCGCGGGCCTCGTCGAGCTCGCGCTCGGGGAGCGCGCCGAGCCGTCATGAGCACCCGCTTCGAGCCACGCATCGAACGGCTGCTCCACGCGTTGCGGGTCGGGCTCGGCAGCGAAGGCGTGGGCGACGTTCGGGGTGAGCTCGGGCTCTCGCCGGACGCGAGCGATCGCGACGTCGCGCGCTCGCTCGTGCAGATCGTCTCCGCGGTGAGCGTGACCGAAGCGGGGCGGCGGACGGAGCTGGACTCGGAGTCGAGCGCCCAGTCGAGCACGTCGTCGAGCACGCCGTCGATGGAGGCCCCTAGCGCGGACACGTCGCTGCTCGGGCGCGTGGAGTCGTTCGGTCGGGATGCGATCACGGTCGCGCAGCTCGACGACGTCCGCACGCTGCTCGGGCTGCTCCGCGGCGGCAGCATGCGGCAGCGGCGCGCGGTGTTGCGGCACCTGCGCGAGCATTGGGATCAGCTCGCGAACAAAGACCAGCGCGCGGTCACGGAGGCGCTCGCGGCGCTCCGCGACGTGGAGCTCGAGGCGGAGCTGGCGCAGACGCGCGCGCGGGTCGGTGGCGCCACCGGGCGACACGCGAAGGCGGAGCGCGAGCGGTGGTTGCGGCTCGTGAGCGAGCTCGAGCCGCGCATCGCGGCGTTCTGGGACGGACGCACGCCGGTCGAGCCCATCACCGACATGCCAGGCGACGATCGCGCGCAGCTCCTGCTGCACGCGCGGGACTTGCCGGCGATCGTCACGACGCACCTGCAGGCGGTGATCGAAGGCAACGACGGAGTGTCGAGTCGCGACGTGCGGCGCGAGCTGATCGAGTCGTTGCGCTACGCGAGCGATCCGCGGCTCGTGCCCTCGCTGATCGAGTTGCTCGACAGCGGCAGCGCGGAGATCGTGGTGGACGCGGCGCGCGCGTTGCGGCGCATCGACGATCCTCGCGTGCCCCCCGCGCTCGTCGCCGCCTACGAACGCACGGTCGTCGACGTCGCGAAGGCAGTGTTCGCCGGCGCGCTCGGAGCGCACGGGGACCGACGCGGCGCCGATTACGCGCGCGGCCTGCTCGACCGCGAAGATCCCGAGGTGCGCATCGCGGCGCTCGAAGCCCTCGAAGTGCTCGGCGGAAAAGAAGACACCGAGAAGGTCCTCGCGCTGCTCGGCGTGGGTGGCGCGGTGACGGTGCAGGCGGTGATCACGCTCTCGCGCCTCGGCGATCGACGCGCGCTGCGTCCGCTCATCGAGCTCGAGGCGTCGACGCACATCGGCGCGATCCGCGGCGCCATCGAGGACGCGCGCGCGGCGATCGTCGCGCGCATGGAGCTGCGCGGCGAGGACTACGAGGACGAGGAGACCCGCTCGATCCGTCTGCCGAACGAGCCGCCCGCGCGGACCTCGTTCGGCGCACGTCTGCGCGCGATGCGGATGTACGTGTGGGGCACGATCCTCGTCGCGTTCGGCGCGCTCACCGCGGGCATCGTGCGGCTCGAGCGCGCCGGTACGCTTCGACCCGAGTGGGCGCGGCCCTGGATCGCGGTCGCGATGACGCACGCGCGAAAGGCACGCCACGCGCAGGCGCTGGTGGCCTTCCGGCGGGCGCTCGAGACCGATCGCGGGCTCGTCGAGAGCAACCCGCTCGTCGTGCGGACGCTCGCGCAGACGTTCCTGCGCCGCGCGGAGCAGGTCGAGCGCGAGGGGCGTCACGACGTCGCGCGTGGGCTGCTCGGCGAGGCGCTCGACCTCGATCTGCGACGGGCCCCGCCGGCGGTGCGCTTCGAGCTCCAACGTCGGCGCCGTACGTTGCAGAGGACCGCATGAACCAGCTCCGCACGTCGGCGCGCGAGCTGGTCGCGAAGCTCGGGGGGGCCGTCGGGGGCGAGATCCGTCGCGCGACGCTCGAGGTCACGGTGGACGGGCGCGTGGAGCTCGTGACCGTCACGGTGCAGCCGGATGGCGCTCTCCTCGTCGCCGCCACCGACGGCAGCTCCGACGGCGCGCACGTTCGCGCGGCGCTTCGCCTGTTGGCGGGCCTCGCGCCCGAGCTCGCCGACGAGCCGCGCGAGCCGCGCGAGTCGCTCTTGCCGCCTGCGGCGGCCGAGTCGACGCGGCATCCTCTCGGCGACGCGCTCGACGAGCTGCTGCTGGCGATCGCACGTCACGGGGTCGACTCGGCGACCCACGCCGCCTCGGTGAACGAAGCGATCGAACGTCTGATCGAGGTCGCGGGCAAGGCGCCGCCGTTCGGGCTCGCGCGCTTCGTCGGGCGGCTCCGGCTCGCGCTCCAGCGGCGCGACGCGGCGCTCATCGCACGCATGCTCGACGGCGCGGCGCGCGTGGCGGGGATGATGCGCGAGGGCTCGGCGGACCCGGAGTCTCGGCGTGTGCGTGCGGTCTGGCTCGGGCGCCCGAACGATCCGGACACTCCTCGCGACGTCGTCTACGACCGGAGCTTCGTCGAGGTCGGGCGCGAGTGGATCGCGGGGCTCTCCCGGGCGAGCCTGCAGCGGCGCTACCTCGTCTGCACCACCACCGGCGAGGTCTTCCGCGAGGAACGTCTGCGCAGCGAGAGCGGCTCGGTGGGCTCGTGCCCGCGGCTCGTGACGGCGGGGCTCGCCGAGATCGAGCTCGGCGGCGCTCCGCGGTTGCTTCGACTCCTCCAGTACGCGGTGACGCCGCGCATCGGGGCAGACGTGTGGGCGCGCGTCGGCGAGCTCGCGGTGCCCTCGGTCGACGAGCTTCGACCGCGCTTTCGTGCGGCCATCAAGGCGTCGCCCGCGCTCGCGGAGCCTTTCGTGGTGGTCGCGGCGCGGGAGCTGGATGCCGCCTCACGGGTGGTCGACGACGGTGCGGGCGGCAAGCTCCCCCTGCGTGGGGGGCCGGCGGGCATCGACGCGCGCGTCATCACCGCCGCCGAGACCGGCACGCTGCGCTGGGTCGCGGGTCGCGTCGACGACGCCGAGGGCGTGCTCGTGATGGAGCCGTTCGCGGTGGCGATCGAGGTCGAGGGAAAGACCGTCTTCGAGCGCCTTCGTTGACGCCCGCGCTCGAAGCGCGAAGTCTGAAGAACCGCGTTTGAACGCCGAAGAGTGACGTTTGATTGCGTCGGCTCCGCGCTGGCGCAGTCCGATGGGCTCGCGGAATCGCCCAGCTCCGCGGGCTTGCACCTCGGGACGAGTCGCCGGTGACGTGTCAGCGGGCGCGCAGCCACGCGAGCAAGTCGTCGCGCTCGCTCGTGAGCAGATCCGTCCCGAAGATGTGGCCGGGCTCAGCGCGCTCGGCGGAGAGAAGGGACTCGAGCGAATCGATCGCGCCGTGGTGCAGGTAGGGCGCGGCGTCGACGACACGCAGCAGCGGGGCCGGTCGGTACGCGCCGGTCCCACGCGCGCCGCCTTCGGCGAGCTCGGGGTCGGTTCCGACCTCCGCGCTCGGTACGAGCGGACCGCTGCCGTTGTCGAGCGAGTGACACCGTACGCACTCGCGGCGAAACACCGCCTCGCCACGCGCGACCGCCGGGGCGTCCTCGATCGGCCGCGCGGGAGGGGGCTCGATCGCGTAGAGGAAGACCGCGAGCGCGAACATCAGCACGCGCGGGGGGCGCGTTCGCCCACGATTCGCCTGCACGTACTGGGTCTCTTGTCGGATCGCGAGGCCCATCGGATCACGATGCGTCAACGTGCCGGCCTGCGTGAGGAAGCGTTGCTCGCGCAGGCCCCAGAGATCCGGGATCGCGATCGGGGTGTCGGCGACGTCCTCGATCACGTCGGCGCGGCCGGGACCCCAGCTCTCGAAGCGCGCGCGGGTGACCGGGTCGAGCGTTCGACCGAGCCGCTCGGCGGAAGCGATCTGCGCGCGGCCGTAGTCGAGTGAGCGGCGCGCGCGGCCCGTCTCGAGCAGTCCCGTGTCGCGGCGTGCGACGTGGCAGAGCGCGCAGGTGATCGCGACCGACGCGCGGCCCTCGACGTCGGCGATCCACACGAAGCCCGGCCATGCACCGGCGTCGCGTTCGAGCCCGACCTCGGTCGCGAGCGTGGGGTCGACGAGCACGGGCTCCCAGAGCGACTCGTCGCGGAGCGGCAGCTCGAAGAACACCCGCTCTCCGAGCGCGGCCCATTCGTCGAAGGTGCTCGGCGTGGTGCCATCCCAGAAGGGCGTGATCGGCCGCGCGGGCCGCTCTCCACGATCCAGCGCCTCGACGTGCGCGTCCGTGAGCGGCTCGACGCGCGGGTTCCACTCCGGCAGCGCGTCCCAGCCGCCTTCGCCCGTCGCGTAGGCTCCGAGCCGCGCCTGCGCGTAGAGGTTCTCGGGATTCGTCAGCGACGCCTCCATCGCCTCGCGGCGCGCGTCGACGTCGCTCACGTAGGTCTCGCCGTGCGCGGCGATCCAGGCGTCGGACCAGGGCTCGTGCTCCTCCCAAGGCGGCGGAGCTTCGGCGGCGCACGCGACGAGCGTCGCGAGGAGCGCGATGTGCAGGCGCGAAGCGGACGCGAGACGGCGCGGCGACGCGAAGAGCGCGAGACGACGGCGACGCAGCGACGACATCGGCTCAACGTCTCACGCTTCGTGGGGCGACACGACGAGGATCCGGTCGGGTGCTCAGGTCACGATCTCGGGCTCGCGCATCGCGGGCGAGAAGTCGAGCGTGCGCTCCTCGCCGTCGACGAGCACGCGCATGCGGATGCGGTAGGGCACGCCGAAGGTCGACCACGCGTTGCCGTCGCCGATGGTCGCCCAGTCGGGCGCGGTGGTCTCGTAGCGAACGGAGAGCGACTCGTTCGGTGCGATGGTCTCGTCCCAGCCCACGTAGCCCTCGTCCGTGTAGAGGGTGGCGGTCATCGGATCGAGGGTGTCGAGCACGCGGCGATCCATGTCGAGCAGCTCGATGGAGAGCACCTCGAACGGCACCTCGGCGTCGCCGGCGCCCGCATCGAGCGCGATCTGAATCGAGGTCGAGCGACACCCACCGCAGAAGCCGCCGTCCTCGCAGTCGCCGATGATCGGCGCGTCGGCCGAAGGCTCACCGGCCGGCGGACGTCGCGCACCGCTCTCACCGCACGCGTCACCGAGCGTGACCGACGCGATGGCCGCTTCGACGTCGAGCGACGAGCCGCCTTCGTGCGAAGACGTACAACCGAGCGCGAGCGCGAGAACCAGAGCCGAGCGTGCGAGCGTCATCCGAGCCTCCATCCCATCCGAGGGTCTCTGCGTTCGGAGCGTCCTGCTCTCGAAGCGAGATGTGTCACGGGCGTTCGCATGTGCTGTGCCAGGATGTGTTCGTGCAATTGTTCAATGAATTCGACAACGAGCGTGTGCCAAATCGTGCGAGTCTGGTGCGGGCCAACGGGGCGGTCGCGCTCGGGGTGCCGGTTCGGGGCAGCAGATGGCCCACCGTCGATGCCGAGGTGCCGCTTTCGTGACCCCACGAGACGGCCGCGATAGCGTCGCTCGGTGCAGGTCGCGCTCGACCCGAACCGTTCCGCTGCCAAGCGATGCCCCACGTGCGACGCGCACTTTCGCGCGAGCCGACGGACCTGCGCGCACGACGGGACGGCGCTCGTCGACGCCGAGCCGCCCGTCGCGCGTCCGGTCGACCCGCTGATCGGCGTGGAGCTCGAGCGCACCTACCTGCTCGGCGACGAGCTCGGTCGCGGCGGCATGGGCGCGCTCTACGTCGCGCGACATCGGAGGCTTCGTCGTGACGTCGCCGTGAAGGTGTTGCACGCCGCGTTCGCGACCCACGAGCTCGCGCTCGCGCGCTTCTTCCGCGAGGCGGAGGCGCTCGCGCGCGTTCGTTCTCCGCACGTGGTTCAAGTGCTGGACGCGCTGCGCGTGCCCGACGGTCGCCCCGCGCTCGTGGTCGAGCTGCTCGAAGGCGAGGACCTGCAGGCCCGCCTCGCGCGGGTCTCGCGCCTCCCGGTCGACGAAGCGCTCGCGCTCGCGATCGAGCTCTGCCGCGGGCTCACGGCCGCGCATGCGGCCGGCGTGGTGCACCGCGATCTCAAGCCTTCGAACGTCTTCCTCGACGCCCGCGCGGGGGTCGCGAAGCTCATCGACTTCGGCGTCGCTCACCTCGACGGCGACGCCGCGCTCACGCGCACGGGCACGGTGGTCGGGACCCCCGCGTACATGGCGCCCGAGCAGGTGCGCGGCTCGGCGGGGGTCGACGGACGCGCCGACGTCTACGGCGTGGGCGCGGTGCTCTACCGGTGCCTCACGGGCCGCGCACCCTACGAAGGCAGCACGCCCACCGCCGTGCTCTCCGCGGTGCTCGAGCGAGCCCCCGAGCCTCCGCGTGCGATCGCACCCGAGCTCCCGGTGGAGGTCGAGAGCCTCGTGATGCGCGCGATGTCGCGTGACCCCGAGACGCGCTTCTCCACCGCGGACGAGCTCGCCGAGGCGTGTCGCGCGGTCCTGCGTCGTCGGTCCGCGCCGTACCCCTGGTCGGAAGCGACGAGCGCGCGGGCGGTCGGCGCGGGCGTGCTCACGACGACGTGTCTGATGGCCGCGAGCGTGGCGTTCGCGCCCGCGTGGCTCGCGCTCCTCGTGCCGCTCGCGGCCGGGCTGATCGCGCGGCGCTGGCGGCGCGATCCCGAGCGCCTCGCGGAGCGCGGATGGGCGCTCTCGCGTGCGCTCCACGTGGGGCTCGTCGCGCTGGGCGCCTCGGGCCTCCTGCTCGCGGCGGCGGACGCGCTCACGGTGACCGCGCCGAGCGCGCGGATGGCGCTCGTGCTCTCGCTCGTGTGCGCGCTCGCGACGTTCGCCCTCGCGCCGTGGCGCGCGAGGGCGACGCGCCGAGAGCCCACTTGATCGCGCTCGCTCGCCTGGCTCTCGGGTGTCCGTGGCAGACCTGTGTTCGTGACGGTGACGGTGTTCGTGACGGTGACGGTGTCCGTGACGGTCAGCGGACGACCACGAAGAGCGGCTGTTCGGTGGAGCCCGAGAACACCTCACCCATTGGGACGTCGCGGTAGCCCTCGAGGCGCATCAGGGCCGGCAGCGGCGCGCGTCGGACCGTGCCTCGCACCTCGACTCGACCGCCCACACCGACGGCATCGACGCGTGGAGCCTCGAGCCCCACGAGCGCGTGATCCGTCGCTTCGACGCATGCGAGCCGACCCTCGTCGTCACGCATCACGAACGAGCGCACCGTCGCGACCCGCGCGTGCGTGGTTTTCCGCGCGCCTGTCACGTCCGCGAGCAGGATCGCGGGCGCATCGTCGCCGCCGTCGAGCACCGCGACCACCTCGCCGACGAAGCTCGCGCTGCCCGGACGTGTGCCCGCGCGCTCGAACTCGCGCCGCGTGCGGCGAGCAAGCCACGCGCCGCGAATCGAGCCCCATCTCAGCACGAACCCGGCAGCGAGTAGGAGGAGCACGACGTAGATCGCGAGAGGTGCGCCGCGCAGAAGCATGAGCGGGGCGACGAACACGGAGTAGATGCCGCTCAACGCGAGCGAAGTCCCGTCGTCTCGGTCGCGGTAGTTCGGCGGGTAGCTGCGGGTGGGAAACACGCTGACGCCGAGGCGTACGGCTTGATCCAAGGTCGGGATCCACATGGCGTTCTCCTTCGTGGGGTGAGGGCCCGCGCGATCAGTTCACGCCGAAGGTGTGGAGCCCGTCGATGCGGCCTTGGTGCCGCTCTTCGGTCTCGTGGTGGATGATCATGCCGGCTGCGATGCCGACGCCGAACGCACCGAGCTCGAGGGCAGCTCCACCCATCTCCGTGCCGGTGACGAGGGAGTGCAACGAATGAAGCACCCCGCGGCCCTCCAGAACCACCTCGAGAGCCTTCATCGCGTTCGACGCGACGTCGTCGGCCTGAATGCCTTCGGTGGTCGAGCCCTCTGCGGCGCGCGCGCCGAGGGTGCCGGGCTCCATCGTCCAGCGCTCGCGCTGTCCCGCGGCGCGCGCGGTCTGCGGGAAGTCGCCCGGCACGATCGTCTGTCCGCTCAGCGCGTCGCGCAGGCTCGTGACGTGCGCGACGGTCTGCTCGACGCGCTCTCGCACGCGCGCGGCATCGCCTTCGTCGCCGCGGATGCCGAGGGCCTCCGCGAGCTGCGCCTTCGGCGTGCCTGGCTCGGCGTTGCGGTAGGTGTCGAGGTTCGCGAGCACCTGACGCTCGAGGTTGCGGAGCTCGCCGACGCGCGCGTCGAGGCGCTGGTTGCCGACGCGGCGCACGCCGAGGCGCAAGACGGAGTCGACTTGGTTCTCGATCACGGAGTCGGTGCCGAAGGGCGCGCCGTGGCGCGCGAGGGCGGCGTCGAGCTGATCGGGTCGCGCGTTCGCGAAGGCGCGCACGCTCTCGGGGTTGCGGCGCATGTGCTCGCGGGCGGCTTCGACGCCACCGTCGCGCATCGCTTGGGCGACGCCGCGGGCGGCGCGATCGAGGACGGTCGCGCGCTGCTGGGCCGGCGTCGAAGCGACGCTGCGGGCGCGCGAGACTTCGGCGGCGGCGCCGTCGACCACCGCGCTCGGATCGGGAGCGACGGACGCGGACGGGGTCGACGCGGTGGAAGCCGTGGAAGGGGTCGTGGCGGGGGCCACGGTGCGGGTGCGGACGGGATCGGGCACGGGGGTCTCCTGATGAGCAAGCTCGGCGGTGCACCTCGACGTGAGGGACCTGCCGGGAACGCGCGCTCATCGCGCCGCGTGCGCGCGAGTTGCGTCGTCGGCGAAAAAAGATCGGTGCCGGGGAGCGCCCGCAGCTCACCACCACGTTCGGCGTCGTGCTCGGCGTCGTGCTCGGCGTCTCGGAGCGGCGTGATCGACGGAGCGGCGTGATCGACGGAGCGGCGTGATCGACGGAGACGGAAAAAGAGGAGGCCGCCGGCGAGGGGGGCCGGCGGCCTCGGGGGCTCTCCGTGGACGTCTTGCAGGGGAGGGGGAGGAGGGGACGACGTCGGGTTCGGAGAGCGAGAAGTCGGGATCGAGCTCAGTCGCGGCGAACGCGGCAGGTCTCGCCCGCGCTGCACGCTTCGAAGACGACCTCGGCCGGGTTCGCGGCGTCGCAGGCCTGCGCGTTCGAGACGGCGCCGGGAGCGAGGCGCGGGTGGACGCCGCAGTGGAGGTCGCCGTCGTTCTGGCGGACGCACCAGTGGACGCGCACCGGCTCCGCGCAGCGGTTGACGAGCTGGACGTGGAAGCCGCCGTCGCAGACGTCGCTCCAACGCGGCTCGACCTTCTGGATGCAGTGCGCGAGGTGTCGACGCTGTGCTTCGGCTTGCGAGGTCACGCCGAGCTCTCCGTTCTCCGAGGTGGAGAGGGCGCTGGTCGCTCCGAGGAAGGCGACGGCGGCGAGGACGGTGCGGAAGACGAAGCGTTGCGACATGGGATACCTCCGGGCGCACGTGCACGTCGGCGCGAGGACGCGCGAGTGACGAGCGAGTCGTTGTTCGTCGGTCGCGAGCGAGTGCGCGCCGACGCACCGTGTCATCGCAAGCGGTGTGCCGCGGCGATTCCCCGCGAATTCCACGGGGACGGGTCGCGCGATCTCACGGATGTGAAAGCGACGGTTTCACCGGCGAAAATGGCGACCGTCAGGTCGCGTTTCGTGCGCTTTTCAGGTGGCGGGGCCTTCGACGAGCCCGTCAGCAAAGAGCTCGCGCAGCACCTCGGTCGCGTACGCTCCTGCGGGGAGCGCGAACTGGAGCTCGAGGCCATCGCCCGTGCGCGTGAGGCTCGCGTCTTCGAGGCGCCAGCGAAGGGGCCGGCGCGCTCCCGGCCCGAGACGACCGAGGCGTTCGAGGACGACGTCGTCGAGACCGAGCTCGGCGGCGACGGCGCGCTCAACCTCCCCGAGCGCGCCTTCGGGGATCAGGCTCTTCAAACCCGGTAGGGGCCCGGTGGGGCTCACCTCGAAGGCGTCGAGGCGGAGCTGATCCGCAGCGGGGTCCGTGGTGGCGAAGACACCGCCCGTGTCCTCGCGACGGAGCAAATCTCCTTCGAGCACCTGCGTGAACGTACCGTCGCGGAGACGACGCGCGAGCACGCGGTTGAACGCCTCGGACTGGAGCGACGACACGAGCATCTTGCGTTCGAAGCGGTCGCGCGGCGCGCGGCCACCTTCGACGAGCCAGCGCGTCGCCTTCTCGACGTTGCGACCTTCGCGGCCGAAGCGTTGGGTCCCGAAGAACGCGGGCACGCCGCGGGCGACGAGGAGCGCGAGGTGCTCGTGCAGGGTCGCGTCTGCGGAGGGATCGACCTCACGCACGATCAGCGTGAAGCGGTTGCCGCGGAGCTTGCCGGCGCGGAGCTTGTGGCGATGTCGTCTGGCCTCGAGCACTTCGAGGTCGTCGACGCGCGCAGCGAGCGCGCGCGCCGGGTCGACCGCGAGGAAGCTCAGCCATTGCGTCGTGACGGCGTGGCGATCCTTGAGCCCCGCGTGTCCGGCTTGCGCGACATCCGTCTCGAGCGCGGCCGCGAGGCGCTTGGTCGCTTCGGGCGTGGTCAGGCCGCGCTTGCGAACGAGCACGTAGCAGTGATCGCCCTCGCCGCCGGGCTCGAACGCCGGGAGCTCGTCCACGCGAAAGTCCTCTGGGCGCGCCCGAAAGCGGGCGTGCGTCGGTGCGGCTCCCGTCGAGGTCGGCAGTGCGACGGGGGAAGGCGCGACGGGGGACGGGAGGGGCGAGGTCGGAGTGGGCTCGGCCATGGGCGGCGCAGCATGGCAGGAACGACCGTGGGCGTCCGCTGGGGTTCTCGACGTTTCCTCCGCTGCCTCGAACGAGCCCTCCGATTCGGAAAATGCCCAGGAAAGACGACGAAGAACGGGAGGTCGCGGAGGAGCCCACCAGAAAGTCGGATTGATTCGAGGGAGCAGTCGCGCATCGGGAGCTTCGCGATCGCGGGGCGTTCGTGAAGCTCTCGATGTCGGGAAAGGCGGTCCACGCAGGGCGCGAGAACCGGTTTCTGTGGACGGAGGCGACGCCGATCCGGTACTTCAAGAGTCAAGGTGGGCTCGGGGCGAACGGCGCGGGTGGTCCGCGAGGCGGTCCGGCTGATCGAGGCTGGGGTCGCGGGCAACGTCTTCCCCGGAGCGGTCGGCTGCGTCGCATGGCGCGAAGGCGGCGCGTGGACGTACGCGGAGGCTGCGGGCGGACGACTCGCTCCCCAGGCCCCGAAGGCCGAGCCCAGGACGATCTACGACCTCGCGTCGATCACGAAGTCGTTCGTGGCTACGACGGCGCTGCGGCTGGTCGAGAGCGGCCGGCTCTCGCTCTCGAGCACGGTGCACGCGACGCTCTCGGACGCGCGCGGCGGGGTGGTCGATCAGGTGACGATCGAGCAGCTCCTCACCCACCGCTCGGGGCTCGCGGCGTGGGGGGGGCTCTATCTCGACGTGCCCCACGATCCCGGATCGACCGCCGCGCGCCGTTGGATCCTCGCGGAGGCTGCGCGACGTCCGGAGGAAGGTCCGCCAGGACGCTGCGTGTACAGCGACCTCGGCTACATGTTGGTCGGCGAGATCGTCGCGCGCGGGGCAGGGAGTGACCTCGCGGAGGCGGTCGCGGATCACGTGACGCGACCGCTCGGGATCGACGACGTGGTTTTGTACGCGGGCGCGCTCTCGTCGGAGCGTCGCGCGGCGCTCGTGCGGGTGGCCGCTCCGACCGAGCGTTGCCAATGGCGCGGGCGCATCGTGCGGGGCGAGGTCCACGACGAGAACTGCAGCGCGCTCGGGGGCGTCTCGGGGCACGCGGGCATCTTCGGGACGGCGCGAGGGGTCGCACGCTTCGGCACGGAGCTGCTCGACGTGCTCGCGACGCGCTCGACGTTCCTTTCCAAGGCGACGCTCGACGGAGCGCTCGCGGAGCGACCGGGCGGGAGCTACCGGCTCGGCTTCGACGTGAAGACCGGAGAGCAGTCCGCCGCGGGGCGCCGCATGTCGGCGCGGACGTTTGGGCACCTCGGCTTCACCGGCACGAGCTTCTGGTGCGATCCGGAGCAAGAGATCGTCGTGGTCTTGCTGACGAATCGTGTGCACCCGAGCCGCGCGAACGAGAAAATTCGTGGGTTTCGCCCCGCGTTTCACGACGGTGTGCTCGCGGCGTGGGAAGGCTGAGCGCGGCTCCGTGCTCAGCTCAGGAATCGGATTCGATCTCGCGAGAATCGGGTTTGATTCTGCTGGGTCGAGGTCGATTCGGTCGCGAGCGACGGGGCTGCGCGTGGAGGGGGGCGTGTCGGAGCGCTCGGGCTTCGATCATGCGGCGCGCAGCGCGTGGACGAGTCGGCGCGCGAGGCGGGAGTTGCTCTCGTAGGCGACGGCGTTGGACGCCGCGCGCGCGAGGGCGCTCGGGTCGCCCACGATCACCGCGAGGCGCTTCGCGCGCGTCAGGGCGGTGTAGAGCAGCGCGCGCGTGAGGAGCACGTGGTGCGAGCCGTGGAGCACGATCACCACCGCGGGCAGCTCGCTGCCCTGGACCTTGTGGATGGTGCTCGCGTAGGCGAGCGCGAGCGAATCGAGATCGCCGATCGCGTACTTCACCTCGCGTCCGTCGACGTCGACGTAGGTGATTCCGCCTTCGACGCGGGTCACGGTGCCGAGGTCGCCGTTGTAGACGTCGCGGTCGTAGTCGTTCGAGAGCTGCATCACCTTGTCGCCAGGAAAGAGCGCCCCGAGCTTCGTGGGATCGGCCTCCGCGTTCAGCGAGCGCTGCAAGCGCAGGTTGAGCGCTTCGGTGCCGAGCGGACCCTTGCGCGTGGGCGCGAGCACCATCACGTCGCGGCGCGGATCCAGGCCGTAGCTCGCGACGATGCGCGACTGGAGCTCCTCCACGAGCGCGGCGATGCGTTCGGTCGAGCGCGCGCGTACGACGAAGAGGTCGCCGTCGCCGGGCTCGCCGGGGGGAGAAGGCTCGGGAGCCTCGCCGCGCAGCACCGCGTGGGCGCCGCGCACGATCGCGCTCTGACGGGCCTGACGAAACACCTCGGTGAGGCGCACCGTGCGGCCGACCTCGCTCGTGAGGACCTCGCGGAGCACCTGACCGGGCCCGACGGGTGGGAGCTGATCGACGTCGCCCACGAGCACGAGGCGCGACGAGGGCGCGATCGCGTCCACGAGCGAGGCCGCGAGCTGCACGTTCAGCATCGACGCCTCGTCGACGAGGATCACGTCGGCTTCGAGGGGGCCGCTCGCGTCGCGTTGGAAGCGGCCGGTCATCGGGTTCCACTCGAGCAGGCGGTGGATCGTCCGCGCTTCGTGGCCGGTCGCTTCGCTGAGGCGCTTGGCGGCGCGGCCGGTGGGGGCGGCCAAGAGCACGCGGCGACCGAGCAGGAGCTGGGCTTCCACGAGCGCGCGCACGGTGGTGGTCTTGCCGGTGCCCGGCCCGCCCGTGAGCACGAGCAGACCTTCGTCGATCGCTGCGCGCACCGCGTCGCGCTGCTCGTCGCTGAGCGAGAGCGACTCCGTCGCGCGTCGCAGGACTTCGTCGGCGCGAGGCTCGGGAGCTCGGGGACGCGCGAGGCGCGCGAGCGCGATCGCGACGAGACGTTCGGCCTCGAAGAGCGGCGGCGGGTACACGGCGTCCTCGTCGATCACGACGAGCTTTCGGGCCGCGAGCGCGTCGATGGCCTCCCGCGCGCGGGCTCCCGGCACTTCGAGGCGCTCCGCGGCGCGCGCGATCTCGGAGCGCTCCAGGAACACGTGGCCGTCGTCTGCCGCGCGGGCGAGCACGTGCAGCACTGCGCCTTGGGCGCGGCGGGGATCGTCGTGGCCGATGCCGACCGCGAGGCCGACGCGATCGGCGATCTTGAAGCCGATGCCCGGGATCTGCTCGGCGACGAGGTAGGGATCCTCGCGGAGCACGCGGCCGACCGAGTCGCCGTAGCGCTGGAGGATCTTGCGCGAAAGCGCGGGCCCGAGGCCGAGGCCGTGCAGGAACGACATGCGCTCCGCCTCGTCTTTTCGGACGCGCACCGCGTCGGCGATCGCGGTCGCGCGGCGACGGCCGATGCCTTCGACCTCGGTGAGTCGGCCCGATTGCGTGGTGATCACGTCGAGGGTCTCGGCGCCGAAGCGCGCGACGAGCCGCTCCGCGAGCGCCTTGCCGACGCCGGGCACGAGGCCGGAGCCGAGGTAGCGCACGATGCCCGCGCGCGTGGTGGGCACGATCGGGGTGAAACTGTTCACGCGAAATCGTTCGCCGTGGACGGGGTGTTTCGACCACCGACCGTGGAGCCGCAGCGACTCGCCCACCGCGAGCTCACCGAAGTCACCCACGCCCACGAAGGTGGTGTCACGACGCGAGAACCGAACCACCGCGAAGCGGCCGTCGCTGCTGCGGAACGAGACCTCTTCGACGGTTCCGTCGACGACCTCGTCGCGCAGCGAGTCCCGGAGGCCGGGCAGGGTCGGTTCTCCCGCGCGCACTCAGGGAGCTCCCGGCGTGCACGGTCCGAATGCGAAGCCGGTGCGCGCGCGCGGACCGCTCTCTCGTCGCACGCAGACGCCTGGGCCTTCCGAGGGAATCGCGGGCACCGTCGCGAGGCGTCGACCGAGCGCGTCGCGGAGAAAGAGCGGCTCGCCGGAGTTCGAGAGGCCGCCGGACGCGAGCGAGGTCCCGATCCGCACGAGCATCACTCCGTCGGGCACGCGCGGATCGTCCGGATGGAGCGGGTCGAAGCCGTCTGCGACGAGCAGCGCACGCGCTCCGGCGGGGAGCACGAGCGGCGCGCTCACGACGTCGCCCGGGCGATCGGCACGATCGGAGAGCGCGATGCCTTCGAGGCTCGTGTCCACGGGGCCGAAGTTTAGCAGCTCGACCCACTCCTGACGCGGCTCGGGACCACGTGGGTCGGCGTTCACCTCCGCGATCGTCAGCGTCGCGAGCGGCTCGGTGGTGTGGAGGCTCAGACGCTCGACGTGCGTGGATCCGTCGAGGCCCACGAGACGGAGCTCGGGTTCGACGATCGCGTCGGGCGCGAGACCGTCGAGCTCCAGAGCGAGCTCTCCGCGCGGTGCGACGGCGCGATCGCTGCCCACCGATCCGAGCAAGAACGCGCGGACCGGGCGATCGACCTGCGCTCGCACGCGCAGGCTCACGTCGTCGGCGAGCACGCAGAGCGGTCCGATCGCGGCTTCGTCCAGCTCGCAGGCGATCGGGACGAAGCCGAAGCCGATTCCACCGGGGTGTCCGGTGGTGAAGGTCGCACGCCACGGCTCGAGCATCGCGCCCGTGCGGTCGAGGGCGTCGCGGCCGACGGTGAGCGCGTAGCGAGAGCCTGGGCGGAGCAGTCCGTCCCAGCGGATCACCACACACGTTCCGTCGGTCCAGCCGAGGGCGTCGCAGGGGACACGCTCGGTGTGCGTCGTCGCGACTCCGTCGGGGCCTTCGAGGCGCACCGTGCCGCTGAGCTCGTCGTCGAACCGAACGACGGCGAGCTCGAGCTCGGGTGGGACGCCGGCCGCACCGTCGGGAGGCCAGCTCCCGGTCGGAGTCGCGCCGCCACCTCCGTCGACGACTACGATCGGGGCCGCGAAGGGATCGAACGTGGCACCGTCCTCGGCGGCAGCCCAGCCGGCGAGCGCGACGACGTAGCGTGCGCCCGGGACGAGGGGATCGCGGGGGGTGAGGGTCACGTGGTTCGGGCCGCGAACGATCTCCGTCGGCACGACGCGGCGCTGATGGGCGACGAGCAAGGGTGCGCGCGCGAGATCGTCGGAGAGCGCATCGAGCGGGAGGTCTTCGAAGAGGAAGGCGTCGGGCTCCTCGGGGAGCACCGCGGCGCGATTGACCTCGAGCTCGAGGAGCGGGCGGCGTGGCGCGCGATCGAGGGGCCAGGAGTGTCCGTCGCGTCCGCGGGCACGCAGTGCGACCACGGTGGGAGCGGGCGGGGGCTCGTAGGCGTCGACGGGGGGAGGGCCCGCGTCGGGCAAGAGCGGTGGCATCGGTTCGATGCAGTGGAGGCAGAGCAGGGCGAGCGCAGCGCACGAGCGAGGTGACATGCGCGGCTCTTCGACGGGAGGGTGTCGCCGGTTGCGCGGTGCAGAGGGCTTCGCGTGAGCGGGCGCGGAGCGGGAGAGGTGCGAAACCGACGGGGCCTGGGGCCGAGGCGGCGCAGGCTCGGGAGAGCCGCAGCTTCGGCGCGCGCCGAGCGCGAGCCCGACGAGCTTCGGGACGAGGCGCGAGCCGAGAACGACGAAGCCCGGCTCGGGGCCGGGCTTCGGATCGTTTTCGGGTCGGAGCGTTCGCCCGCGATCACTCGCGCGTGAGGCGCTGGATCTCTTCGCGGATCAGCGTCTCGGCGAGGTCCGGCACGACCTCCCAGACGACCTGCTCGACGACTTCGCGGCTGAGGGCGAGCACGCCTTCGATCTGATCCTTCGTGAGCCCGAGGCTCTCGAGCTTCGCAGCCATGCCACCGTCGATCGCTGCGGCCGCCGCCATGGCGGGACGGGAGGCAGGACGAGCGGGGGCGGGCGGAGCCGCCGGTGCGGCGACCGGAGCCGGCTTCGCGGGCGCCGAGAACGTACGCGCTGGAGCCGCCACGGGGGCGGGCTTCGGTGCGACGGCGGCAGGCTTGGCGGGACCGGGCACGACCTCTTCGTCCGCGAGCTCGAGCACCGGCTTCGGAGCCGCCGCGGGCGGGGCCGGCGGAGGCGGTGCGGGCGGTGAGCCGAACGCCATGGTCTGCTTGCTGACGCGCGCCGGAGTCGGAGCGGCGGGCGGCGGAGGCGGCGCCGCGACCGCCACGGCGGGTGCTGCCGCAGGCGTGGCGGCGGACGCGCGGGCGCGCGGGCGGCGCAGGACGTCGGCGACCTTGTCGAGGACGACCTGGGTGTCGAACGGCTTGGCGACGTGATCGTCGACCCCGCTCGCGCGACCTCTGCCTTCGTCGAAGGGATGGTGTTGGCTCGCGAGGAGGATCACCGCCGCGTTCGCGAGCGCGGGATCCGACTTGAGCGCGGTTGCGAGCGCGTATCCGTCGGTACCGGCGAGCGCGGCATCGGCGAAGACGACGTCGGGGGGCGACTGTCGCGCCTTCGCGAGGGCCTCGTCGGCGCTCGAGGCGGTGACGACCACGGCGTCTTCGCCGGCGAAGGTCATCCCCAGGATCTTCCGCATCGTCGCGCTGTCGTCGACGGCCAGGATTTTCACCGTCACCGAGCCTCCTAGCACCAAGAAGAGAGCCTCGCGGCCGCCGTTGGTGGAGCCGACCGTCCGGCCGAGACCCGACGGTACGTGTGCGTCGCCTTCGGCGACCGAACCAAAAAGGAAATACGCGAAATCGCTGGAACGGGTCAAGAACGCGACGCCGTACGTGTGGGAGCCGACGAGGGTCGGTGGCGTCACTCCAGGGTGATCGCGAGCGAGCTGGCTGTGCTCTCGAAGAGGCTGCGTGCCGCGGAGAGGTGCTGCGCCTCCAGCCACCCCGCGCGCAGGACTCGCGTGGCCTCGTCCGTGCGACCGAGCGCGTGGAGCTGAGACGCGAGCGCCGTGGTCGCGGCGCCGTGCCCCGGGTTCGCCCGGAACGCGCGGCGGAAGTGCATCATGGCCAGGCCCCCGTTGTTGCCGTTGCGCGCGGCTTCGCCGTCGCGGGTGGCGTCGGAGGCGATCTTTCGGAGTGAGAGGCTGCGGCGCTCGAGGTACCGCGCGACGTCGTCGAAGCGACCGAGCCCCTGCGCACAGCGTGCGGCCAGCAGCCCGGTGGTCGGCTCGTCGAGCGCGTCGTCGTTCGCGGCGACCGCCGCTTCGAGGCCCGCGCAGTCGTTGGTGGAGAACGCGCGGGCGACGCCGAGGAGCGGGGTGTGCGCGGTGTCTCCGATGCGTTCGGCGAGCGCGACTGCGCGTGCGGCGGCTGCACGATCTTCGAGCGCGAGCGCAGCGGCGAGGAATGGCGTCGCGCGTTGCGGCTGCGCGCGGCCGGGAGCGTCGAGCGAGGCGAGCAGCTCCGCATGCAGACCCTCGGCTTCGCGCAGACGATCCGCGCGATCGGCGGCGCGGGTGTCGGCGCGGGCGGCATCGTACGCACGCAGCGCCGCACCCACGTCGCCGCGCGTCTCGGCGAGCGCGCCTCGCACGAGGTTCGCCTCGGCGTCCGGCAGCTCTGCGAGCTCGATGCTGCGCTCGACGCGCGTCAGGGCTCGGAGGCGCAGGCGTGCGTATTCGATGCGCTGGAGGAGGAAGTCGGCGCGCACGTCGGCGGGGACGGTCGCGAGGGTCTCCGCGTGCACCCAGGGGAGCGCCTCGAACGCGACGTCGAGATCCGCTTCCTTCAAGGCCTGATCGTGCGGGATGCGCGCGAGCTCGATCTCGAGCACGGGGCGATCGTCGTGCACGATCGGCGCGCCTTCGGCGAATGCGCGCGCGCCTTCGGTGTCGAGCTCGATGGTGCTCGCGAAGTCGACGATGTCGTCGAGCGCGAAGGGGCGCAGGTAGGGCTGCAGCCCGTCGCTCGAGACACGATCGGCGAAGCGTTCGTCGAAGCGGATCGGCTCGTGGCTCGCGACGAGCACGAAGCTCGAGCTCTCGGAGACGAACGCGCAGACGTGCTCGAAGACCTCGAGCAACGTGGCGACGATGCTGCGGAGGTGGCGCACGTGGATGCGGAAGAGGTTGGTCCAGAGGGCGAGCACGCCGCCCGGTCGCAGCGCGCGATCGACCTCGTGGAAGAACTCTTCGGTGTAGAGCGCGGAGGAGCCGGCGAGCCACGGGTGCGAGGGCTGGCTCACGACCGCGTCGTACGAGCCCTCGGGGGCGAGCACGAGCTGCGCGCGCGCGTCGTCGACGATCAGACGAGCCCGTGGATCGTCGAGCGGGAAGGGCTTCTCGCGGGCTTCGTAGAGGAATCGCGCGGCCCGCACGACGGATTCTTCGAGCTCGACCACGTCGATCTGGCCCCAGGGACCGCCCGTCATCACGGCGGCGCTGTGACCGGCGCCGAGCCCTACCACCATCGCGCGTCCGTGTTGGTCCGCGAAGAGCGTCGGGAGCGACGCGAGCACCGCGAGCTCTTCGCCGAAGCCGGGCTCGCCGGAGAGCGAGATGCCAGACTCGGGGCGACCGTCGTTGAAGAGGCGCAGCGAGCCCGAACGTTCGAGCACCGTCACGGTGGTGTTGCGGCCTTCTTCGAGGAACTTGAGCGACTCGCGGTGCGACTCGCGTGGGCCTTCGATGAGCGCGCGGCTCGTGTCGTACCAAGCGTCGAGCAGGTAGGGCACGTGGAGGCTCGGCTGGAGCGAGACGAGGCCTGCCCCGAGCGCGAGCGGCGCGGTGAGCGCGAGGATCTTCGGGACGATGCGGGTCGCGGCGCTGCGGAAGGCGATCGCGCTGGCGATCAAGTGGAGGAACGCGACGAGGAGGATCGACGCCTCGATCCCGAGGAAGGGGACCAGCACGAACCCCGCGACGAGAGAGCCGAGCAGACCGCCGAGCGTGTTGGTCGCGAGGATGCGTCCCGAGTGGCGCGCGGCTTCTTCGGCGGAGCCGCCGGCCATGCGCCAGGCGAGCGGGATCGAGGTCCCGAGCACGAGGGCGATCGGGAGGAGCAGGACGGCGCTCATCACGAGCACCACCCACGGCTCGTGCGGGACGACCTGGTAGCGCTCTTGGAGGAGCATCGAGAGGCGCGGCATCTGCGCGCCGACGCCCATCGCCAGCACCGTGAGCACGCCGAGCGCGAGCTGCGTGAGTCCGAAGAGCGTGCGCGGATCGCGGCCTTTGCGCATCGCGCGTTCGGCGAGGAGCGAGCCGAGCGCGATGCCCACGAGGAAATTCACCAGCATCGCCGCGAAGGCTTGCGAGGTGCCTTGGACGACCATGCGCAGCACGCGCGTCCAGAGCACTTCGGAGCATAGTGAAGCGAAGCCCGCGAGGGCGGCGAGACCCATCGCGAGGCGTGCGGAGCCGGGAAGCGCGGGCGCGGCCCGAGCGTCGTCCTCCGCCTCGCTCGCGCGCGCTCCCGTGCCCCAGAAGACGAGCACGACGAGGGCGGCGGCGAAGCTCGCGACGGCGGCGACCACGACGCTCGTGCGGGTGCCGAAGGTCGGGACGAGCCACAGACCGGTCAGGCCCGCGCCCGCGACCGCGCCGAGGGTGTTGGTCGCGTAGAGCCAGGTCGCGCTGGAGCTCCAATGAACGCCGTGACGCGCGGCGGCCTGCACGAGCACGGGCAAGGTCGCGCCCATGAGGAGCGTCGGCGGCAGCAAGACCACGATCGCGAGGACGAAGCGGACCGTGGTCAGCAGACCGAACCCGGCGTCGGCGCCGAGGCCGGCGTAGACGGAGTGCAGGTTCGGGATCAGCAGCAGGGAGAGCAGCGCCCAGAGGCCGATGATGGCTTCGAGCACGCCGTACGTGAGGGCGGGGCGGCGCGAGCGGGTCGCGTAGCGCGCGCCGAGCGCGGAGCCGAGGCCGAGGCCGAGGAAGAAGGTCGCGAGGACGGTCGCGATCGCGAGGTCGCTGACCCCGAAGACGCGCTGGAGCATGCGGCCCCAGGTCGACTGGTAGACGAGCGCGGCTGCGCCGGAGAGGAAGAGCGCGACGAACAGGCTGGCGAAGCGGATCGCGGGGGGCAAAGCGGCCGGACCTTCGACCGGGTCGCGGGCGATGTCAACGACGGCACGCCACGAGTGTCGTCGCTCGTGTGGTGTGCGCACACCGCGTCGTCCGCTCGACGTTCACGACCGCGCCGTCGCAGGGCTCGCTCAGCGGCGGCGCGCGAGCAGGCGGTGGATCGGGAGGCCGTCCTCGATCGCGCGGAGCTCGCGGTTCGAGACGCTGCCGAAGGGGTTGTGATCGAGCGCGGCATCCACGAGCTCGAAGTCGGCGCTCGCGTGCACGAAGTCGACGTAGAGCGCGTGGCGGTCTTCGACGTCGGTCTGCACGAAGAGCTCGCCGCCGGGGCGAAAGAGTCGGGCCAAGGTCGCGAGGAAGTCGTCGCCGAGGACGCGCCGCTTGGTGTGGCGCTTCTTCCACCACGGATCGGGGAAGTGCACGAAGGCGCGCGACACGATGCCGTCCGGGCCGGAGCGGGCGAGGGTTTCGCGCGCGTCGCAGGCCCAGACGAGCACGCGGTCGCCGAGGCCGACGCGCTGCACGCGTTCGTGCACCTTGAAGGCCCACTTGGCTTTGATCTCGAGGGCGAGCAGGCGCGCTTCGGGCGCGACGGCGGCGCGGCGGAAGACGCTGGTGCCTCGGCCGAAGCCGACGTCGAGCTCGATGGGGCCCGTGCCGGGGACGAGCGCGTCGAGATCGATCGGGCCTTCCGCGGGGGGGCGCGGCGCCATCGTGGCGTACGGCACGGGGATCTCGGTGCGCGAGGGCTCGTCGGTCACGGGGTCTTCCGTCGGTGTCTCGTTCGTCGTCTCGTTCATCCGCGGGCCCGACGTGCGAGGGGCGCGGAGGATGGCACTGGCACGTCGCGCGTCAACGAAGGTCCGACAGACCGCGAGGGCGAGGCTCACCGCGCGCGCCACGACGCGAGCGCGAGGCGACCGAGCGCGACGAGCACGAGCAGCGCGCCGATCGGAGCGAGGACGATGCCGATCGAGGGGTCGCTCTCGGGGTGGGCGATGGCGCCGAGCGCGAAGCCGAGCGGGAGCAGGAGCGCGCCGATGCGGAGCAGGCGTCCGGTGGAGGGACGCGGGTCAGCGCCGACGTGGGCGTGCGCGAGCGCGACGAGCGCGAGACCGACCGCGTGTGCGTGCGCGAGGGTGAGCAGCAGGCGCGTGAGCGGGTCGTCGAGGTAGGCGGCGAGCTTGCACGCGTGCGCGAGCTCGAGCGCGGTGCCCGCGAGCGCGCCGACGAAGAGGAGCGTCCAGCCGAAGCGGAGGCTCGCGCGATCGCGGGTGACGTCTTCCGGGGTCATTCGCCGATCCAGAGCGGGGTTTGGGCCGCGAGGGCGCGGGCGCGGGTGACGAGCGCGACGTCGAGCGACGAGACGGTGGTGCGTTCGGCGAGGGCGTCGCAACGTCGCGCGCGTTCGTCGGCGGTCGCCGTCGGATCGAAGTCGGTCCACGGAGGGGGAGCGTCGTGGAGGCGTCGGAGCGAGCGGAACGCCATGCGACGAACGGCGGGGTAGGGGTCGTGGCGCATGGCGTCGAGGAGCGCGGCGCGAGCGAGCGGGCGCGAGACGAGGCCGGCGCGGCCGAGCGCGTCGGCGGCGAGAGCGCGCGCGAGTCGGAGGCGGTGTCGGCGGCGGTGTCGGAGGCGGTGTCGGAGGCGGTGTCGGAGGCGGTGTCGGAGGCGGTGTCGGAGGCGGAGGCGGTGGCGGTGTGCCCTTCGGGCCAGAAGCGCGCGCGGGCTCGCTCGGCCCACACCGTCGTGCGGTCGGCGTGACAGCTCGTGCAGGCGTCGGGTCGGCCGAGCTCGGCGTCGTGGGTGGGGCGCGGGCTCTCGATGCGATGGGTTCGGTGCGCGTCGAGCACGCCGTACACGACCCTCGGCATGTGGCAGTCGACGCAGCGCACCTGCGACGCGTCGTCGTGACCCGTGTGGGCGCGCCCTTCGTGATCGGCGTGGCAGCTGGTGCACGCACCGTCGCCTTCGGCGCTCGGACGGAGCTGCCCAGCCGGGTCACCGTCGTGCATCGAGTGGCAGCTCGCGCAGCCGAAGCTCGGATCGCGCGCGCAGGGCGACTGGAGCCAGCCTTGGTACTCGTACGCCGTCAGACGCGGCGTTCCGTCGCCCCAGAACCGCGCGGCGAAGATCGCGTCGCCGTTCAGCGTGGTGTCCATCCAGAGCGGCTCGCTGTGACGCGCGAGATCCTCGCCCGGCACGAAGGCATCGCCCTCGGTGAGCAAGGTCTCGAGGTCGTCGGTCTTGCGCTGGCCGTGGCAGCGGCCGCACGCGTCGCTCGCGCGCGTCGCTTCGAGCGCGCCGGGATCGACGAGCGTCGGATCGTCGTCCTCCACGTAGTGCAACCAGTAGCGGCGCAGCGGGCTCGCGTTGCGCGCGACGTGCTCGCCGCCCGGACCGTGGCAGGCCTCGCACGCTACGCCGAGCTCCGCGACCTCCGTCTCGAAGCGCCCGTTCGTGTCGAGCCCCGGATTCGGCGCGACGTTGTGGCAAAAGACGCAGTTGTCGTTCCAGCGGGTCACGTGACGTTCGACGTCTTCGATGGAGGCAGGAAATTGCTCCGGATCCGGGGTGAGGAATGCGCCGTTCATGGGAAAGAAACGGGCCTCTTCGACGTGCCACGCGACCGGAAGGCGCCACCAGGTGTCGTCGTCGCGCGCGAGGTACTGCTGGTAGCGGTGCGAGCCCACAGTACGGTCGACCGTCCACGCGCGGGTCTGCCCGTTCGGACCCTCGGCCTCGATTCGGTGAGCGTCGCCTTCACGCGCGAATCGAAAGCTCCACCCGAAATAGTCGAGCGTTCGGCCGTCGAACGAACCAAGCACGGAGCCCTCGTGCGCCTCCTGCGTCATCGTGCGGTGGAACGTCCGGTGCCAGCTCGCGTGGTGATCTTCGTGACACCGCCGGCATGCGTCGGAGCCGACGTAGTCGACCTCTCGGAGGTCGACTGCCGTCGCCAGCTCTTTGCGTGTTTCGAGTGCGAGCCAGCCGAAGATTCCTGAGGCCAAGACACCCGCGATCAATCCCGCACGCACGTCACGCGCCGAGCTCGTTCAACGTACGATCGACTTCGAGTGCGTCTTCCGTGAGCCCGAGCCGACGGAAGGTCGCGCGGGCTTCGCGCAGGCGCTCCTTCGCGGCTTCGAGCTCCCCACGCTCGGTGAGGTGGTTCGCGAGGCTCACGAGCGAGCGCGCGGCCTCGCGTTCGTTCCCGACCTCGCGGAAGAGATCGATGCTGGCGAGGTACGCTTCTTCCGCGCTGCGATCGGAAGCGCCGCCGGTGTCGAAGAGCGTCTGCGCGCGCAGGGATCCGACGACGCGCTGGGCGAGCGCGACCGCTTCCTTGCCGCCGTATTCGCGCGCCAGCTCGTAGGCGCGCTCGACACGATCGCCCGCGTCGTCGTCGCCGCGTTTGAGCGCGAGCGCTCCGAGGTTGCGGGCGATGTCCGCGAGAGCGCGCTTGTCGCCGTGCTCTTCGGCGAGGGAGAGCGCCCGCTCGAGGGCGACCTCGGCCTCGTCGAAGACACCGTCGAGGATGCGTGCTTCGCCGACGTTGTTGAGCAAGAAACACTCGCTGCGGCGATCGCCGATCTCCCGCGCTTGCTCGAGCGCCGAGCGCCACGCGGTCACCGCGCGGTCTCGGTCGCCGCGCTCGAACGCGACCACGCCGAGCGCGTTGTGCGATTGGAGGAGGCCTTCGCGGTCGCCGACTTGACGGCGCAGCTCGAGCGCGAGCGAGAAGAGCTGCTCGGCCGCGTCGAGGTTGCCGCGTCGGAGCTCGACGCTGCCGAGGGTGGAGAGCGAGACGGCTTCGCCGCGCATGTCCGCGTGGGCGCGGCGGATCTCGAGCGCTTCGGTCGCGGCTTGTGCGGCGGCGTCCGTCTCTCCGCGAAGGAGCGCGATCTGCGCGAGGTCGTCGAGCGTGGACGCGACACCGCGCAGATCGCTGGCGGCGCGGAAGAGCTCGAGCGCGCGCAGCAGGAGCTCGCGCGCCGCGTCCTCTTCGCCTCGTGCGCGTCGAACACGCGCCAATCGGTTCAGCGCCGCGCCGCCCTTGCCGCGCGCGCCGATGTTCCACGCGAGCCGCAGCATCTCGACGAACGCGTGATCGGCCTCGTCGTAGCGACCGACCGTCGTGAGCAACGAGCCGTGGTCGTGGAGCGCTTCGATGCGCCGCACCACGTCGTCGCTCGGGATGTGCTGCAGCGCGCGCTC
>JALOQC010000530.1 GCA_025453555.1 Myxococcota bacterium | reverse complement strand
CGAGGCAGCCGGTGCCCATCGGACGCGGACCACCCGCCGCGAGCTCCTGCGCCGAGAAGCTCACGTTCGCCGTGACCGCGGTCGCGGTCGCGCACGTCGCGTTGGTCGCCTCGACGATCGCCTCGTAGGTGAACGCGATGTCGAACGGCGTGGTGGACGTCGAGTACGGACGCACCGCCACGATGCGCGTGATCGGAGCCATCGTTCGGTTGTCGAGCGTGGTGCGCTCCGGCGCGGCGTCCGTCTGCGACGCGCAGCCGGTGTCGGAGCAGGCGTTCTGCGTCATGAGGACGATGTCCGAGCCCGTGCCGGGCGTCGTCTGCACGTTCACGCGCTGCCCGGCGGGGATGGTCACCGAGTAGTAGAGCGTGGTGTCGCCGGTGCCGAAGCCGCAGCCGACTCGAACGCGAACGCGAGATCGATCGTCGTGGGCGTGGCGCTGCTGTAGCTGCGCACGCCGACGATGCGCGTGATGGGCGATGCGCTCGCGTTGGTGATCGAGCCGCGCTCCGGCGCCGCGTCGGTCGCGAACGAGCACGCCGCCGCGTCGCATGCGTCGAGGAAGAAGAGCACGATGTCGTTCGTCCCCGGCGTCGTCGTCACGTTCACGCGGCTCGAAGGCGGAACGGTGACCTCGTAATAGAGCGTGCGGTTGCTGGTCCCGCCGCCGCAGCCCGTCGCGGTCGGCTGCGCGCCGCCGAGCGCGAGCGAGAGCCCGACGTACGTCGACGCTTCCGTGACCTCTTCCGCGCCCGCGCACGTGGCGTTGGCCGCCTGCGCGACGCAGGTGGTCGGCATCGTGCCCGTGCAGACGAAGCCGGACTCGACCGTGCAGGTCGCCGAGCAGCCGTCGCCCGCGTCGCGGTCGCCGTCGTCGCAGGTCTCGCCACGCGCGGCCTCCACGTTGCCGTTGCCGCACGCGAGCACGCAGGTGGACGGCGTGGTGCCCGAGCAGACGTAGTCGGCCTCGATCGCGCAGGCCATCGAGCAGCCGTCGCCGTCGTCCAGGTCGCCGTCGTCGCAGGCTTCGGTGCCCTGCACGCGCCCGTCGCCACACTCGATCGTGTTGCAGACCGAGGGCTCGGAGTCGTCGCAGGCCGAGCCTTCCTCGACCGTGCACGTGCTGGAGCAGCCGTCGCCCGAGTCGGTGTCGCCGTCGTCGCAGGCCTCTTCGTCCGCGACGATCCCGTCGCCGCACACGATCGGCTCGCAGGTGATGGCGAGCGTGTAGTCGGTGCCGTCGCCCGCGCCGAAGCGGTCGTAGACGACGTAGTAGAGCTCGCTCGGCTCCGCGACGAACTCGATCGTCTCGGTGCCGGTGGTGCCCGTGCTGCCGTCGACGCAGGTCATCCCGTTCGCGCACGCGCCGCCCTCGGCGGGACGCGTCACGAAGAGGTCGAAGTCCGCCGTGCTCGCGCCGCGCGTCGACACGACGGTCACGCGCTGGCGGGTCGCGCTCCGGAAGCGGTGGATCTGTTCGTTGGCGCCGTAGTTCGTCGACGACGTGCAGCCCGGGTAGCTCGTGATCGTCGCCGAGCCCATCGCGGTGTCGCCCGAGACGGTGCCGCTCGTGCAGTCGAGGATCGCCACCGGCGCCGCCGGACACAGATCGTCCGCGCACTCCGCCATGCCCATGAGCGGATCGCAGATCTCGTCGCTCTCGCAGCTCGTGCGAGCCGACTCGACCAAGCACCCGTTCGCGTCGGGCGTGCAGGTCACGACCTCGCGCCCTTCGCAGGACGTCGCGGTCTCGCAGACGTCGACGAGCGTGCACGGGTCGACGCACGCCGCCATGCCGCTCGTGGCGTCGCACACGTCGCCGTCGGTGGCGCAGTCGGTGCGCGTCTCGACCGCGCAGCCGAAGGCGTTGAGCGCGCAGACCTCGAGCGCGTTCGCGTCGCACGCGCGACCCACGGGGTCGCACTCCGTCACGCCCATGCAGGGGTCGATCGCCGCGGTGCTGCAGATCGGGGTCTCCGCCTCGGCGTCGCAGAAGCCGAAGGGCGCCTCGGTGCAGTCGGTGCGCGTCTCCACGAAGCAGCCGAACGCGTCCGCCGCGCAGGTCACGAGCGAGGGTCCGTCGCAGGTCGGCGCGCCGGGCGTACACTCGTCGATGCCGTCGCACGGATCGCCGGTGAACGTGCACTCGGCGACGTCGGTCGCGTCGCAGGTCCCGCCCGCGCGCGACGCGCAGTCGGTCGCCGTCTCGACGAGGCAGCCGAACGCGTTCGGCGCGCAGGTCACGAGCGAGGTTCCGTCGCAGCTCGTCCCCGCGGTCTCGCACGCGTCCGCCACGCCGTCGCAGGGATCGGCGGGGAGCACACACATCGGGGTCGCGCCGTCGTCGCACGCCCCGCCCGGCATCTCCGCGCAGTCGGTGGTGGTCGCCACGAGGCAGCCGTCTTCGTTGGGCGCGCAGATCACGAGCGCGTCGGCGTCGCAGGTGCGGCCTTCGGTCTCGCACGCGTCCACCACGTCCGCGCAAGGATCGGGCGTCACGCACGCGGCGGCCGAGCCGCTCGCGTCACAGACCTGATCGCTCGCGGTGCAGTCGGTCCGCGTCTCCACGCGGCAACCGTTCGCGTCGAGCGCACACCTCACGAGCGCGTCGCCCGCGCAGGTGGTGCCGACCGCCGCGCACTGCACGATCCCCGTGCAGCGATCCCCGCCATCGCCGCCGTCCGACATCGTCGCGCCGTCAGTTCCCGCGTCGTCCATCATGCCGTCGTCGTCACCGCACGCGGCAGCCATCACGAGCATCGTCGTGAGCAGCCAGCGCGCTCCTCGCCGTTCCAATCCCATCATGTTCCCATCCTCCGAAGCGTCCGGTGGTGCGGACGCAAGCGGCTCGTAGTGCGTCAGGCTTCACCCCGACGCAAACCGCGGGACGCCACCTGCCCGCGCCAGCCGACGAGCCGCACCCATCGCGCGCGAGCCGTCGCGGACGGACCGCGAACCGCAGCCGAGCCGTGTCCCGTGTCGCGTGGTTGCGCGCCGACCTCGGTCCGCCACGATCCGCGCGTGCTCGCCCGCGTCGTGCTCGGCCTCTTCCTCCTCGCCACCGTCGCGCACGCGCAGCCCTCGCCCGACGAGGGAGACGTTCCTCCGGAGACGATGCCTTCGCCCCCGGCGCCGCTCGCGGTCCGGCTCCCGATCCGCTTCCGCGTCGCGCGCGATGCGGCGGGCGACTTGGTGCGCGACAAGCGCTGGCTCGTCGCTCAAACGGAACGTGCGAGCACGCTCTTCGCGCCCGCAGGGATCACGTTCGTGATCGCGAGCGTGGAGCCCCTCGACGCGGCCGACCTCGAGACCCGCGACGACCGACATGGCCTCGCGCGACACCTCGAGCGCGGCGTCATCAACGCCTTCGTGGTGCGGGCGATGCGCGACGTCGACGATCCGACGCAGTGGCGACGCGGCGTGCACTGGCGGCTGCCGTGGCGTCGCGAGCGCCACTTCGTGATCGTCACCGAGATCGCGCCCCCGATCACCCTCGCGCACGAGCTGGGTCACTTCTTCGGCAACCCCAAGCACCGCTGGGTGCCCGGCAACGTGATGAGCTACGAGGCGGGCGACGCGCCGACCTTCGATCCCGATCAGCTCCACCGGATCGTCGCGCACGCGCGTCGCTACCTCCGAAGCGGCGAGCTCGTCACGCACGAACGCCTCGGCGAGCTCACCGCACGTGGCGAGCTCCCGAGGCGCTGGGACGGCGTCGAGCCGCCCTGAGGTCCGACGCGATCCGATCCGAATGCGACGACCGAGCTCGTGCTCAGGCCGCGACGAACCTTCGACGACGCATCGCGAAGCCCACGAACGCGAGCAACGCGAGCCCCGCCGAGCCCCGACCTTCGGTGCCGGCCGCACACGCACCGCCGCCCTTGCGCCTCGGATAGAGCCGGTTGTTCTCCTCGACCGCGTCGTCGATCTCGGGCCCTCGATCCACGACCATCGTCGCTTCACCGCTCGTGCCGAGCTGCTCGACCCGTCGCGCGGCCGGAAGCGACGTCGGCACCGGCCAGCCCGGCGTCGCGTTCTCGCCGCGGATCACGCGACCGTCTTGCAGCGTCGTGCGCCAACGCGCCTCGAAGAAGGTCGTGTCCCCGCGACATTCGATCACGCGCTGCGCGGTATGAACGTTGGAGAGGAGCGGAAGATCCGGATTGAAGTCGAACTCCGGATCGACGGTCATCTCGTCGGGGCTCATCGTGGTGTAGAAGCGCGTCGCGATCGGCTGGGTGCGAAGCAACCGCTGCGTCGCGAGCACCGGCTCGACGACCTCGCGCTCGAGCGCCTCCTCGAAGGCGGCGCGATCGAAGCCCTCGTCGAGCGTCGACACCACGCACGAGAAACACCCGATCGCCTGGCTCGCCGACACTCCCTCGGGCAGCACCACCTGCGCCGCGAAGACGTCCGCGAAGCCGTCGAACGTCCCGAAACGCCGCGTCGCCAGCTCGACCGCCGCGTAGTCGCCGAGACCTTCGAGCGCCTCGGTCGTCTCGCTTCCGAAGTGCACCAGGGGCAGCTCCTCCGAGCGCCGCGCGTCCTCCGTCACGAAGCCCTGCCCGCCCGCTTCGTCCGCCGCCTGCGTGACGAGCGCGTCGTAGGTGGTGCCGGGGCTC
>JALOQC010000118.1 GCA_025453555.1 Myxococcota bacterium | reverse complement strand
AGCGAAGGCGCGCACTGGAAGCGGCACCGCAAGCTCTCGCAGCCGGCGTTCCAGCCGCGCAACGTCGAGTCGTTCGTGCCCGCGATGAACGAATGCACCGACGCGATGCTCGAGCGTTGGCGTGGGCGCGACGTGCTCGACGTGCACGAGGAGATGATGCGGCTGACGCTGCGCATCATCGGCCGCACCATCGCGAGCGTCGATCTCGACGGCGACGAGGCGGGCGAGCTCGGACGTGCGATCGACGGCGTGCTCGGCTTCGCGAACGTCTACTTCTCGGAGCTCGTGAAGATCCCGACCTGGGTGCCGTTGCCCACACACCTGCGCTTTCGACGCGATCTCGGTCGCCTCGACGCGCTCGTCGCGCGTCTGGTGTCGGAGCACCGCCGTCACGAGGGGCCGCCGCGCGATCTGCTCGACTCGCTCGTCGCCGCCAACGAAGGCGACGGCGGCATGACGGATCGCCAGCTCCGCGACGAGGTGCTCACGCTGGTGATGGCGGGCCACGAGACGACCGCCAACGCGCTGACGTGGACGTTCTACCTGCTCTCGCAGCACCCGGACGTTCGACGAAAGGTCGAAGAGGAAGTCGCGCGCGAGGTGGGCGACGGCCCGCTCGACGTCGCGGCGCTGTCGCGGCTCGAGTACGTGGAGCGCGTGGTGAAGGAGGCGATGCGTCTGTACCCGCCCGCGTGGATCGTGGAGCGCGACAACCTCGAGGACGACGTGCTCCCGAGCGGCGCGAAGCTCCCGAAGGGTCAGACGGTCGCGGTGTGCACCTACGCGCTGCATCGGAACCCACGTCTGTGGGACAGCCCGGAAGGCTTCGATCCGGATCGGTTCTCTCCGGAGCGCTCGGCCGGTCGGCACAAGCTCGCGTACATCCCCTTCGGCGCGGGGCCGCGGGTCTGCCTCGGCGCACACTTCGCGCTGCTCGAAGCGAAGCTGATCGTCGCCGCAATCGCTAGGAAGCAACGACTCGCGCTCGTGCCGGGTCATCCGGTGGAGCTCGATCCGGGCGTCACGCTGCGGCCCGCGCACGGCATGCGCATGCGGCTCTCGCCGCGCTGATCGTTCGAGGGGCACGTCGCGACGCTGGTCCGCGACGTCCGATCCGACGCCCGAAGCACGTGGTGCTACCGTCGTCGCGTGACCGACGAACGACTCGACGCCGCCTTCGCCCGCATCGACGAAGCGAACGCGCAGGATCCGAACCTCGAACGCCTCGACGGCCAGGACTTCCCCAAAGAGCTGCTCTACGGACGCCGCATGAGCGCGACGCTCGCGATGTTCGCGCCCGAAGCAGACGACGCGGTGAAGCTCGCGGCGCGCGCGCAGCACGTGCAACGCTGGAAGATCCCGCGCTCGGACTTCCCGATGGACCGCAAGGGCTACCTCGCCTGGCGGCAGAAGCTCTACGGCATGCACGCCGAGCTCGCGGGCGAGATCCTGCGCGAGGTCGGCTACGACGACGCGACGATCGCGCGCGTCGGGACGCTGCTGCGCAAGAAGGGCCTCAAGACCGATCCGGACGTGCAGCTCCTGGAAGACGTGATCTGCCTCGTGTTCCTCGAGCACTACTTCGCGGAGTTCTCCGTGAAGCACGACGACGACAAGGTGATCGACATCCTCCGCAAGACGTGGGCAAAGATGAGCCCGCGTGGGCACGAGGCCGCGCTCGCGCTGCCGCTGGGCGAGGAGCGACGGTTGGTCGAGCGCGCGCTCGCCGCGGACTGACGCGCCGATCCTCCGAGGGGCGAGCTCATCGACTCCGCGCCCCCATGCGGAACCGACGAGATCGATCGCGTCGGGCCACTCGCGTTCGTACGCGCACTCGCGGACGATCACTCGACGACGCGGATCGATCGCGTCGTGCTCGCCGTCGTGCCGTCCTCCGCGACGACGCGCGCGTCGACCCGCACCTCGCGGCCGACGATCTCGCTCGGCATCAGCACGTCGAAGACCAAGAGATCGCCGACGCGCGTCCAACAGCCGTCGTCTTCGATTCGCACGCGGCGCTCGGTGAGGATGCGGTCGATCTCGAACGCGACCTCGCGACCCGTCTCGGCGTCGAAGCCGTCGACGCGAAGGCGCGCGTCCATCGGCACGATCCCACACGCACGAAACGTGATGTCGACGTGGTAGCCGCCTTGCGGTCCCATCACGAGCGTGAGCTCGGCGCCGTCGTCGATCGGCTCGTAGGCGGTGATGCCGCCGCCGATCGCGAGCGAGGTGCCCGGGGTGCTCGGCGCATCGGCAGCGCTCGGCGCGTCGGACGGGGTCGCATCGCGCGGCGTGTCACCGCCGTCGCGCGACGTGGACGCGTCACGCGACGCATCTCCGTCGGACGCGGAATCCGACGAGCCCGCGTCGAACGAGCCGGCGTCGTCGTCGGACGGGCACGCGACCACCATCGCGAACGACACCACACAGACGCACGGGCGGAGCACGAGCGGAGCTTCGCAAGCCGCTCTGCTCCGAGCAACGTCGGGAGCGACGACACCGGCGGCGCCGATCCCGGTCGCGTCGCGTCGTCGTCGGAGCTTTGCGGCCCACGATCCGTCGGCCATGCTCCCCCGGTGGCGGAGAAGAAACGATCGGCCGTGCCGGCGACGAGCTCGGAGACGCGCGTCTCGAAGCCGGGTGCGCGAGTCCCGACGACGGGTACGCTGCCGCTCGGCGCCTCTCCGAAGGCCGGTGCTCCCGAGGGTGGCCCGTCGGCCGCTCCTCCGAAGGCGAAGGTCTCCGCGACCGCGGGCACCATGCAGGATCCTTTCGAGGCGCAGACGCTCGCGCCGATCGCGGAGGGGCTGCGGCAGTACCTCGCGATCCGGTTGGCCTCCGCCGATGCCGGCTCGGCCGCCTTCGCGCGCCTGCGCGATCGACTGGCCGCCCTCGGGAGCGCCGCGCTCGCCGAGCCGCCCGGCACCAAGGCTCGCGCGTATCGGCTCGCGCGCGAGCTCGCGACCCCCGAGAGCTCGGCCTCGAAGCACACCTTGCCGTGGCACCGTCAGAGCACCCCGCCCGATCCGATCGCGGCGCTCCGCGCCCGCGGTGATGCGGATCGCGAGCTGCTCGAGCTGCGTCACGCGCGTGGGCTGACGCCGAGCGAGATCGCGTTCGTGGTCGAGCTCCCCGAAGCCGAGGTCGCGTCGCGCCTGGCCGCTGCCGAAGAGGAGCTGCGCGTCGCGCTGAAGCGGATGCCAGCCGACCTCCCCGCGAGCGACGACGTGCCGTCGACGAAGCTCACGCGCGACGCCGAGCTGCCGGAGCTCGTGTTCGAGGCGTTCTCCCTCGCGCCGACCGCGGATCCGAGCGATCCCACCGTCGAGCCGCGCGTGCCCACCGGCATCGTGCTCGACGGACGCTACGAGCTGGAGAAGCACGTCGGCTCGGGCGGCTTCGCGGACGTCTATCGCGCGCGCGACGTCGCGGTGCCGGGGCACGTCGTCGCCCTCAAGCTGCTGAAGCGAAAGGCCGCGAACGCCGAGGCGCGCGATCACGCGCTGCGCGAGCTGCGGCTCATCGCGGCGGTGTTCCACCCGAGCATCGTGCAGTTCAAGGACCACGGCTGGTACGAGGACCGCTTCTGGTTCGTGATGCCTTGGTACGAAGGCGAGTCGCTCGAGACGCGAATCGAGCGCGAGCCGCTCACGCGCCCCCAAGCGCGGAAGATCTTCGAGCCGCTCGCGCGCGCGCTCGCCACCATGCACGCGTCCGGCATCCGCCATCAGGACGTGAAGCCCGACAACATCTTCCTCGCGAAGATCCAAGGCTTCGGCGTGGAGCTCGAAGATCGCGTGCTCCCCGTGCTGCTCGATCTGGGCGTCGCCGCCACGGACGCCGAGCTCGTGCTCGCGGGCACGCCGACCTACTTCGCGCCGGAGGTCGCGGCGCAGTTCGCGTACCGCGAAGGCGACGCGTTCCCCGAGTACCCGATCGGCCCCGCGGCCGACGTGTTCGCGCTCGCGCTCGCGCTCCGCAACGCGCTCGAGCCCTCGTCGCAGCCGATCGTGCGCGAGGACGACGTCGAGGGCTTCATCCGGGCGCGCGCGAAGGAGGCCCCTTCGCCACCGAGCGATCCCTCGCTCCGCTACTTGAAGTCCCACTTCGCGCGCTGGCTCGCGCTCGATCCGAGCAAGCGACCGACGGCGGACGAGCTCGCGGACGAGCTCGCGGTGCTCACGCTGCCGGAAGAGCGACGCGAGCGGCGGCTGCGCGTGCTGCGCGTGTTCGGTCCGATCGTGCTCTCGCTCCTCGTGGTGTTCGGCGTGATCGCCTACCAGCTCGCGGAGCGGGCCGCGGTGCAAGCGGAGAAGGCGGAGCGCCTCGAAGAGCAACGCGCCGCCGAACAAGCGGGGCGGCTCGAAGCCGAGCAGACCGCGGAGGCGCTGGGCGACGCGGTGGAGGCCGCGCGCGCCGACATCCAGAACGCGCAGCTCAGCCGAGAAGAGCTCGAGCGACGCTTGGTCGACGCGCAGGCGCGCCTGCAGGTGCTCCAGAGCACCGTGGCCCGCACGCGTCGTCAGCTCCAAGAGGCGGAGAAGGCCCGCGAAGCGCTGCAGACGAGCCTGACCTCCACCGAGAACGCGCGGCGTCGCCTCGCGACGCAGGTCGACGAGCTGACCGCGACGCTGGCGACGCGCGAACGCGAGCTCGACGAGGCGCGGCGCACACGAACGGCCGCCGAGACGCGTGCAAACGCGGCCGAGGCACGCGCGAGCGAGAACGAGGCGCGGGCGAGCGCGGCCGAGACGCGGGCGTCGAGCGCGGAAGCTCGTGCGACGACGGCGGAGCGCGAGCGAGACGCGGCCCGCGCGCGCGTCGATCAGGCGACGGCGGCCGAGCGCGCCGCACAGACCGCGCGCGACGAAGCCCAAGCGGCCGCGCGCACCGCGACGCAGGAGCTCGCGCGTGTGGAGCGTGAGCTGTCGACCGCGCGACGTCGCATCGAGGAGCTCGAGCGTCAGCTCGCGAGCCGCCCCACCGAGACGACGACGCCACCACGCATCGTGGTCCCCGGCACCGAGACGACCTCGCCGACGCCACCCATCCCCGGCCCGAGCGTGATGACCCGCGTGCGCTGAGCCTCGCGAACCGGAGGAACCGGGCCGCGATCTTCCGGGGAGCCGTGCTGAGTCGGTGGTGATCTGGGCCCTACCGGCGCCGACGACGTCGCCCCAGACTCGTCGGATGCGCCCCCTCCTCTGCCTCGTGTGGCTCTCCACCGTCTCCTGTGGATCGGGGACGACCTCGTCTGCGCCCACGACCGCCTCTCCGCTCGGGCTCCCCTCGCCGGAGACCTTCGCGCGCGAGCACGACCGCTTCGAGTCGTACTGGTATCAGGGCGTGGCCGAGCTCACGCGCTACCGACTCGAACAATCGCGCTACGGCGAGGTCCACGAAGGCGAGGCCGTGCTGATCTTCGTGACGGAAGACTTCCTCCCCGGCCCCCAGATCAAACACGAGATCGGCGAGCGACCGGCCGACGCGCTCTCGGTCCTCAAGCTCAACGCCCACCGCCAGTTCTTCACCGGCATCTACCCGTACACGACGCTGACCAGCACCTTCAGCCCCGCCGACGGCGCTGCCACGCTGAAGGTGTCCGCGAGCGTGATCGAGTGGTGCGGCGTGGCCTACGCGCAGCTCAACCGACGCGAGGGCGCGCTCCAAGCCGAGCTGCACAGCTACTTCCAAGCCGAAGGCGACGAAAGCCGATCGCTCGACGACGTCGAGCTGGAGGACGGGCTCTTCGCTCGCCTGCGTCGCGATCCGAACGCGATCGCGGTCGGCCCGACTCGGCTCGTCCCCGCCATGCACTACCTCCGCTTCGCGCACCGCGAGCTCGCTCCCTACGACGCGGAGCTCTCGTTCGAAGACACCGACGCCTCGCGTACGCTCGTCGTGCGCTACCCGAGCCTCGGCCGAGAGCTTCGCGTGCGGGTCGCGCGCGCGTTTCCCCACGTGATCGAGGGCTGGGAAGAACGCGACCTGAACGGCCCGACGACACGCGCGACGCGCACGCACGCGATCCTCACCGACTATTGGGCGCATCACGGCGTCGGAGACGGTGCCTACCGCGACGCGCTCGGGCTCGGCACGCGCTGACGTCTATCTCGAGCTCAACGCCCCGCGTAGCGCGGCCACGCCGCGAAGTCGGCCACCACGCACAGGTTGCGACCCACACGCGCGACACCGACGCCGACGTCGGTGAAGCGACGGTCCACGATCGCCGCGCGGTGCGAGGGGCTCGCGAGCAACGCGTCGAACGCCGCGTCCTCGTCGCGCGCGCGCGCCGCGACTTCACCGACGACGCGCGCGACGATCCCACGCCGACGCAGGCGCACCTCGGGATCGGCTCCGTCGACCTCGTGGCGCACCGCGCCCTCGCGACAGATGCGCGCGGCGTGCTCGTCCGCGGCCTCGCGAAGCAGCCGGTTGTCGCGTAGCTCGCCCACCCCCGCGAGCGCGCGCAGGGCGGCGATGCGCGTCGCGAGATCTTCGTCGGACGCGACGTTCGTCAACGACCGCGCTTCGTCGGACATCGAGCCCTCGGCACCGCCTCCATCGACGATCGTCCGCTCCGCCACCGGCCGCGGCCCCGAGGGACCCCTCGCGAGGAGCTGCACGCGCACCGGCCGCACGAGGTCGTCCGGGACCACGAGGCGCTCACCGTCCCGCACCGGCTCGTCGTTCGTCTGACCGTCGGCGTCTTGCATCAGAACGCGCGCTTCGGAGAAGCCCGCCGCGAGCCGCACGCGCAACGACGTGTCCTCCGCGAGCTCGAGCGCCCCGCCCCGCCACGCCACGAGCGCCACCGTTCCGCGTGCGCCACTCGCGCGCCCACAGACGAGCGGCGCGTCACCTTCCTGGGCGAGGCGCCGAAGCGACCGCGCGAGGCTCGTCTCGTCGCCTTCGAGCGCGCGCACCGACGGCAAGTCCGTGCCCACCTCGCGCAACGCCTCGCGCAGCGCTTCGTCGTCGACGCGCCCTTCGAGCGCGAGCACGCTCGCCGCTTCCGCGAGCGCATCGTCGTCGACGCACGCGAGCGCGGACGCGGGCACGCAGAGCACGAGGACGACGGTCGCGATCACACGCATCGCCCGAGCTTCGGAGAGTCGCGCCGCGCTCGCGAGTTTTCGACGGAGCGACGTGAGGCCGGCGCCTCGCAGCCACGCGCTCGCAGCCACGCGCTCGCAGCCACGCGCTCGCAGCCACGCGCTCGCAGCCACGCGCTCGGTACGGGCTCTCAGCGCCGCAGCCGGATCGCCATTCCGCCCATCATCAGCGAGACCTCGCGCCGGGCGCTCCAGCTCGCGTCGGGCGCGAGCGCACCGAGCGCGACGGCGAAGCGACCGACCGCGTCCGTGCGGTGGCGGAGCTCCACGTGGGGGGTGCGCGCGTAGACCTGCGCGTGCGCTTCGAGCGCGCGCTTCGCGTCGTCGACGCGGCCGTCACGGAGGTGCCGCGCCGAGAGCTCGAGCGCCTCTCCGAGCTGGGCGTCCGCGACCGCGAGCACCGCCGCGCCGCCGCTCACGACCGCACGCGCGCCGAAGCTCACGCCCACGTCTTTGCTCGCGACGACGTCCGGCCCCGCGCTCGACCGATAGCGCACGAGCACGTTCGCGACCGAGCTCGCGCCGCCGCGCACGCGCACGCGGAGCACCACACGACGCTCCGCGCGCTCGCGGAGCTGCGGCATCCGCAGGCGCACGCCCGCGCTCACGCGCACCACGCTCTCCGGCGCGTCGAGGAGCTCCACGCCTTCCGGAAGATCCACGCCGACCTCGACCGCGCGGGCCGCGACACGGAGCTGCGCGCGCACCTCCGCGCGGAGCACCTCCGAGAGATCACCGACGTTCGCCGCCACGTGGTAGCCGCCACCGCCGGCCGTCGCGATCGCCTGGAGCACGTCCGCGTCGAACTCGTTGCCGAGACCCACCACCGTGGTCGTGCAGCCGACGCGTGCGCTCGCGTTCGCGGCCATCGGCGCGAGCTCGTCCGCCGTGAAGGCCCCGCCGTTCGGCACTCCGTCGCTCAAGAGCACCACGAGCGGCGCGACGTCGCCGGGCGCTCGAAGCACCGCGTCGTAGGCGGCGCGCAGACCGACCTCGATGTTGGTACCGCCGCCCACGGAGAGCTGGCGGATCGCGCGCTTCGCCGAGGCGCCGTCGCCCACGCGACCGAGCGGGACCACCACCGTCGCGTTCGCGTCGTAGGCGACCACGTGGAGCTCGTCGTCCGCGCCGAGCTGATCGACGACCGCGCTCGCCGACGCGAGCACGTCGCCCCAGCTCGCGCGCATCGAAGAGCTGCGATCGATCACGAGGTGCACGCGCACGCGACCTCTCGCGCTCGCCGGCGCGTCGCCGCCGCGCACGCGCACCACGAGATCCGTCTCGCCGCCCGCGCGCGGGAGCTGCGCGTGCGCGAGCTCGGCGCGCACGTCCACGCGCCCGTCCGTCTCGAGCGACACTCCCGCGCGAGCCTCGGCTTCGAGCGCGAGCGGCGCGAGCGGGCCGAGATCCCCGAGGCGCGTGCGGTAGCCGTCGACGTTCACGCCCGCTTCGGTCGCGAGCGCGCCGAGGCTCGTCCGCACGGCCGCGCGCCCGCCCCCGATCGGAGGCGCCGCACGAACGCCCGCGCCGCCGCCGAGCGCTTCGGGGGCCGCGCCGGGATCCCCACGCAGCGCGCCGTCGACCTCGACGTCGAGCCCACCTGCCGCGCGCACGCCGGGCTCGATCACCACGGCTCCTCCCGGCGCGGCGGGGTCAACCGCGCGCCCTTCCACCTCGCTCGCGGTGGCGTCGTCGACGATCACGTCGCCGCTCGCTCCCACGCCGACGTCGCCGCTCGTGCCGCGCGCGCCCAATCCGACGCCGGTGCTCGCGCCGCTCGCGTCCACTCCGACGCCGGTGCTCGCGCCGCTCGCGTCCACTCCGACGCCAGTGCTCGCCCCGCTCGCGCCCACTCCGACGCCGGTGCTCGCGCCGAAGCTTCCGTGTGCTCCGGCGCTCGCGCCTCCGACGACGTACGTCTCCGAGCCGAACGTGTCGACGACCGCACCCTCACGGCTCGCGCCGCTCGCCGCGCCCTCGACACCGACCCCGACCTCTCCGCGCACCCCGACCGCACCGACCGCAACTCCCTCGACGCCGATGGTCATGTCGCCGAAGATCGCGCTCGCGTCCGCGCTCGTACCCGAGCCTTCGATCGACACCCGCGCGCTCGCGTGCAGCTCCGCGCTCGCCTCCACCTCGACGCCACCCTCCACGTCGACGAAGGGCGACGCGACGGCCACCTCGCCCGGTTCGTCCGGCTTGTCGGTGGCGACCTGCACGTTGGCGGGCACCCGCGTGGGCGCGTGGACCTGGAAGAGAACGCCGCAGCCCGAGAGCGTGACGAGGAGCGAGAGAAGCGAAAGGGAGCGCATGCGCGCGGCCCTTTGGAAGCTTCGTGCCACCTTCGATTCCCCGGAGAACCGCGAGATCATGCCTCGCGGAGCTCAGCACGTGACGAGGTGGCACGCGAACGCCGCTCTACGGATTGCTCAGTTCTTTCGAGCACTTGTAAACCAACGTAAAGCGGACACCGCGGAGCACGGAGCTCGCCACTACGGCGCGTAGACCAACTGCAGCGCGAGGTACCGGTCCACGTCGCGACCGTCGCCGCGCTCGCTGCCGAGGAGCGCGTGCGACTCGCGGTACGTGAGCCGCGCACGGAGCGCGTCCGCGAGCCGATACGAGATGCTCGCGCCGCCGCCGATCGCGACGCTCGCGCCGTCGAGCCCCGCATCGCGCAGCGCATCGCTCGCCCGCACCAACAACTGCAGATCTGGCGCCGCGTGAAGCACGAGCCGTCCGTCGAGCAGCGGGATGCGCACCCCGAGCTCGAGCCGCGGCCCGCCCAGCCCGAAGTCCGGCAGTGTCATCGGCGCCTCGCTGGAGAAGCGACGCAGCGTCCAGCCGAGCCCGACCGTGAGCTCCACCGCGTCGCGCGCGTCCTTCAGCCGGAAGTCGAGATCCACCTGCGCGTCGAGGCGCTGCGAGCGCGACCCCGTCTCGCGCGTCGAGCCGTCGATGCGTCGATCCGTCGTGCGTAGCCCGATGCTCGTCGCGTAGCTCAGCGCGAGCCCCGCGCGGAGGCGGCTGTCGACGTTCGGGCGCACGTGCAGCCCGAGATCGAGGCGCGCGGCCGGGAACGGCGTGGTGTCGAGCCGCACCTCGCCCGCCTGCGTCGGCAGCTCGAAGCTCCGCGTGCCCATGCCCGCGCCCGCCGCGACCTCCACCTCGACGACGCTGCCCGGCGTGTCCTCGTCGCGCGGGCGATCGTCGCTCTGCTCGCGCATCTCGTCCGCGATCGTCGAAGACGGCGCGCTGCCCGGCGGACGCGTGGTGACCGCGAGCGCGAGGCGGACCTCGTCCGCGAGACGACGACGCTCCGCGTTGAGCAGGCGAAGCCCCGAGAGCGGGTGCTGCGTCTCGAGGAGCACGAATCCCCCGCGCCCTTCGCGATAGACGACGCGCACCGTCTGGATGAAGCGGATGCGCCCCACTTGCAGCTCGACCACCAGCGCAGCGTTCTCCTCCGCGAGCAGGCGCTCGTACGCGGTGTCGCTGGTCGGACGGAGTCCTTCGCGCTGCGCACGCCGCACGAAGCCGCGTCCGTCGATCACCTCCGCGACGCCACGGAGCACGTCGTTGACCTGGCTCGCGACCGCGTCGTGCACCCGCGGCCCCACCACCACGAGCACGCGGGGGAGCTGCCAATCGCTGGTGTCGATGTCTTCGCCCGAGTCGCCCGACTGGCCAGAGTCACCGGAGTCACCCGAGTCACCCGACTCGTCCGCCACGTCGTCCTCCTGCGCCGACCCACGCGACGGCAGGAGCGACGAAAGGAGGAGCGACGCCAGACCGAGGCGCACGAGACCCAGCCGCGCGAGACCGAGCCGCGCGAGGAGGACCGTTCGAAGATGCGAGGTCGCCATCACAGCACCACCACCGCGGCCAGGGTGAAGTCGAGGGCCCACACACGATCGAGCCCCACGAAGTCGAGGTATTTGAAGGTCGAGCCGCCCACCGCGAAGGTCATGCGCAGCTCGGGACCGGCGTCCGTGAGATCGAAACCACGCTCGTAACCGACCTGGAGCCGGTGCGTGAAGAGCGGAGAGAGCTCGCGGTCGCGCGTGACGAAGCGAGGTACGACCTCGTCGTCGATCACGTAGAAAGGCGAATAGAACGTGGCGGCGTTCTGGTGGTGAAAGCGATACCGCAGCGACACGAGCGAACGCTCGGTGGGCACGATGCCGAGGGTGCCGAGCACGGTGTTCCCGCGCAGGCCCCAGTCGTCGAAGTAGAAGCGGTAGTCGAGCCCGAAGCTCCACCGCTCCCCGAAGGCCCGCCGCGCGCGCATCGCGAGCGCGTTGCGGATGCGCAACGTCGGGTGCGTCTCGGGCACGCAGAGCGGCGAGCCTGCGCATCGCCCGTCGCCGCCGACGCCGACGAAGCGGTAGGGGCTCGCTTGGAATCCGTCGCGTCGCGTGAGCTCGTAGGCGAGCTGAATCAGCGTCTTGGGGTCGAGGTTCTGCGTGAAGGTGAGCAGCGCACCGAGCGTGCCGAGGCGGCGCTCGAAGTCGTCGTCGCCGGAGCGGCTCACGGTGTCCTGCGCGGCGGAGAGGCGCGCGCCGAGGGTCGCGTTGCCGTCCGCGAACCGGTAGCGGAGCACGAGGCCGCCGCCGTGCGCGACGTAGTCACCTTCGTGGCTGAAGCGGTAGTCCGCGCCGATCGTGATGTCGTCGAGCTCGTGCGCGAGCCCCGCGTTCAGCTCGTCGCGCTGCTCGCGGATCGCACGCGTCGCCGCGGTGCGCACGTCGATCGACGCGCTCGTCCAGATGTCGACCGTGTAGCCCGCCCGAACGGTCGTGCGGTCGCCGAGGCGCACGCTCGCCGAGAGGTCGGGCGTGATCACCGTCGTGCGATCGGAGTCGTTGCGGACGTAGATCGACGCGCTGACGGTGTCCTCGGCATGGGCGAGCGAAGGGAAGACGAGCGCGAGCGCGAGGAGGGCGGCGATCGGTGGAGTCGGGGACGGAGACCGTGACGGAGTCGGTGACCGTGACGGAGTCGGTGACCGTGACGGAGTCGGTGACCGTGACGGAGTCGGTGACCGTGACGGAGTCGACGACCGTGACGGAGTCGAAGACCGCGACGAGGACCGCGACGAGGACCGCGACGAAGACCGGCGCCGCCGCATCGACAGCAGCGCGCCGAGAGCACACCACGCGCCGCCGCTCGCTCCACCCGTCGCGCAGCTCACGCTTCCCGCTTCCGGAGCCGGCGCGCCCACGCGCGACATCGCGAAGCGCGCGGTGAGCGTCGCGTCGCCCGTCGGATCGCCGCTGCGATTCCCGATGACGCCTGCCGCAAACACGAACGCCTCGAGCCCTTCGGTCGGGGCGGTCCAACGCACCCGCTGGTAACGCGCGCCGCACGCTTCGGTGAGCACGACCTCGCGCTCGCCCACCGGCCACGCTTGCGTCGCGGGTGAGTCCGCGGGGCAGCGCGCCTCCGGCTCGTCGTCCTCGATGACCAAGCTCCCCGCCGGGCGACCGCTCGCGTCGACGACCTCCAGCGCGACCGCGCCGTTCTCGTCCTCCGGCCACGCGATCTCGAAGACGTACTCCATGCCCGGCTCGAAGACCTCGGGGATGCCCTCGACCGTGAAGGGCCCCTCGCGGTCGCCGTGACACACCGCGCACGCGTAGCCGTCGCCCGGGCTGCCCGTGAACCAACGACCGCCCCCGCCGCCCCACGCGCCCGTCTCGAGGCCGCTCACCGGCGCGGCGAAGCGCGACGAGCTGCTGAACGCGTGCGCGCGCGAGGAGAAACCAACGAGCAAGAGCGCGACGAGCATCATCCCGCACCATGCGGTGCCGGTCGGCGTGGTCTTCCGCGCACTGCCGAGGCTGCCGACGCGCGCGATGCCGACGCGTGTGATGCCGACACGCGCGGAGCGCGTCGCTTCGAGCCGCGTCGTCACGGGCACGCGACCTCTCCTCGCGCCCACTGCGCGATGCGCTGCCACCCCGCGTCTTCCTTCGACGCGTAGACGTTGCGTCCGAACGCGTCGAGGCCCTGATGCGCCGCGCCACCCGCCGAAGCTTCGAGCGGCTTGCGCAAGAGCAACGAGTCCTCGGGAGTCGCCGCGCCGCCATAGCTGCCGAGCATCGAGAGCGCGCGCTCGTAGCTGCGCTCGAGCTCCGCGCGCGTCGGCGCGGCGAGGATGCCCGTCGACTCGTCGAGCCGCGCCCGTCCCGGCGCCCACACCTGGAAGAAGCGGCCTTCGTTGCCGTGACAGGTCGGGAAGCCGCAGTCGCGCGCGAGCTGCGGATAGATCTCCGTCTCGAAGCCGCACGCGTCGAGCTCCATCGGGATCGCGCTGCCGACCTCCGACGCGCACGCGCTCGCGAGCCCGAGCACCATCACGAGCCAGACGTGGCCGCGAGCCGAGGGACGCGACGCATCGGCTCCGCGCTCACACGCGCGCCACGTCAGTTGCACCCGCACCCGCCGCCTCCCGCACCGAGCCCGCCGCTCGCTCCCTCGCGCACCTCGGTCGCGTGTCCTTCCGCGCGGCCCAGCGCCTCGTCGCGATCGAGCTCCATGTCCGCGCGCGACAACGTCTCGCGCTCGTAGGGCGCCACCGTCGCGCACCCGGCTCCGGAAGCCACGAGGAGGGCGACCGCGAGCCCCCGCCGACCCGCCCTGGCGACCGTGGACCCCACGATCCCGAGGGTTCCGATTCCCCAATCCACGACCCCGAGGGTCTGCTGTCTCCAGCAACGGTTCCAGTGTTTTCGCGTGTTTACGTCGTTCGCGAGCATGGTTCGACCTTTGCACAGCAGCAAACGCACCAGCCGATGCGTGCTCTGACCCCCACCCTCCTCCTGACCCTCGCCGCCTGCGACGCCGCGACCGTGCAGACGCGCGTCGACCCGTTCGCGGACGCCGGCGTGCCGACGAGCGATGGCGCCACGGAAGACGCCGCCGCGATCGATCCGGAGACGCTCTTCGAGTCGACCGTCGCCCCGCTCCTCGAGAACCGCTGCGCCGCCTGCCACGACGCGGATCGTACCGGTCCTGCGTTCCTCGCGGATCCCGTTTACGACACGCTCCTCGATTATCCGGCGCTCATCGATCTCACCGACCCCGCGTCGAGCCGCCTGCTGACCAAGGGTCCGCACGCCGGTCCCGCGTGGCCCGTGACCGAGGCCAACCAGGTGCGCGGCTGGATCGAGATGGAGCGCACCTGGCGCGAGGACGAGCCCACCGACCCGACGATGCCGGTCGAGGACGGCGCGACCGATCCGATCACGATCGTCGAGGGCCTCAACGTCATCGAGCTCGAAGAGGCGGCCGCCGCGCTGGTCGGCGCGCGCATGACCTTCGTCGCCACGCGCACCGCGGCGGGCCTCTTCCTCGCCGAGCTCCGCGTCTACGCCGGCGAAGCGGGCGTGCGGCTCCGTCGCCCGGTGCTCGTCACGGTCGACGAGGGCGTCTCCGAGCCCGACCCCGTCGATCGTTTCGCGGGCATCGAGCTGCAGCTCGACGCGTACGAGAGCGGTCTGCTCGGCACCGGCAGCGTCTCGCTCGTCGCGTTCCCCGAAGGTGCGCAGCTCTCCTTCGTGTTCGACGTCATCGGCCCGAACGCGGACCCGACCGACCCGACGGATCCGACCGACCCCACGGACCCGACCGATCCCACGCCCGACGGCTGCCGCTCGGTCGCGAGCTTCACGTCGGAAGCGCAGCCGCAGCTCAGCGCGTTCTGCGCGAGCTGCCACGCGGGCGGCAACGTGACCGCGACCTCCGCGCTCGACATGACGGGCGTGCGCGACTCCGGCAACGCCACCGCGCAGGCCTCGGTGTGCGGCCAAGTGCTCGGCGCGGTCGACCCCGCGGATCCGAGCGCGAGCTCGGTGTGGCGCGCCCCCGACCGCGGCTCCGATCTCACGGGGCACGACTTCAAGTTCCCGACCGACGCCCAGCTCGCGGACTTCCGCGCTGCGCTCGGCCGCTGGCTCGCGATGGAGGAGTGAGTGATGAAGACCCGATCCCTCGTGTCGACGGCGTTCGTGTCGATGGCGCTCGCGGCCTGCGAAGGGAGCGCGACCTCGACCCCGGGTG
>JALOQC010000117.1 GCA_025453555.1 Myxococcota bacterium | reverse complement strand
GACGGAGCTGTGCCTCGACGTCGAGATCCCTCTCGACGCGAGGCTCAGGGCGCACCTCTCCCTCACGCGCTCGCGGCGCGTTCGGACGGGGTCGCCTCTTGGGCGTCGCTGGTTGGCCGAACGAGGCGCTCTCGAAGAACGCCGCCTCCATCTCTTCGCGCGGGAACCCGAACAACCGGTGCCAACGGAACGTGCCCGCGGGGAACACCACCCCGAGCTCGCCCGCGAATGCGTCGGCGCGCGTCGGCGTGGCTTTCCCAGAACCCGAACAAACATTTTCCGGCCTTGGCTCACCACTCGCGATGGCGGTGGCGGGCGAGTGGCGGTGAACGCGGCGCCACTCGAGCGATCGCCCCCGTTCCCAAACCGCGCCGATGCCCCGCGGGTTCGAGACCGCGCTCGCGGTCAGATGCGGCCGGGCATGGCCACGACAGTTCGATTCGACTCGGGGCCACCGGCGAGCACGGCGAAGCTGCCGTCGCGACCGCAGCAGAACAACAGCCCCCACTCCCACACGGAAACGAGATTGCCGGGCACCGTCGCTCGCAACGCGCAATACGGGTCGCCCGTCAGCTCATCCCCGACGACCAACGCGACATGGTGCACCCAGGGCTCGGGTCGTCCGACGCACGAAAGCGGCACCACCGACGATTCGGTCGCCACCTCGAAGGGCACCTCGGCGAGATCGAGTCCGCGTTCGAGCGAATCCACCGTCACGGGCTCCGCGGCTCGAGGGGTGCCGACGCGAAGATCGGAGTGCGCGAGCACCAGCCAGGGACGACGATGAATCACTTCGAACGTCGAAACCAAGAAGCGCCCGTCAGGATGTGTGGAGAGCGCGACCGCGAGCTCGTCGGGCACCCCTTCGGGCTGAACGACGATCTGCGCCCGCCACGTTCCCGGACGAAGCGAGAGGACGACTCGATCGTCCCCGAGGTCGGCGTCGTCTTCACCGTCGTGCCACCCTCGTGTGAGGACGCGCGCGGCACCGTCCACCACGAGCTCGCCGAGGTCGTGAACCGCTGGAGGTCCCGGGCTCCACGGAGACTCGGGAATCGTCAAGCGGGGAGTTGTGCTCATCACCAAGCCTCCAGATCGCGAAAGTCGCCCAGCACGTCGACATCGTTCAGCGCGCACGCGCGCGAGGCGTGGTCGGGCCAATACACTTCGCCCGGCTGGGACGCGCGATGCGCTCGTCCTTCGAGCGGCATCGACCAACCGGTGGCGAGCCACGCCGCGCGGCACACCCGCGTCATCGTCGTCAGACGCTCTTCGACGGTCGCCCACATACGGCGCCAAAATCTCGAGGTCATTCGCTCCACGGTGACCCCACGAGCACGTCTCGCTTCGGCCCGGGCACGTCGTTCGGCGTCGCGTCGTTCGGCGTCGCGTCGTTCGGCGTCGGACATGCCGTCATCGTACTCGACAGAGCCCACTTGCGGTGAGAACGAGCGAGGCTTCCTCCTCGTCGGAGCGCGAGCGCGCGACCGGCCACGACGACTTCGCAGGGGACCCGTCGCTCGAACGGTCCACGTTCCTGAGCGGCGGGTGTTCTCCCTCGCATCATCCCCTCACATCCTCCCACGCAGCGCCTCGAGATCGGGATCCGACGGCGCGCGGCGAAGCAGCGCGCGCGCGACCGGCCATAACGACCCCAACTTCGCGGGACACGAAGTGCGGTCGGGCCTTGCCCGGTTTCCGCGCGCGAGGCGCTCGCCGCAACTTCGAGGCGAGGCGCTCGGCACCTTCGAGGCGAGGCGCTCGGTGGCACCTTCGAGGCGGGGCGCTCGGTGGCACCTTCGAGGCGAGGCGCTCGTGAAGGGTCCCCGCCCAGCACGCTCTGGCAAACGGGCAAAGACCCGACCGCTTTTGATCTTCGGCTTCCTCCCACGCTCCTACGTCGAGTACTACGCCAGCGGGGAGCCCGGCCTTCGCGTGACGCCACGAGCCAGCACCGATGGTGGAGGGGTGCAGCTCGACGGGCGCTTCTGAGGTGGCGCACACACCAGTGAGCACGCCGAACGCATCAACCGGTCGGCGGCCGATGGCTCCGGTCGCCGACCGGTTGATGCGCCCGACCCGGGCGCGCTGCGCGCGACCGGCCATGACGACCGCAACTTCGTGTACGCGTGACGCCACGAGCCAGCACCGACGGTGGCTCGCGGTCTTCCGTGCACCGCCATCGCCCAACCGCCACTCAGCGAGCTCCGCGTCGGCATCCGGGAGCCCGACGAGGAGATCGCGCGCGTCGTCCGGCAACGCCTCGATGAGGACGTGCCTGTTCGGGGATCGCGAGAACATACCTCGATGGCCCAGCTCGGGCGGCGCTCGAGCGGCACTCGAGCGAGATCCATCGAGCACCCGCATCGACGACTACCGGGCTCACGGTAGGCCGCGCCGCTTTCTGCTGGATGTGGGTTTCGCGACGACGATTCCGAGATTCTCCGCGACCCCCGCGAGTAGCTGGCATGCCAGCAACGGCTGGGGGATCTCGTCGCGGGTCTTCTTCAAGCCGGCCGATCGGGCCTGCCATGCGACGATTGCGGCCTTCAGCGCCGACGCGTTGTCGACGGTCGCGAACGCTTCGATGGCAGAGATGGCCGCTTCGAAGACGCGGAAGTCGTCGGTCTCCGCGACTTCCGCGAGTAGCCGCTCGACGAGCGGCGCCCTCTCGCGCGCGGCATCCTCGTACAGGAGCGCGCTCGCCGCGCGAGCTCGTGTCAACGGCGTGGCGTCCTCCAGGGCCTGTTCGACGACCGTCACGAGGCGTCGCTCACGGGTTCGACAGAGCTCCGCGTACAGACGGCTGTATCCGCCAGGTTGGGCGGACTCGGACAGCGCGTCTCCGAGCGCGTCGACGAGTGTGGCCCTCGCCGGGCCATCCGTGAGCAGGAGGTACCGGACCACCTCGATGGCCCGGGCGCGCACCGTCTCCGGTGTGCCTTCGGTCGTGAGTGGCCACAAGACCTCGAACCATCGTGGGTCGGGCTGTTGCGCGGGGGGGAGCAGTTGCTCACGGGCGGCCCGTCGTGGATCCACCTGTTTCGCAGTCCAGTTGGGCTGAGCGAGGACGGCGAGAATGTGGCCGACTCGTTCCGGATCACCCATCTCGGTCGACAACGCGTCAAACACGATTTCGGGATCGACGTTTCGGACGGCCTGGTTCAGCCGTTGGAAGGCCGTCGCAGCGGCGCGGAGATCCTCGACCTTGAACATGAGCCGCATGATATCCGAAGGTCACCGCACCCGCGCGCGAGCGGAGCCAGCCACAGTGGCGGTATGTGCTCGCCAGACCCCGTCGTGACGGCCGCCTCTCCGCCTCTCCTGCCGCGCCACGAGTGCGTGATGGACGAGACGAAGGTGTTGGCGAAGGAGCCTCGACGCCGAGGCGTGCGCGAACGAACGCGACGACTGCGCGCAGTGCGGCGAGGCCGGAACCCACGTGCCGGCTACGTCTGCTATCCATTGCACGACATTTTTTTCGTGAAAGGGGTTGCATGAGTCCGGCGGTGGCCCGAGGTCTGGGGAGCTGAGGCTACGGATCAGCCTTCAAACACGAGGAGAAACCCTCCATGCAGCTCGTAGGTCGTGTCCCTCCCGTGCTCGCCTTCGTTCTCTATGTGGGGTGTGGCTCCGCGGAGAACGACTCCGCGCCCTCCGCGCCCTCCGCGCCCTCCGCTCCGACGGCTCCCACGACCGAGCTTCCTTCCGCGACGGGCGGGGAGGCGGCCGGAGCTGCGTTGCCGGAGCCTCGCGTCGAAGCCGTCCTGACGCGCGAGGAGCGCGACCGCCTCGCGCCGCAAGAGATCGTGCGTGCGCTCCGTGAAGGCAACGAACGCTTCGTGGCGGGTGACGTCACCGTCCGCGATCACACCGCGCAGGTTCGTGCAGCGTCTCTCGGACAGTGGCCCAAGGCGACCGTTCTCTCGTGCATCGACTCTCGGGTCCCCGTCGAGGACGTGTTCGATCGCGGGATCGGCGATGTCTTCGTGGCTCGCGTCGCCGGCAACTTCGAGAATCCCGACATCCTCGGGAGCATGGAGTTCGCCAGCGCCGTCGCGGGATCGCGGGTCATCCTCGTCCTCGGGCACGAGAACTGTGGTGCCGTCAAAGGCGCGATCGACGGGGTCGAGATGGGAAATCTGACGGCGACGCTCGCCAACATCCGCCCGGCGGTCGAGCATTTCGCCGACTACACCGGAGATCGAAGCAGCAACAACCCGGAGTTCGTGCAAATGGTGGCGAATCAGAACGTCCGGAACACGGTGGCCGACATCCGCGCCAACAGCCCGATTCTTCGCGAGCGCGAGGAGCGCGGCGAGCTGGCAATCGTGGGGGCGATGTACGACATGGAGAGCGGTCGCGTGTCCTTCCTCGAGTGACGCCCATGTCGGGGACGTGCGAGCGCGGCCGGCCGCTTCGAGCTACGTGATTTGATTCGTGCAGGCCAGTGCTTCGAACTACGCGGCCTCGAACCGAGGAAATGCGGGGCATTTTCGAGCGTGAGAGGATGGCGCGAGCGGAGCGCTGGTCGCGTGAAGCGCGCGCGTGAGGTTTCAGCAGCCTGGTAGCGCAGTACGAAGCTTTCGTGGGTCTCCCGCACGGCTCGCTCACATCCTCCCGCGCAGCGACTCGAGATCGGGATCGGACGTCGCGCGGCGAAGCAGTGCGCGACATCGACGACAGTCCGCGAGCCGCAGCTCGCCGAGCAAGGCCAACGCCGCCGCGTGGCGTCCCTGGCGTGCGAGCGCGCAGGCGAGGTCGTAGCGGGCGCCCGCGCTCGACGGGTCGGCCATCAACGCAGACACGAAGAGCGCCGCCGACGCGACGAAGTCTCCCGTCGCGTGCAGCGCGAGCCCGCGCCGAATGAAGCGTGCCGCGTCCCGACGCGCGTCGGCGCTCGGAGAGCTCGGCTGGTACGTCGGCGACGCCAACACGGGCTCGGTCCGCTCCACCGTTCCGAGGGCCGCGATCGCGTCGAGGCGCGCGAAGCTGAGGTGATCCGGAAAGAACCCCATGTCGGGGTCGGCGTTCTCCCCACGCACCTCCACGAGCACGTCGTGACCGTTGGGCGAGGGCCAGACTCGGATCGCGATCGGCGTCGGGGTGCGCTCTTCTTCCTCGGGCACCGAGTAGTCCTCGGGTCGGCCGAGCTGAAGCACGCGTGAGCTCAGCAGCCGCAAGTCGGCGGTGCCGGCGGCGCTCGGAGACACCGTGCTCGGAGAGCCCGAAGACCCCGTCACGATCGTGGCGTGGCTGGAGGGGCTCACGTAGACGTCGAGTCGCACACGCCGCGACGAGGCGGGGTCGCCGGGATCGGCAACGTGCGTGAGGGTCGCGTGGAGGAACGTCGCCGCGAGCGGTCGCGCCGCTCGTGGGAAGCGCGTCGCCAGCCGTCGCGAGGTCGCGAGCGGAACACCCTCCGGACCACCGTCGTGGACATCCCACGCATCCACCAGCGCATCGCACGCGATCGCGCGCTCGGCGTCACCGTACCGATCGAAGCAGCGAACCGGCGCGTCTCGGCCGACCTCCCAGACCTCGTAGGCCGCCGAGGCTTGGCATCCCGTCGTGCGCATCTCGACGAGCGCGCTGCGACCGCTCGCCGACCACGCCACGACCGTCCGCTCCTCGCCCCCGTCGCAGCACGCACACGCGTCCACGACGCTCGGGAGCCCCAACACCCCCGCCACGAGCCCGAGCACGAACATCGAACGACTCATCCGCATCGCGTCTCCTCCTCGTGTCGATCAGCACGTCCCTCAGCACGTCCCACACCACGACGACGTCGACCCGCATGCGCCGACGATCCGAGGATCGAGCGTGTCTCGGAGGCGACGTGGGCGTGGGCGATCGAGGGCGATCGGCGCACTTCGAACGTTCAGCGGAGGACACAACGCGCGTCGACGCATGCGGCGGTCGGAGGAGGTCCCTCGCGTTCGGGGCAGGCCAACATCACGTCGCGGTCGCAGTCGCGCACCGCGCACTCGGCTCGGAAGGCCTCCCACGCCACGCGCGACCACGCCTGTGCGCAGTCCGGGCCACTGCTGGCGCAACAGCGCGGCGGTCCGCCCAAGACACAGTCGTCGTCGGAGGTGCAGCGCATGTCCTCGTCGTCGTCCGCGACGTCGTCGACGTCGTCGTCCGCGACGTCGTCGTCCTCCGCGACCACGACGTCCGCGGTCGGCGTGACGGGCTCTTCGATGGGAGGCTCGGCGGCCCCACAACCGACCACGAGCACGAGCCAGAGGATGACGGCGTTGCGCATGGAGAGTGGATACCAGACTCGGCCCCGCGAGCCCTCTTCGCACCCGAAGAGGTCGGCTCGGAGACGAAAGCGCGACGATGCTCGCCAGACCGGATGCGTCGTTCGGCCGTACACGAATCCGTGCGAAGAATGGCATCGTCGCCGAACGAAGGACCGAATTTGAGGGAAATTTGCCGAGAATCGTACACCAGCAAGTGCACGTTTTCGTTCGCGGAGGCTGGCCGGGCACGCCGATGCCATCCACCTTGAGCACGTGGCCATTCCGCCCGACGTGTTCGCGTACCTCGACTACCGGACCTACCTGCGCGCGCACTTCGCGTTCGCGCGCGAGCGCGGTCTCTCGCACCGTGGGCTCGCGCGACGGGCGGGGATTCGCTCGCCCAGCTTTCTCAAGTCCGTGATGGACGGTGAGAAGTCGCTCGCGATGCGCACGGCCCTTCGGGTCGCGAAGGCGTGTCGGCTCGAAGGGGAAGCCGCGGAGTACTTCGCGCACCTCGTCGCGTTCAACCAGGCCCGAGACGACGACACGAAGCGCGCGTCCTACGAGCGCCTCCGAACCTTCGGACGCTGGCGTCGCATTCATGCGCTCGATCTCGCGCGCGACGAGTACTTCTCGTGCTGGTACCTGCCCGCCATTCGAGAGCTCGTCTCGAGCGAATCATTCGTCGAAGATCCGCGATGGATCGCCCGACAACTGCGACCGCGATTGAAGGTCGCTCAAGTACGCAAAGCGCTGCGAACGCTCGAGTCACTCGGCCTGCTCCAACGCGATGCGGAGGGTAAGCTTCGACAAACGGACGCGGCGGTGACCAGCGGGCTCGAAACGGGCAGCCTCCAGCTCGCGCGATTTCATCGCGCGATGATGCAGCGCGCGTCGGAGGCGATCGACCTTTTCCCGCGCGAAGAGCGCGACCTCGGCGCGCTGACCTTGTGTATCGACGACGAAGGCCTCGCGCGACTCAAGAAGCGCGTTCAGGAGTTTCGGCGCGAGCTGCTGCTCGATGAACCTCGTCTCGCCGGTCGACGCAACCGCGTCGTGCAGATCAACGTGCAGGTCTTTCCGCTGTCCGTGGCGGTGGAGGACCCGCAGAGGGGAAAACCGTGATGAGCGCTCGAATGATTCAATCGATGAAGTCGGCGGATGACCCCGTCGGCCCGGTCGGGAAGAGCAAGTGGAGTCTCACGACACGTGCTTCGTGGATCCTGCTCGGAACCGTCGTGGCGTGCTCGGGTACGGAGGGCGGAAACCCCCTCGACGGACACGACGCGGGTCCGGGTCCCTCCGATGCCGCGACTTGCTCGGCGTCGGATGCGACGTCGTTCGACGGCGACCCGGTGCTTCCCGAGCTCGTTTGCGAGCGGGGCGAGGACACGAGCGAGGCATGCACGTGCTTCGTGGGGGAGGCTGCTGCGTTCTCGGAGATCGGGGAGGGTGGCGGCCAACACACCGCTCTGTTGGGCCCGACCTCGTCGGGCGGCTTCGCGGCCGTTCACCAGCGCGTTTGCATCGAAGACTGCAGCGACGACGCGCGCGCGACGCTGGAAGTGCATCGGTTCGATGCCGCGGGCGCGCCGGTGGGCGCGCCGATCGAGGTCTCTCGTTCGAGCGCCTGGGTCCAGCAAGGAGCGGTGCTCGAAGGCGACGCGTTGACGCTCGTCTTCGCGGACGAGCGTGATGGCGAGTCGGCGCCACCGTCCCTCTACTTCGCTCGCCTCGACCTCGCGAGCGGGAGCTGGATCGAAGAGCCCCGTGTCGTCCTCGTCGACGCCGCCGACCCGGGGGCGGTGATGGGCGTCGAGTTGGCCTCGACAGGCACCGGATACGGGGTCGTGATGTCGCGAACCGCGCCGCCTTCGGCTGCGGGGGCGGGGGCATTCTTCTTCGCGTTGAACGAAGACGGCGCGCGTGTGGGGGACGTCGTCCGAGTGGCGGGCGCCGAACGCGAATACAGCGGTACCCGAGCGCTCGTGCGGCGGGGAGACGGCTTCTGGTTCGGGCGCTGGACCGCTGGATCGCTCGTGCTCGTGCCTTTGACCGCCGAAGGTGAGGAGGGAGCGGCGGTGGAGATCGCGAGCGCGACGGCTGAGCCCATCCAATTGATCGTGCGTCCGAGCGCGGAGGGCAACCTCGTCGTGTGGTCCGATGCGACAGGTCTTCGTTTCGTGCGCACGAACGCGGAAGGCGCGCCGATCGGCGAGCCTGTGGAGGTCGCCGACGGCACCCTCCGCGCGATGGTGGAGCAGCGCGACGGTCACGTTGCGTTGCTGTGGCTCGCACGCCGTCACGCTTGCGGTGGCGCGTTCGTCGACGGCCAGGAGTGGATCGTCACCCGGTTCGATCGGAGCGGCGCGCGAGTCGACGACGTGCTCGTTCATCGCGGCACCGGGAACAGCTTCGGAGGCGACCTGGTCGAGACCCGCGGCGGATTGCGTGCGTCGATCGCGACCTACGGGCCAGAGCGGTCGACGGCTTGGACCATGCCCACCTGCGTTCGATGACTGCCGCCGTGACGGCTGTTCGACGAATCGTCCGCCGCCAAGACGGTTCGACTTCAGCTTGCCCGAGGGGCCCTCCCACGAGCCTTCGCTCGCTGTCGCTCGCTGCGCGCCGTCCGGTAGGGCGGCTTGCGGCAATCGGACGAGCTTCTGGAGCGCATCTCATGACCTCCCGTGAGGTGATTCGTGGCAGCCGTGCGTCGATCGCCACGTCCGCGACCGAGGAAATGTGGTGCATTTTCGAGCGTGAGTGGATGGCGGCGAGGGGCGTGCGGATGCCGCGAAGCGGCCGCGGGAGGTCATGAGATGCGCTCTAGCTAGTCAGGGAACGCAGACCTGAGCCCCGGTCCGGGTCGCCGCGCACTGCCAGCCCGCGATCGTGCAATCGGTCGCCGTCGTGCATGCTTCGAGGCACAACGGAGTCCTGTCCATGAGGTCTTCGCCAGAAGCGGCAGCGCGCGTTCGCAAGCAGTGTCCACTCGGGCACATCGAGTCGTCGTCGCACGTAGACGAACAGACGTAGTCGATGGTGCCGTACGCGACCGTGTAGCAAGCCTCGCTCGACCCACAGGTTCGCCCCGCCGCACAGCTGGCGTAGAGCCGTGACGGGGAACCGGCGTCGGGAGCCGTCGATGCATCGACGCCATCGCGCCCGGCATCCACACCAACGCTGGCGTCGGGGCTCGACCTGGGGCGGATCGCGGTCCGACACGCGTCGCTGACGAGAGGGTTGCTGCCGCACGTCGCACCACGAATGGTCGCCTCACAGACCTCGAACGCGTCGGCGTCGAGATCGACCGATTGATCGCAGGTGCCGTCTTCGCCACAGCATTCGTGCCGCTGGACGAGCTCGCAGTCCGCTCGACTGCCACCCCAGGCCTCGCAACGGATCGCGTGAGCGCACGCTGCGGCGGCGAGGTCGTCGCAGACGCTCCCACGCGTGGGCGAGGAGCTGGGGCAACCGACGAGGGCCAGCGCCGCGAGGGCGAGGATTCCGAACCTGAGCACACATCCTCCTTCGAAGCGATCTCGGCGGTCGCGGGCTGCGGCAGTCACCGCACCAAGCCGCCTCCCGGCGAACGACCGCCGGGCCGATCCGTCGGCTCGTCCCACGAATCGAGACCCTCGGGTCGAGCGGTGGCGACGATCATCGCGGGCGCAGCGCATCCCAGTCTCCGCGCGGCCACACTCCCGCGCCCCAGTCGCAGAGACGATGAATCGTGGCAGGGGTCACCAAGCCGCTCTCGCTCAATTCATGAATTCGTGCGTAGTAGGCGTCGGCTTGGTAGCCCCACTCCGCGTAACCTTCGGGAAGATCGGTGCGAACGCGCGGGACGTAGTCGATCGTCTCGAAGTTGTCGGCCGTGCGATGTGCCTCGTCGTCGACGGTGCGTCGCACCCATTGATCCGGTGTGTACCTCTCGGCCACTCCGAGGAACGCGAGCGTCAGCGCCTCTTGCAGCATCGCCCGATCTTCGCGGGTGATTTCGCCCCGCTCTTCGAGCAAGCGCGCTCCTTCCTGGACACCCAGGCCGATGATGAACTGGCGCTGGTAGAACCCGAACGAACGAGGCGTGAAAGGCGTCGGCGGCTCGGTGCGCCAATCCTCCGTGGGGACCGCTTGGTAGAACCAGATGAGCGCCCACGCCAGGCGATATGCGGGGATCGGTCCATCGAGGTAGAATCCCACCGCGCTCTGGCGCGTGTTCCAGATGTGGCCGGGGTGGTAGTTCCAGTCGATTCCGAACGAAGCTGCGTTGAAACCACCGTTGATGATCTGCTCCAAGCTGTACCAAGCCGTCGACAGGTAGTTCCCCGGTTGGGTGAAGTTGAACGACAAGCCCGCACCGTCCGCGACGAAGTGAGGAGCCGTCTCGAAGACGGTTCGGAAGGTCGAACCCCAGCTGCGGTCGCCGATCGGCACCCGTGGCGCCCCGGACGCCGGGCTGACGTGGGTCTGATCTTCGAGGCCGAAGCGATGAAAGAGCTCGAACTGGCGCAGGTTGAACCACGAGACGTACGCGAGGTTGTGTCGCGTCTGTTTCACCATCAGCTCGTGGGTTCGAGTCGGAGTCGGTACGTCACGATCGGTGTAGTGGTACGACCCAGGGAACCCGATGGAACGGGACTCGGCGAAGCGACGTATCGCGAAGAACACCCTGGCGCGAGCCTGGGGGGCGGTGTCGAAGTCGGTGCGTCGATGCGTGGCGAGGAGGCTCCGCGCTTCGGCGAGGCGCTCGTAGGGGGCGCTCGTGGGGATCAGCGCCGGGTCCTCGACGAGGTCCTCGACGGCGATCGTCGGAAGCCAGGCGTTCCAATCGGGATACTGCAGCGCCTGAGGGGTCTCGCGGGGGTTCAGGTGGCCCTCGGACCCCACGATTCGCGGGTCGATGCGACCCTCGGGGAAGAAGTACGGCCTCATCTCGCTGTCGCGCTCGAGCACGGCGTCGAGGCCGGCGCCCGCAGCCCAGAGCTCGACCGGCCGCGAGTCGAGTCCGGGGCCCGGTTGGTAGGGCGGGTTCCACGGCCGACCCGCCTCCGAGCGTCGACGGCCCGCGGGTAACTCGAGGTCGATCGAGCGAACGTACGAAGCGATCTGCATCGACTCGAGCTCGCTCAAACCGTGAAACTGCGAACGAGCGATGATCGAACGGTTGGAGTAGTTGAAGTACGCCAGGTCGTAGCCGTCCTCGAAGTGACAACTGGCACACGTTCCTCGGATCGCGTGGCGCTCGTTCTCGAAGCCGAGGTCGGTGAGGGGAGCGGAGACGAAGAGCTCGCGCCCGCGCGCGATGTCTTCCGCGCCGGTCAGAGGCGCCACCCACGTGTCGGGGTCGTCCTCGACGAAGGTCGTGGTCGAGAGGGACGCCCCGCCGGCGTCACGGAAGTCGAGCGCGAGCACACGCCATCCGCTCGTGATCCCGTCGGTCTCGTCGAAGCGAAGCTCGAGCTCGTTGTCGACCTCGCGCAAGCCGGGCGCTCCGAGTCGAGCGAGGTCGACGCGCAGACGGACCGTCATGTAGCCACCGTTGAGGCAGCCGTACTCTGCCTCGTGGGACTCGCACGAGACGGTCTCGTTGGAGAGCCCGACCCAGGGGCCGCCGTTGAGGCGAACGCTCCCTTTCGTGCCAGGTCGCACGGCGTTGCGAGGCGCCTCGAGGGTCGCGTGCTCGCCGTCTTCGCGCCACGTGAGTCGGTGGGTTTGCAGCCAGAGATACGCGGCATCGGTCGGGCGAGCGACGTCGAGCATCACCCGCTCGATCGTCCCCGGTTCGCCGAGAATCTCGATCGGCAGCGTGACGACCCGCGCGTCGGTCTCCGCGTCGCGTGGATCGGTCGCGTCGGGTGATCGTGTGGCGTCTCGGACCGCGCCGTCCAGGCGGGGTTCGTCGACGGGTGCGGATGAGCACGCGATGCAGAAGACGAGGAGGGGGAGTCGTGCACCGAGCATGCGCGGAGCTGAGCAACCCGTGTGCCTCACGAATTCGTGGGTGTTCTCGGCGGATGGCGCGCAACCGTTGTCCCGTCTGGCAACTCGTTGCCGAGGGGCTGTCCCATCGGTGGCTCACCGAGGCTCGCCGGTGGCTCGCCGAGGCTCGCCGGTCGCTCGCCGTGGCTCGCCGGTCGCTCGCCGCGCGAGCCCGGCGTTGGGTACGCTGGTACCGTGACCGACGATCGCACCGTCACGCTCGACGGATCGTCACGCGACGAGCGACCCGCGCCCGCCGACGCGCAGAAGGCCGCGCCGCCTCGAGTCCCCGCGCGGTTCGAGCTTCTGCACGAGCTCGGGCGCGGCGGCACTGCGGTGGTCTGGGCGGCGCGCGATCGGACGCTCGGGCGTCGGGTCGCCATCAAGTGCTTCGATCGCAGGCCGGGCGCGCCGGAGCGGCTCCTGCACGAGGCGCGCACCGTGGTGGCACTCGACCATCCAGCGATCGTTCGTGTTCACGAGGTCGACGTCGAGCATGGCTTGCTCGTGATGGAGCTGCTCGAGGGGGGCACCCTCGCGGATCGTGCGATGCGTTCGACGCTCACGGGATCGGAAGCAGTCGCGCTCGGTCGCGAGCTCGGTCTCGCGCTCGCGCATGCCCACCGCGCGGGGGTGCTGCATCGCGACGTGAAGCCCTCGAACGTGCTGCTCGATCGCGACGGGCGGCCGCGCTTGGCGGACTTCGGCATCGCGGCCGCGGTCGATCGCGTGACGGATGGTGCGGGCACCCAGGCCTTTGCCGCCCCCGAGCAGCTCGCGGGTGAGGCCTCGGTCGCGAGCGATCTGTTCGGCATGGGTGCGACGCTCCTCTTCGCCACCACCGGGTCGACGCTGGCATCGCTCGAAGGCATGCCGCCCGCCGAAGCCGTGGCGCGTGCGACACGCGATCGGCGGTTGGCGCGCGTGGTGGGGCGGCTCCTCGCCCCCGAGCCGAACGCTCGCTTCTCTTCGGCCATCGACGTGGTCCACGCCCTCGCGGTTCCCGAGACGCGCAGATCGCGCGCGCTGTGGGTGATGCTGTCGCTTCTGCTGTCGCTCGTCGTGTACGTGGGAGCGCGGTCGGTGGGAGCCGAGTGGATGGCAGCGGAACCGGTGGAGGCACCGCTCGACGCGCCGCTCGCGGAGCCACTCCCCGATTCGAACCGCGACGCGCTCGACGTGGCGCGCACCGCCCTTGCGCGGAACGACCTCGTCGGGGCCGAGGCGGCGCTCCTCGAAGCCGACCCGAACGATCCACGCACGCTCGAGCTCGCGAGCCTGGTCGAGTGGTGGAACGGCCGGGACAACACCGCGCTCTTGGACCGTCTCGATCGCGCGTTGCCGTCGACGGGCTCGCGCTCGCTCCTCGACGGGCTCCGGCTCTTGGGCACCCACGACGTCGACGGTGCGGTGTCCCACTTCGACGCGTACCTCGAGGCACACCCCGACGCGCGCGAGGGGCTCTACGGTGCGTTCGAGGCCCACTGGCATCAGGGAGACTGCGAGCGTGCGGTCGCGCTCTACGACCGACTCGTGACCCGAGAGCCGGACTTCGCGCTCGGGATCGAGCACGTGCTGATGCATGCCCTGGTGACGGGCCGACTCGAGCGCGTGTCCTCGCTCTTGGCGAGCTCGGATGCGCTGCCGACGTCGACGCGCGTGCTCTGGCAGGCGCGGCTCGCGATGGCGCGAGGGCGGCCGGACGAGGCGGCAGAGCTCGTGTCGCGGGCGCTGCGGGTACGCCCCGACGCGTCGACTCGAAGCTACGCGCGGATCGCGTGGGTGGAGGCCGAGGTGGCGCGTGGGGACCTGCGCGCGGCCCGCGAGCTCGCGCGCGAAGCCGACGCCCTGACGCGCGCGCTCCTTCTGCATGCGATCGCTGGGGCGGAACCGCACGTGGAGCTCGGACCGACCCGCACCGCGCTCGCGGAAGAGCTCGCAGGCCACACTCGGATGCTCGACCTCCTCGTCACGGAACGGCGGGGGGATCGCGGCGTGCTCGAGGCGTTCGTCGACAGCACGAGCGCGGAGGTCGCCGCGGCGGCGGGGGCGATCGTGGCGGAGCAGCGCGGGGAGCTCGCCGCCGCGAGCGCCGCGTGGAGGAACGCTGCGGCGCGATCGTGCGAAGGAACGTTTCGGCCGCTCGCGCTCGTCCGGGCCGCCGAGGTCGATCGACGGCGTGGCGACCTCGAGGGGGCGAGGAGCGCATGCGCCACCATCGACGCGGGTCACGTGCCTTGGCCTGCGTTTTCGCTTCGTCGCGCGTGCGCGTCGACGGTGCGCTGAAAGAAGCTCAGCCGAAGCTTCCGTTCAGCCGCGGTCCCAGCGTCGGCGGATCCCGAGCTTGCTCATCTTGTGCGCCAACGTTCGACGCGGGACGCAGAGCAGCTCGGCCGCGCCTTCGACGTTGCCGGCGGTCACCTCGAGCGCTCCGACGACGAGCTCCACCTCGAGCTCCCGCAGCCGCGCTCGGAGATCCCACGTCTGCACCGGACGACGTGGCGTGTGTGGTGTCGAGGCGACCACCAAGTGTTGCGCGACGTCGGAGAGCTCGATGCGGTCCTCCGCGAGAAGCACCACACGTTCGATCACGTTGTGGAGCTCACGCACGTTCCCGGGCCAGTCGTACGAGAGCAGCGCCTGAAGTGCGTCCGGCTCGAGCCGCGGGGGCGTTCGACCGCTGCGTTCGGCGGCGCGTCGCACGAAGGTCCGCGCGAGCTCCACGACGTCTTCGGGTCGCTCACGCAGCGGTGGCACCCGGATCGGGAGGACGCCGATCCGGTGGTAGAGATCGAGACGAAACCGACCTTCGTCGCTCTCTTCGCGCAGGTCGCGATGGGTTGCCGAGACCAGTCGTACGTCGACCTCGACCTCGCGGGTGCCGCCGACGCGCAGCAGTCGACCCGTCTCGAGCACTCGCAGCAGCGCGGCTTGCACTGCCGGCGCGAGCTCGCCCACCTCGTCGAGGAACAGGGTTCCGCCGTTCGCTCGCTCGAACGCTCCGAGGCGTCGTTCCGTGGCTCCAGTGAACGCGCCGCGTTCGTGCCCGAAGAGCGTGCTCTCCACCAGCGAGCTCGGGATGGCGCCGCAGTTCAGGGGCACGAAGGGACCCCGGCTGCGTGGGCTGCTCGCGTGGACGAGCCGCGCCACCAACTCCTTGCCGCTGCCGGTCTCTCCGCAGACGAGAACCGGGCGATCCGAGCTCGCGAGCTTGCGCGCCTGCTCGAAGGTCGCTCGGGTCGCAGCGCTCACGGCGACCACGTCGGCGGCAGCGTCCGGTGACGCGGCGTTCGGTGACGCGGCGTTCGGTGACGCGGCGTTCGGTGCGGCAGCGTTCGGTGACGCGGCGTTCGGTGCGGCAGCGTTCGGTGCGGGCGTCGGTGTCGCGTCGTTCGGAGCGGGCAGGGTGGGCGTGGCCTCGTCCGACCAGCGGCGCCGCGCGAGCTCGACGAGCGCTCCTCCGCTGCGAGCCTCCGTCGACGAGGCGAGACCGATCCGCTCGACGCCCAGCATCGCACGCGCCGCTCGAGGATCGAGCTCTGGAAGCAACCAACACGAACACGTCGCGTCGAGAACGGCGCGACGATCGACCGAACGCGTCCGCAGCGGGCGCGCGTTCGAGGCCACGACCGCGACGGTGACGGTCCGCCCGAACGTCGGCTCGGTGAGCTCCTGCCGCGCGAGCTCTTCGTCGATCGCGGCGAGGAGACGATGCAGAGGGAGCTCTCCGAGGTCGTGTGCTCGGCGCGGCGGAGTGCGCGTGAGCAGCAGCATCACGCCTCCGACCTCCATGCTCTCGCCGACCTGCAGCTCGGCGCGCGCCACACGCTCCCCTCGCACGCGCATGCCGTTCTTGGACTGGAGATCGACGACCTCGAGACTGCCAGTACGGGTCGGGCTGATGCGGACGTGCTCGCGCGACAGCGTCGGTTCGTCCACGACGACGTCTGCCGGAGCCGCGCGACCCAACACGAACGGATGGCCCGTGATCGGGACCACACGTGCTTCGTGTCCCCGCCACACGACCAACGCGAGCTGTCCCGCGTTCGAATCCTGTGCCGCCGTGATGTCGTCTGCGTGCATCGCGTGAGGTGGTGCACCAGCCTGCCCGACGTTGCCAAGCCCGCCGAGACCCCGGCGAGGTGCGTCGCTCGAGCGCCCTACGCCGGCTCTTCGGTGGGTGGCTCGCGGCTCCGCCAGCGTGTCCGAGGCTCCGACGCTTCACGCATTGGCTCGCCGCGGACGTCGGGCTCACGCGACTTCGCGCGGACGACGCCTGGCCACCTCACGGTGTCGCGGCTCGAAGCGTCGATGGTTCTTCGGAGATTCCGTCGGCACCTCCTCCGCATGGTGCGTCGGGATCGCTCGTGCGAGCGTTCGGAGGTGACCGACCTCGTCCTGCGCCCCGAGACACCCACCGACCATCGCACGGTCGAGGAGCTGACGCGCGACGCGTTCTGGAACCTGCAGGTCCCGGGGTGCGACGAACACTTCCTCGTGCATCGAATGCGCACGCACCCGGACTTCCTCCCGGAGCTCACCTTCGTCGCCGAGCTCGAAGGGCGCATCGTCGGGTACGTGATGACCTCGCGCTCGCGGCTGATCGGCGCGCACGACGAGCTGCCCACGATCACGATGGGCCCGATCGTGGTGCACCCCGAGCGACAGCGTCGCGGGATCGGACGTCAGCTCGTGCACCACGTGCTCGAGCGCGCGAAGGGCTACGCGGCGGTCGTCATCCTCGGTCACCCGCACAACTACGTGAGCTATGGCTTCCGAAACGCGAAAGACCTCGGCATCGCGGCCGAAGACGGCAGCCACCCGCTCGGCCTGTTGGCGATCGAGCTCGCGCCCGGCGCTCTGAAGAACGGCGGGTGGCGCGCGCGATTCAGCGACGTCTTCGAGCCGGTCGAGGGACTCGACGCCTTCGACGCGACGTTCCCGCCACGCGCGAAGGCTTGGCAACCGAGCCAAGAGCTCTTCGCGATGGTCGTCCGCGCGCACGTGACGTGAACGGACGAGGGACGAAGCCGCAGCACCAGTGGGTCCGGACGACGATGACCCCGATCTCGCCTTCCCGGATGTGCAGCCTCTACCCCACATCCTCTCCGGAACGTCGGCTCACCGACCTCGCTCGACCCGCTCCTTCACCCCGAGCAACATGCGCCGATCCATCGCGAAGCCGATGGGCTCGATCGCGACGCCGTACGCGAGCCGCGTCGAGAGGTCGTCCGACGTGCGCGTTCGGTAGCGGCTGATGAAGCGGCAACGGCTCGGTCCGAGCGGCTCGAGGAAGAAGAGCCAGCTCGTCTCGACCCACGCCCGGCCCGCGGCCTTCGCGGCGGGATCGGGCCGTCGACGTGCACGAACGGGATGTCGAGCTGCCACACCTTGCCGATCGCACCGACGACCACCTCGCGTGGCTCTTCGAGCAGGATCCGAAAGCCCGGACGCTCGGGGGTGGACGCGATCGCGTCGAGGCGCAGCTCCACTTTCTCGACGGTCCCCGTCAGGCGCGATGGCAAGGTCCGGAGCGCGAAGAGCGCCTTCACCAGCGACGACCGCGCGAGGTCCTCGTGGCGCACGAGCTCCCAGGCGCGATCGGGCGGCACCGCGAGCTCGACGGAGGAGAGCTCCAGCTTTCGAGGGGTCGGCAGCACGAGATCGAGGGCTGTCATGGGTCGAAGCGTGCCTGCCTCGCGTCGCACGCGAAACCCCGCGCCTCCGTGAGTTGATTCGTGGCAGCCCGTGCGTGGATCGCCGCGTCCGCGAACCGACGCAATGTGGTGCACTTTCGAGCGTGAGTGGATGGCGGCGAGCGGCGTGCGGATGCCGCGAAGCGGCCGCGGGAGGTCATGAGATGCGCTTCAGTACGTGAGCGAGCCACCGCCGAAGCCGACCGTCAGGTGTCCGCGGACCTCGCCGCTCGTTCCCGCGGGCACGCTCATCACCGAGAGCAAACGACCGAGGCACTCCACGAGCTCGGGTGCGGGGGTCTCGTGCTCTCCTCGCACGCGCGCGGAGAGCTCTCCGTTCGGTGCGATTCGAACGACGACGACGGCCTCCGCCGAAGGCGAGGAGGTCGGCCACGCGTGCCACAAGCAGTCGGAGAGAACGGCACTTCGACCCACGAGCTCGTCGCGCCACGCGTCCACGCTCGACGAGGTGGTGGTCAGCGCGCTCCACCCGAGCTGCGGAGCTCGAGACGGCGCGGCCTGCCGACGAACGTCGTGTGTTGGAAAGGTGGGTCGCACTTCGTCCGGCGCGCGCCGCGAGGCGTCGTCGTGCACGACGACGGCGGCCGTGAATCCGACCATCACGTCGAGCCCGGTCGGTGGCCACGTGAGCGCGGCGACGTCGGGCTCGAGACAGCGCTCGAATCCGTCGCCGTACTCCAGCGCCATGACCGAGCTTCGCGTCAACGTTCCGTCCGGTTGGATGAACCCCGTCATCGAGAACCGACCTCCGGCGAAGCCCCGCGCCGCGCGGTAGCGATCGACGCACCGCCGAAAACGCTCGAGCTGGGTCGCGAGGTGCGCGCCACGCGTGGCGTCGTTGGCGTCGACGACCTCCAGCCTCAGCGACACCGGAGGGCGTGCTCGAACGTCGATCGGCACCTCCCGCGCAGGCTCGTGCATCGCCTCGTTCGTGCCGGGGGCCGCCGTCCGTGCCTCGTCATCACGCACTTCCGGCGACGACGCACACGCGACGAGCGCGAGCGAGCTCAGGAGGCGAACCAGCAGATGCGAGGAGGCGTTCATCGCCGCCATCTTCCCACCAACGCACGCGCGCGTGTGCGCGACCTGCTGCGACCCAGACTCGCGCGTCGACGTGAAGGAAGCCGACGAAGCACGGGCTTCTGCCCGTCCGGCCGAAGCAGGCAGCGATGCTCGCGAGCCGTGAGCGTCGTCGACGCACCGTGCTCGAGCGACTCCCAGTCGGCGAGGACGACTGCCCAGCGAGGACTCCATCCTCGCGGTCGGCGGGGGAGGCGAGCTCGCGTTTCGTTGGTTCGGCGAGCGTCGACACGGTTTGCACTCGGCGGTTCGCCTTCGTGGTCTGGCCGACTTCTGCATCCTCTCGTGTGACGATCGTGAGGACGTGGTCACGGCGACCACGTCCGTCGGCTGGGTCTACCGCGCGTCGTTCGGCGTCCGCGAAGGTCGCGCATGGTTCGCCGTCACCCCACGACTCGCCCTCGAGTGGGGTGTCGTGATCGCCGACGAGAGCCACACGACGACGGCGCGTCAGCTCCGCGGTGCGAAGACGAACGTCTGATTCACGCCGACGGAGGGTCGACGCGAGGAAGGCCACACCGAGGGCGAAGGGTCGTGCGACGCTCGTCCGCGCAGGGGCGCAAAGCCCGTCGTCGTGGTTCCCCCCGTGACGGCCCTCGACCTCGCCTTCACACATCCCAACACGAAACATGAGCGACGTTCGCATCTTGCGCCCGTAGGTGATACGGACGTCGACGCGTCAGCCGCGCGCGACGCACGAACGGACGACGAACCATGAGCGCCATCGACGCGACGACGCGGACGACCGATCGCAGGAACCCCGGATCGCGCCCGCACGCTTCCGAACATTCAATTCACGTTCACACCTTCGTGCGCGGAGCAACGATCCTCGTTGCCGTGCTCCTCGGAGGTTGCCTTCAATCGACCTACCACGTGCGCTCCGACGAGCTCGCGCGGCTCGCGACGCTGCCCCCCGAGGATCGCGGCGAGCGCATCCGGAGCGTGCAAGAGCTCGGCACGCGCCCCGACGCACCGCCCGCCGACGACGTCGAGCTCCACGGACCGAGCGGCGTCGTCCCGCTCCTCGTCGCGCAACGGATCCACGCGACGCGGTGTCAGCTCGTCGGTTGTCGCGGCGTGCCTGCTCCGACCCCCACGCCCGTGCGTGTCCGCGCGACGCCCGTGGGAGGCAGCGTCTCGGGCGGCACGAGCCCTTCGAGCGGCGGTACGTCGTCCGGGAGCTCTTCGTCCGGCAGCAGCTCGGGCGACGACTCGATCGGCGCGGCCGCGATCTTGGCGGTGATCGCCAGTGTCGCGGTCGCGGCGGGCGTCGTCGTCGTGGCCGCCACCGAAGGCGCGCGGCACGACGGCTGGATCGGCGTGTCGATGGACCACCCGATCCACCTCTACACGAACGACGGCCACTGGCTCTCCGTCCCGGCGTTCGCGCTCGAGCCCGAGCTCGCCGAATGGGCCGACGGAGCGGTGATCGACGCCTCGGAAGGCAACCTCGCGGAGCTCGAACGTGCGCCCTTGAATCGCCGCGGATGGACGCTCGGTTTCGAGGGAACGCTGCTCGGTCTCGAGGACGGTTACGGCGGAGGATCGCGTTTGTCGGGCGGCGGCTTCCCGCATCGCCTCTTCGGGTTGCAGTTCTTCGTCGACTTCGCCCTGAACGACCCCTTGGCGCTCGTCCGATACGGCGCCGAAGCCTCCGTCTTCGCGCCGGGTCTCGGGCGCCTTCACCTCGGCGCCTACGTGCAAGCGGCCAACGCCGTCTACCGCGACGTCGCGCGCGACCTCCGCAAAGCCGGGTTCGCCGCTTCGGGCGGCGGGCTCGTGCAGATCGAGCTGACCACGCGCCTCGCGCTGCAGCTCCGCGGCGGTGTCTGGGCGGGGCACGGCGACGTGCGCCCGGAGTTCGGTCTCGGTCTCGCGGTGTATTGAGATCTCACGCGCATCTCGCTCCGATCACCCGGCCGCAGCCGCACGCCCAACGAACGGAAGTCGTGCCGCACGACGCCCTGCTTCCGCATCACCCCGGCTGGAGCAGCCGCACGCCCCCGAGCCCTACGTCGAGCAGCACGACACCACAGGTCGCGAGCTCGAGCACGGGCGCGAAGGGGTTGCCGAGCGACACGACCGACGTGCGCGCGCGCGGTCCGCGGGTGAGGCGCAGATCGAGCGCGCCCGCGCTGCGCACGTCGCCGTCGAGCAAGAGCATCCGCGCCACCCAACGCGAGGCTTCGTCACTGCGTTCGAGCTCGGCGCACACGGACGTCAACGCTTGGTCGAACACCGCGCGGTGCCCATCGCGCGCGCGGTGCGCGTCCTTCAGCGCATCCGCGATCGGGCGTTCCCACGGCACCGCGAGCTCGGCGTCCTCCGCGGGCCCTTCGCTCCAATGCACCTCGGGGCTCACGTCGAGACCCCAGGCCACCGCGCGCTCCGCGACCTGGAGCGCGAGTCGCTCGACGTGCGCGCGCTCGGCCGTCGCACGAAAGACCCGCGACGGCAGGCTGGACACGTCGACCGCACACGCGCTCGGCGGATGCACCAACACGTCCCCAATCGTGACGCGACCGTGCCCGCTCCATGCGGCACGTCGCACGTCCGGCGAGACGACGAGCCGACCTCGCCCCTCGTCGCCCGGCTCGAACCGGTGCACGAGACCGCGCTCGGCATCGATCAGCAGGTAGGGCGACGCGGCGTGCACGACGAAACGATCGTCGACCCATCGGAGCTCGTCGGACGAGTCGAGCGACAATTGCAGCTCGTGCGGCGAGTCCCCGACGAGGCGAATCGTCTGGCCCGTGTGCTCGAAGCCACGTCGTCCGCGCGGCGACACGTGCCGCGCCACCATGCGAGCGTCCGCATCGGTGAGCAGAAGTCGCTGCGTCGGATCGCAGACGAGCCCGTCGTCGACCACCGCGCGGTCACCGAGCCAGTACCGCACGGAGCGCACGCGTTCGTCGTCCACGATCCACGGGAGCTCGTCGGGCGCGTCGAGATCGAAGAAGGCCACGCGCCACGTCCGCTCCGCGCCGACGAAGCCACCCACCGCGACGAAGCGACCCGAGGGCGAGAGGGTCGACGACCCGCTCCCACACACCGGCCGAAGCTCGGACGGACAGCGCAGCGCGTGACCTCCTTCCTGCGGCACCACCCCGCGCTCGATCCGAAAGAGCGCGCCACGGTCGTCCCACACCACCACCCGCCGCGTGTCCACCGCGACCGCGCCGACGACCCGACCGAGCGACCGCGCGAGCTCGTCGCGCGCCCCATCGCGCCCGTCGATCGCGAAGAGCGATCCCTCGTGTGCGACGAGCAACTTCGAGCCCTCCGCGGTGAAGCCGAGCGCGCGCCCTTCGAAGCTCAAACCGGTCCACGAGACGATCGAACGCATGGGCCGCGGAGCGTCGATCGTGCGGCCGCGTGTGTCCACCCGAGCTCGCCGACGTCGCAACGCTTCCTGCTACGCGCCGCTTTGGCTTCCCGGCCGTCCTTCTCGATCGAGACGACGACCCTCGCTCGTGGCGACGGCGGACTGCCGTCACGCAGGGAGCGCGACCACGACGGCGGTGGCGTTGTGCCACCCTTGGCGTGTCCCGCGGTACCGCGCGATCTCTCCGTACGTGAGGAAGCCGGCGACTTGATCGGTGCGGAGCGCGCCACGAATCGCGCCGACCTCGTCACCGAACGTGTCGCCGAGGATGAGACCTCGGCAGATGCAGTCGAACGCGAGCGCTCCGCCGCACGCACGCCCGAGGTTCCGCTGCGCTTCGCGGCCGGCTTCCTCGGCGGCGCGCACGAGGTCGGGCCCGGTACCGTCGAGAATGCACACGCTCGAGCCCACGGGGACCGAGGCGGCGCACACGAGTGAGCCGTCTGCCATCGCGACCAGAGGCGCGCGAGCGAAGCGGACCTCGTCGAAGAAGTAGATCCCGAGCTCGTGGTGCACGAAGAACGTCCCCGGCGAGCCACGATCGAACGGTCGACCGCTCTCCTTCGCGAAGTCGACGTACGCGTCGATGGCCGGCGCTCCGTCGAGCTCGTACACGCGTGTGCCTTCGGCGCGCGTGACGACGAAGCGTCGACTCGCGGGCCGAAGCCCCGTCCCGAGCCCCACGCCGAGCGCGGCTCGCGAGAACACGTGCGCCGCCACGGCGCCTTCGGTCAACGCGACCCCGTCGAGCGCGACCTGCGTTCGACGAAAGCGACCGGCGTCTCCCGCTGCGCCGCCGACGATCTGTTGATGTGGCCGGGTCTTGCGGTGCAGCGCCGCCGCGAGCTCCTCTCCTCCCCCGGAGAGTCCGTCGGTCAGGAGCAGCGTGCTCGACTGCCCGAAGCCTTCGCTCGCGTAGCGCCGTGCGTCGTCGTGAAAGCCGACCGTCATGGCCGAAGCGGCGTCCTCGGCGCGGTTCGAGGTGTCGCGCTCCTTCACTGCGCGGACACGGACGTCGTCGCCGCCGATGACCGCGATCACCGCGGATCCGCGTCGAAGGCCCTGCGCGTCGAGCTCTCCCGCGGTGGTCGCGCCGAGGCAAGGCACGCCGAGCTGTCGGTGGATGCGCGACGTCAATCCCGCGAGATCGTGGGATGGGTCGGCAAAACAAAGCGCAATCCGAGGATCTCCCGAGCGCGCAGCGCCGGAGTCTAGCTCCTCCGACCCCGTGTTCGAGCTCGAGTCACCGAGCGCTGCGTCGAGTGAGCTGCTCAACGACGCGAGAGAGTCCACCATCACCGACCGCAACCACATGCTGCCGAGGATGACATCCACGGACGCGGACGGCGGCTCGGGAATCCCGGACACGCAACAGACGACGAGCACGCCGAACGGGATCCCGCGACGATGGATGCGTCGCGGGATCCCGGACGGAGGTCGACGAGCGCTCCTCGTCGATCTCGCACGTTCGTGCGCGAATCGCGCCCACGCGCCACGAAGCTGGCGGTCGCACCGAAGAAGGCCGACCCTCTCGCGACCGTGCCTCCGACTCCGAGCCTCCGACTCCGCCCGCTCGTCGCGCTGCTCTTCGCGTGGGTCGGGCTCGTGGGCGTGCGAACGTTCGCGTTCACGGCGTGGCACGGCACCGGCTCGCTCTTCGCGCTCGCGATGCTCGATCTCTCGGCGCTCTTCCTCGCCACGATCGCGTTCGTGGTCTTGCCCCTCTCGATGCGCGGGCTCGGCGCGCTCGTACTGGCCTTGGGCTTCGGGCTCCCCCTCGCGGGCGTCGGGTGGCTCCTCGAAACGACCGTCTCTGCCGAGGTCTCGTTGCTCGGCGCGTTCGTCGGACTCCACGCGCTCGCAGCGGGCGGCATCGCGGGCGCGGTGTGGACGCGGACGGAGTTCTTCGGGTTCGCGCTGCTCCTCTGCATCGGCTTCGGAGCCGGTGGCCTCTACGGCGCGGCCGAGCAGACGTCGTGGCCCGACGCCGTGCTCCTACTGGCACCGCTCACGCTCGTCGGCTGGGGTGGCGCCGCGGCGATGTGGCGCCCGACGGCTCCCCCGCCGACGACGGTCTGACGCTCTCGGGGCGACCGGATCCAGCGGGGCTCGCCGATGCCGAACGACGCGACGCCGAACGACGCGTCCGGGCCGAAGCGAGACGCGCTCGTGGGGTCACCGTAGAGCATGTCGCTCGACGAGACCTCGGCGCCGTACGCGCAGCGACCGTCGAAGAGTGTCTGACGGCGATGACCCGGTTGTGCCGCGCAGCGTGGTGTACCGCGTGAACGAAGAGCGTCATTTTTGATGAACGTCCGACCTCTCAGCCGGACAACGTCACCGCGACGGCGTGCGTGGAGGCGATGGCGTACATCGTCTGGAACCCCACGACCGCTTGGTCAGAGCCTAGAATGCCTCGGATGCCGAGGACCACCGATCGCTCGCAGCGCACGTCGTTCGTCGGCCGTGATCGCGAGCTCGACGCGATCCATGGCTGGCTGCGCGCTCGTGATCGCGTGCTCCTGACCATCGTCGGCGCGCCCGGCGCTGGGAAGACACGGCTCGTTCACGAGGCGGTCGCACAGGCCGTGGTCGAACCGGAACGGGTTCTGTGGGTCGACCTCCACGGTGCCACCTCCGAGGACGTCCCTGCGCGCCTGGCCCTCGCGAGAGGGCTCGCGACCGGAGAGTGGGGCGCGATCGTGCGAGCGCTCCGCGAATGCGTCGATGTGGTCGTGCTCGACGAGTGCGAGGCCGCGATCGGTGGGGTCGCCGAGGCGATCGCGCGGCTCGGCGCCGCGATTCCGACCCTGCGACTGATCGCGACGTCACGCAGCGTGCTCGGCCTTGCCGGCGAGCGCCCGCTAGTCCTCGACGCGTTCGGAAAGCCTTCCCCGGATGCACCGCTCGCGAGCTCGCCCTCCGGACGACTGCTCCTCGATCGCATCACCGTGCTCGAGCCGAGTTGGAGCCTCTCCCCCCTCGACGAGCCGCACCTGCGCGCGATCGTCGAGCGGTTCGGGGACCTCCCGCTCGCCCTCGAGCTCGTCGCCCCGCAGATCGTCGATCTCGGGGCTGCGGCGGTCGCCGCGCGCCTCCATCGCCCGCTCGACCTGCTGGCCGGTGAGCGGCGCGACGATCCGCGTGACTCGCTCGACGAGGCGCTCGCGCGATCGTTTGCGGGCCTCTCCGAGGAGCAGCGGACCGCGATCGCGCAGCTCGCGCAGCTCGGCCGGCCCTTCGACATCGATGACGCGGAAGCGGTGCTCGGAGCGCGCGCGATCGCGTTCGTCCGGGCGCTCCGCGATCGCTCCTGGCTCGTTCGCTCGGGCAACCCGCCTTCGTTCGACGTGCTGCCCCCGATCCGGCAGTTCATCCACGCGCGCCCCGAGGCCGTGCTCACGGCTGACGCCGAGGAGCGGATCGACGATGCGCTCCTCGAGGGCGCGGCGCGTGGGCGCCTACCCGCCCTCGAGCGTCTCCTCGACGCGGCACGCCGCCGTCCTCGCGCTCCGCTCCTCGCCGAGGCGCTCCGGCGCGCGTACTCCGCGCTCGCGATCCGTGGCCGGCTCGCCGACCTCGCGAAGCTCGCGCGGGAGCTGGATCACGGTGACGGCGCGCTCCTCCGAATCTCTGTGCGCGCGGCGACTGAGGCCGCCCGCTTCGACGAGGCGCAGGCGACCCTCGACGAGATCGAGAAGCTCGCCCGCTCGCGGCCCGACCTGGTGACCGAGGTCGCGGTCGCCCGCGCACGGATCGACTTCCGCACCGGACGCTACGACCGGGTGCGCGACCTCGACGTGCCGCCGGGTTGCGTTCCGCCCGAGGACGTCGAGGTAATCGCGAGCGCCGCGTCGATCCGTGGCGAGCACGAGCTCGCCGTCGCGATTCATCGTCGTGCCATCGAGCGAGCGGGCGAGGAGCAGCGGCCTGCGATTCGGGCGATGCTCGCTCGGCTTCTCGCGGAGACTGGTGAGGGCGAGGCGGCGCTCGCCGAAGTAGCGCTCTCTGCCGAGGGTCGCGCGCTCGATGCGCGTGTCGCCCTTTCGCTGGATGCCACGCAGGCGCTCGTAGCACACGATCGCCGGGAGCTCCCCGCTGCGATCGCGCGCTACGACTCCGTGATCGCGCGCTACGCCGCCGTCGGCAACATGCTCGCCGCGTACTTCCGATTCCTGCGCGCGATCGCAGCGCTAGAGGATGAGCGCCGAGAGGAGGCGATCGCGTCATCACTCGCCGCGCTCGAGGACGTGCCCCCCGGCTTGGTCCAGCTGGCGCCGCTCGTGGAGCTGGCAAGCTTCGTGGGCCGCGGAGTCGAGCCGGCGGGTCCGATGCCGGAGGTCCCCGTCGTCGCGGCCAGCACGCGGCTCGTTCGCGCGTACGTGCGGCGGTGCACGGGGGACGCGACTGACGTCGAGGCGGCCTGGAGCGCGAACGCGGACCACGCGCGGTGGTCGGTCACGTCGCGCGTGCTGGCGCGGGTGGCGAGAGAGGCGCCGGCGATCACCCCGACCGTCGCTTCCCTCGATTTGATCCTGGCGCACGACGCTTCGTGGTTCGCGGTCGCTGGTGGACCCCAGGTCTCGCTCGCGACGAGAAACGTGCTCCAACGCGTGCTAGTCCATCTCGCGGATCGTGCCCACGAGACGCCGGGTGCGTTTTCGTCGATCGACACCATTGCCGCGGCGGCCTGGCCGGGCGAGCGCATCCTCGAGCGCGCGCGACGGAGCCGAGTGCACGTCGCTGTCTCGACGTTGCGTGCGCTCGGGCTCCGTGAGCGGCTCGCGCACGGCCCTGGCGGCTATCGGCTCGAAGGCCCCCTCCGACGGGTCCGCTGACTACCACCGGTCCCGAAACTACAGCAAAATTCGGCGAGCGGTTTCGTCTCTATGGGAGAGGACGCCTTGCGGGCGTGCGCCGCGGAGAGACCGCGTTCTGAGGGCCCCGTTTGGCTGAACGACGCGCTCTCGACGAACGCCGCCTCCAACTTCTCCTGCGGGACCGACGGCGAAGGCGTCCGCGTGCGGATGAGGCCGTGCTGTGCCCTGAGCCTCGCGTCGAGTTCTCGACGTCAAGGCACAGCTTCGTCCGTCGATCGGGCACGCGCGCGGCTCCGCGGCGCTGCGCTGGCCGGTGCACGAAGCCCGGCGGGTGTACTACGTTTCACACACTCGGCGTGCCGAAGCGCAGCATCGAGCGCCAGTCGGTGTTCGGGGTGCCGGGATCGAAGCGCGAGGGATCGCGCGCGACGATCACCTCCGCGATCGAGCGCCACGAGGGCGACGCGCTCGGTAGGCGCTGGCGATCGCCGGCGCCGTAGCGCGTGCCGTCGACGTGCTCGAGCGCGCAGACGTCGAGCAGGACCTCCGGGCTGCGGAGGCCGAGCGCGCGCACGACCTTCGCCGCAGGCGGAAAGAGGAGCTCCGGGGTGGTCGCGAGCGTGCGACGGAGGGTGAGCACGCTGTTCCAGTCGGCGATGCCCTGCGTGATCGACTGGCCGGGTCGCAGGTCGAGACGCGCGCACGTGGCGTCGTCGACCGGCTCGGACACGAGCGTGCGCGGGATGGGGCGCGCGTCGAAGAGGTACGCGCCGCCCGTCTCGACCTGCGTGCCGTAGGTGTAGTGCTGGATCGTCGCGGGCCAGCGCACCTCTTCGTCGTGATCGATCTCGTCGCCTTGGACGACCTCGACGAGCACGCCCCAGTCGTCGCCCTTTTTCGCGCGCGCCACCACCACGCGCAGCGCGTGGAACTCGAAGTGGGGTGCCTCCGCGACGAGCGCCGGCCACGGCATGCGCGCGTGGATCTCGCTCGCAGCCGCCGCGTCGAGGACCGCGAGGATCGGCGCGCTGGTGAGCGAGGGCGCGCCTTTGACGTTCGCCCCCGCCGGATCGAGCACGCGCTTGGCGAGCTCCTTGCCGAGCTGACGTCGCACGCTCGTCGGCGAACGCTTCGCCAAGGCGTCGAGTGCGCGCTTCGCCTCGGAATCCCCGCGCGAAGCGAGCTCTCCGAGCGCGACCCACGCGGACTTGCCGTGACGCTTCAGCCAGAGCGTGAGCATGTCGAGCCCATCCGGATCCGAGCCGCCGCTGCGACGCGCACGCAGGATCGCGGCGACCGCTTCGGGACCGATCGCGAGCAGGTGCGTGCCCACGAAGTAGAAGGGCTCGGCGGGAATCGACCCGAACGTCCCGACGTGCGTGAGCATCGCCTCGAGCCACGGCAGCGCCTCGGCGCCGTAGCGACGGACCGCGTCTTCGTTGTCCCACCCGCGCAGGTAGGGGAAGCGCCACTCGAGGCGAGCGCCTTCGCGCGCGAGCTCCGCGCCGTCCTCGAGCGAGAGCAGCGCGGCCCAGAGCATGTCGCCCGTGGGGTTGCCGTCGCGTTCGTAGACGCTCGTGGACGCGACGACGCGCCGCGCGGTCTCGAGCGGGAGCAAGCCACGGTCGTCGAGCGCGACACCGAGCGCTTCGGCGATCCTCGACATCGGAACTGAGTAGTCGGTCACGGGAGGAGCGTCGTCGATCTCTCGCCGACCTCCCAGCGCGCGTCGCCGATCTCCTGGCGACCGCCACGCCGATCCCGACGCGCTTCGTGCGGAGCCGTCGGCCGAGCGGAGATGCCGGGTCGCGAACGAGCGGCGAGTCGCTTGCCTCTCCCACGCGCTGCGAGGAAACCTGCGCCGATGGCCTCCCTCGACGACGTCTGGCTGCGACCCATCCGTGCGAGCGACGACGCGGCGGTCGCGGCCATCATCCGCGACGTGATGACCGAGCACGGCGCCTCGGGGCCCGGGTTCGCGATCCACGACCCCGAGGTCTCGGCGATGAGCGAGGCTTACGCCGCGCGTGAGCGGTCGGCGTGCTTCGTCGTCGACACCTTCGGCGACGCTTCTCGGTCGGCCGGGTCAGCGGCCGCTTCTCGGTCGGCCGGTTCAGCGGCCGACGACGCTTCTCGGTCGGCCGGTTCAGCGGCCGACGACGCTTCTCGGTCGGCCGGTTCAGCGGCCGACGAAGGCGTGCTCGGGTGCGCGGCGATCGCGCCGCTCGAGGGGGGCCCGCCCGACGTGTGCGAGCTGCGGAAGATGTACTTTCGCCCCGCGCTGCGCGGCCGAGGCGCAGGACGACGCATGCTCCGACACGCGCTGCGCGTCGCGGCGTCGCTCGGCTTCTCGCGTTGTTACCTCGAGACCCTCGCGTCGATGGCGCGGGCGCGCGCGCTCTACGAATCCGAAGGCTTCGAGAAGCTCTGCGCGCCGCTCGGAAACACGGGGCACTTCGCGTGCGACACGCAGTACGCGCGTTCGCTGGAGGGGCTCGCGCCGGAGGTGCCGACGATCGAGACGCCGCGGCTTCGACTGCGCGGTCCGCGTCCGCGCGACGTCGACGCGGTGCTCGCGTGGCTCGGCGATCCGATCGCGATGCGCTACGTCGGCGACGGTCGCCCGCGCTCGCGCGTGGAGGCCGCACATTTCCTCGCCGCGAGCGCCGACGCGTTCGAGACGCGTGGAGTGGGCTTCTGGCTGGTCGAGCTCGCACCCGAAGAACGCGCGGCGCGCGGCTCGGAGGGGATCGACGATCGTCCAATCGGCGACGTCGGGCTGTGGCCGATCCTTCGTACGGGAATGCGTGGCTTTCGCGGGCCGGAGCTCGAGCTCGGCTACCGCTTCGCCACCGCACATCACGGCCGCGGCTACGCGACGGAGGCCGCGCGCGCGGTGCTCGAGCATGCGCGCGCGCGTGACGTCTCATCCTTGGTCGCGGTCACGCATCCGGACAACGTCGCGTCACGTCACGTGCTCACGAAGTGCGGCTTCGCCTTCGAAGGCGTGACCGAGCGCTACTACGACACGCGCTGCGCGACCTTTCGGTGGTCGTCGTAGGCGGACGGTCGAAGTGGATCCGACGCCCGAAACCACCGCGCCCACCGCGCCCGAGCTCGACGCCAAGGAGCTCCGGCTTCGTCGATCGCGGCGCGCGCGCTTCTTCGGGATCGCGTTCTTTGCGCTCAGCGTGCTCGGGTACGTCGCGCTGCACGCGCGTCGCGCGGTTCCGAGCGACGAGGTGGAGGCCGTCGCGCGCTGGGCGACCGCGGAGGCGGCGACGTATCCGCACGGATCGTGTCAGCGGCCGGTGCTGCGGAGAACGCGCGACGTCGAAGAGAACGGCCCGACGCTCGGACCGCTCTTCACGCGAACCGGTCCGGGTCACGCGTGCTTCGCCGCGATCGACGACGGGGTTCACGACACGCTGACCACGACGTTCCAGCGCGTGCACCGGGCGGCGCCCCTCGATCGTCCCGCGCTCGAGGAGCGCTCGCTCGCGCCGCTCTGCGAGGAGGTCGCGCGCACGATGCAGCGCGCGGTCGCGCGTGACGCGCAATGCTCTCCGTTTCCACCGAGCAGCCCGGGGCCGGACGAGCGACGCCTGTCGCGGTTCCCGACCGCGATCGCGTTGGTCGCGCGCGAGCGGGCGCGCGCGGGCGATCCGATCGCGGCAGCGGAGCTCCTGCTCGATGCGCTCCGCGCGACCGACGATCTCGCGCGCGGCGGCACCGGCTCGGACGTCGTGCGTGGGTCGACCGTCGCGTCGTCGATGCTGCGCGCGCACCTCGACGAGATCCTCTACGCGCGCGTCCCTTCGGACGCCGTGCTCGCCTCGCCCGCGCTCGAAGCCGACGTGCGACGGCTCGCGGAAGAGACGCTCCGACTGATCGAGGATCCTCTCTTGCGACCGGGCGGCGCGCGCGTTCCCTCCGCGATGGTCGTCGCCTTCCTCGCGCAGCGCTCGAGCGCTTCGGCGGCGCGTGGGGACGACGTGCGCGCGCTGCATTATCTCGCGAGTCGCGAGGTCCACGCGTGGCTCGATCGCGAGTGTCCTGCGGGCGATCTCGTCTGTGTGCGTCCGCTCTGGAGGCTCTCGGGCTCCGTTCCGCCCGCGCCGCCGAACGCGATGACGATCGCGTTGCTCGGTCGCAAGTCGCGCCGCGTCGATCGCCAAGCGCGCTTCGCGCGCGAGCACGCGCGTGGGCTCGCGAGCGACACGACTCGCTTCGCACGCGAGCGTTTCGCGCGAATCGTCACGCATTTCTCGCTCGTCGATCGCGTCGCGGGCTGCCGCTCGATTGCGACGCACGACACGCTCACGGCGAGTCGAGTGTCTCAGGGGGGCCGCGACGCGTTCTTGGGCAACGCGAACGACCCGGACGCGGTGGCGCGGGTGAGTGGGTGTCTGGAGCGCCCGGCGCTCGATCCGTGACTGACGTCGTGAACGTTCACGTCGCCGATCACGTTCACGTCGCCGATCACGTTCACGTCGCCGATCACGTTCACGTTCACGTTCACGATCACGATTTACGTTTCGGACCGCGACACGATCGTGACCGCGGCCCGATCGCGACCGCGGTCACGAACGATCGCGCCGAAGCTCAGCCCTGACCCTGCGCGAGCGAGTACCCGCGCATGCCGCCGATCTCGCGCAGCCACTCGCTCGAGCAGATCGGGAACACGTCCGCCACGCGCTCGAGGAGCGCGATGAGCGCCCGCTGATCCAAGGGCTGCTCGCTCTCGAAGCGCGCGCGGTAGTGGTTGACGCAGTCGGTGTGCGGCGAGCCGGTCGGCCAGACCTGGGTGCCGCGGTTCGAGATCATCGTGAGGCGCAGGCCCTCGCGTCCGAGCGGCTCGAGCAGCTCTGCAATCGCGCGCGGCGCGAGGCCGGACTCGAGGAAGACGTCGACGCCGAGCAGCACGATGCGGTCGGGGGTCGGGGTGACCATCATCTTCGGGTCCTGGCGCTTGGCCACGAGCGGCGCGCTCGGAGCGCCGGTGATCGCGGGCGAGTCTTGCAGATGCGAGAGCATCAGCTCGGTGAAGCGCGAGGTGCGGAAGATCGGGATCGGCTGCCCGAGATCCGGCCGCGTGTGCATGCGGTCGAGGGTCTTCTCCAGCGCGTCCTCGATCACCGTCGCGTGCCGTTCGAGGCCGAGGTGACGCAGCATCATCGTGCCGCTCAGGAGCAGCGCGGTCGGGTTCGCGAGGTTCTGGCCGACGATGTCGGGCGCGGTGCCGTGGACCGCCTCGAAGATGCAGATGCCGTCGCCGATGTTCGCGGAGGGCGCGTACGCGAGGCCGCCCACGAGCCCAGCCGCCAGATCCGTGAGGATGTCGCCCTGCAGGTTCGGCAGGACGATCACGTCGTAGGATGCGGGGTCGAGCACGAGGCGCATCGCGAGCGCGTCGACCATCACGTCGTCCGCCGTGATCTGCGGGTAGTCCTTCGCGACCTCGTAGAAGGTCTCGAGGAAGAGCCCGTCCGTCATCTTCATGATGTTGGCTTTGTGCGCGCAGGTGACGCGCTTCGCGCCCTTCCGCTGCGCCATCTCGAAGGTGTAGCGGTGCACCTGCTGGCTGCCGGGGCGCGTGATGAAGCGCCGGCACTGCGCGACGTCGTGCGTCTGCATGTGCTCGACCGCGCCGTAGGTGTCCTCGATGTTCTCGCGGACCATCGTGAGGTTCAGCTCGCCGCGGATCTGCACCGGGATCGGCACGCCGCGCAGCTTCCGATACACACGCTTGTTCGCGAACGCGCCCCAGAGCTTTCGCGCGGTGACGTTCACGCTCTTGTAGCCGGTGCCCTTCGGGGTCTCCATCGGGCCCTTGAACAAGATGCCCGTGCGCTCCACCGAGTCGCGCGCTTCTGCCGCGATCCCGCTCGGCTCGCCGCCCTCGGCGACCTTGCGCCCCATCGGCACCACGTCGTAGCGGAGGGGCACCTTCGCCGCGCGAAAGATCGCGAGCGTCGCCTCCATCACCTCGGGGCCGATTCCGTCACCCATCGCGACCGTGATCGTCTGCGTCTGCGCCATCTTCGCCTCCTGCCGATCCGAGGGGACGAGCGTGCCCATCCCGTCGGGGTCGACGTCGACGCGTCGTTTCCCGCGGGCTCGTGGATCGGATGCGCACACCTTGGGGAAACCACCTTTGTCGGTCCAGTTCGAAAACTCGACGTTCGTGTAGGCTGTGCCTACATGAGACGGCGGCGTCACGCAGCGGCCGAACAGCGTTCGAACCGCGACGCTCGAGCGACGGCGGACGGCGGTGGTGAGGGCGGGGCGCGACCGCCGGGATGACGAGGACGAAGACCGATGGCCTGGCTGAACTACCACCACCTCCAATACTTCACCGCGATCGTCGAAGCGGGCGGGCTCGCGGCGGCGGCGAAGCGGCTCGGCGTCTCGCACCCCACCGTGAGCGAGCAGCTCCGCAAGCTCGAAGAGCAGCTCGGGCTCCGGCTCTTCGAGCGCCGCGGCCGGCGGCTCGAGCTCACGGAGAACGGCCGCGTCGTCTACGGCTTCGCGGAGCAGATCTTCGGCATGGGCGCGGCGCTGCTCGACGCGGTCGAAGGGCGCCGCGAGGGGCGCACGGTGGTCTGCCGCGTGGGCATCGACGGCGTGCTGCCGAAGCTCGTGGTGCGTCGCGCGCTCGTGCCGATGCTCGACGCGCTCGGCGACGCGCTGCGCCTGCGCTGCGTGGAGGATCAGCACGACGCGCTCGTGGCGCGCGTGCACGCGCGGCAGCTCGACTTCGTGCTCTCGGATCTGCCGGCGGGAGGGCGTGTGCTTCGTTCGCACCAGCTCGGCACGAGCGGGCTCTCCTTCTTCGCCGCCCCCGCGCTCGCGGAGCGGATCCGGCGCGGCTTTCCGAAGCGTCTCGACGAAGCGCCGTTCCTGCTGCCGATGCCGTCCACGCGCGTGCGGCGCGAGCTGGAGCGCTTCTTCGGGCTTCACCGCATCACGCCGCGGGTGGTCGCGGAGGTCGAGGACAGCGGTCTGCTCAAGGCGCTCGGCGAAGACGGGCGCGGCGTGTTCGTGATGCCGACCTCGGTGGAGCGCGAGGTGCGTCGTCAGTACGGCGTGCGCGTGGTCGGACGTGCGCCGGAGCTCGAAGCGCGGCTCTTCGCGATCACCGCGTCGGACGAGCACCCCGCGGTGCGCGCGTTGCTCGCGGGCATCTGACGCACCTCGCAGCGTGGATCGAACCCGCGGAGGGGATCGGTCGGCCGCCGACGGAGCCACTGTCCTCGGATGCGCCCGACCTCTACCCTCGCGCGAATGGCGACGAAGAAGGCGCGTCTGAAGACGGCGGGGCCGCAGATCTTGAAGGACCTCGGGCTGACCGACGAAGAGCTCCTGGCGTTCCTCCCACCCGAGGCGCCGAAGTGGTTGCGTGGGGTCTTCTGGTGCAGCTTCGAGTCGCCGCTGAGCCTCGACGAGATGGCCGCACACTTCGCCCCGCGCTACGCGGTGAAGTTCATCGACGACATGGATCCGCCCGACCCCGTGAAGGGCCACCGGCTGCTGCTCGTGCGACCGAAGGGTCGCTACGTGACGTACACCTTCGAGGGAGCGTCGACGCCGTACGCGGAGAAGAGCCCGTGGCGGCTCGAGGCGGGGTTTCGCGAGTCGGGCACGGAGTGGGGCAGCAACCGCGCGGTCTACGAACGCTTCAAGGCCCTCGAGCTTCCGGGATTGAAGGCGACGCAGGTGCAGGAGCTGACGGACTGATCGCGCATCAGAGCAGCGGGAGCTGGGCGTCGTCGAGGCGCGAGAACACTTCGGTCTCCACCACGTCGAGCCACGACTCGCGGGCGGCGGGGTCGAGGCGCAGCGCGGGCACGCCGCGTTGGTCGAGCTCGCGCAGGAGCCGCTCGTCCACCGCGCGCTGGAAGGCGGGATCGGTCGAGCGCATGCCGTCGGGGCGCGGGCCGTCGACGATCGGCACGTAGACCAGGAGGTCGTAGGTCGAGAGCCACCACGACACGAGCGCTTCGAGGCCGTGCTGCTTGCCGGCCGAGAGCAGCAGGTAGACGTAGTTGTCGAGCACGCTGCGATCGCAGAGCACGACCGGGTGGCGCGCGGACGCGACGAGCTCGTCGCCGACTTGGGTGTGGAGGATCCACGACTGCGCGGCGAGGCTCGTGCGCTCGTTGATCGGGAGCGGGCAGCGGCGCGCGACCTCGTGGACGATGTCGAGCACCACGTCGCGTGCCTTGAGCCGCGCGGCGAGCCCGTAGCAGAGGGTCGTCTTGCCGACGCCGTGGGTCCCGATGAACCCGAGCTTCAGCGACCCGAGCTTCGACGACGTCGTCACTGCGTCTCGGTCTCGGAAACCGACGTCCTCACCGACGTCGTCACTCGGTGAAGCGGATGACCGCGACGGTGATGTTGTCGTCGCCGCCGTTCTGGTTCGCCGACTGGATCAGCTCGCGCGCGGCCTTCTCCACGTCGTCGCCCGCGTCCGCGACGATCTTCGCGATCTCGGGGTCCGTGATCATGCCGGAGAGGCCGTCCGAGCAGAGCACGTAGACGTCGCCCGGCTTCGGCTCGTCGGGGACCATGTCGACCGCGACCGAGTCCTGCATCCCGAGGGCGCGGGTGATCACGTTCTTGGGCAGCTCGTCACGCTGCTCGTCCGTCATGTCCGGCATCACGAGCAGGTAGTCGTTCACGAGCGAGTGGTCGCGCGTGAGCTGGGTGATCTCGCCGCCCCGGATCCGGTAGGCCCGGCTGTCCCCCACGTGGGCGACGTAGACCTTGCCCTTCTCCTTCGAGAAGAGGCACGCGACCACCGTGGTGCCCATGCCGTGCACCTCGCGGTGCTTCACGGACGCCTCGAAGATCTTCCGGTTCGCGAGCTTGATGCCCGTGACCAGCCGGTTCTCGTCGATGGAGAGGTGGGGGTCGAAGCTGAACGGCCACGTGGCGTCTTCGCTGGCCGTGGCCTGGAAGAACGAGGCGATGGCGTGGGTCGCCATCTTGCTCGCGACATCGCCTGCGCGATGCCCGCCCATGCCGTCCGCGACGACGAAGAGTCGGTGCTCAGCGAGGATCACGAAGCTGTCTTCGTTGTGCTCGCGCTGGAGCCCGACGTCCGATAGACCTGCCGCGATGAAGTTCATGGGCGCTCGGAACCGTCCGAAGGTTCTGTCGTGGAGCGTCGGCCTGTCAAGCCAAGCGTGCCGAAAGACGACGCTTCTGGTCTCGCTGGCCGCCCTGGCTGGATCTGCCTGCGACGACACCCCGGACCCGAGGAAGGTCGAGGGGGCGCTCTCGTACATGGCACGCGCGCTCGAAGCGGACGACGGAGAGCGGCTCTACCGCGTGCTGGACGAGCGATCCCGGCACGCGCTGATCTCGATCCACGCGGACCGGCGAGCGGCCGCCGAGGTGGTGCGGGCGAGCTACCCGGAGGACGAACGTGCGGACGCGCTCGCCGCGCTCGGGGACGCGGCGGAGGCCTCGACCCCCGAGGCGCTCTTCGCGATGCGCTGCGATCGGGCTTGTCGCGACGAGCTGGTCGCGAACGTCGGTGCGCCGACCGAAGAGCGGCGCGAGGGCGACGAGCTCGTGGTGACGACCTCGCGCGGCGAGCTGCGCTTCTACCGGGTGCGCGACGGACAGTGGTGGGGCTTCGTGTGGCAGACGGAGGCGCTCGATCGGGAGCGCGACGTGGCGAGCCGCGACCTCCGGCAGATCCGACGCAACGCCGAGGTCTTCCAGAGGCGCGACGATCTGGAGTGAGGCCTCGCGAGCGGTCGGAGGACCATCGGTCGAGCAACGCGCACCCGGATGGCGCGGTGTCGCACGACGAGTGATTCACGGCGCCGCGTCGTTCGTCCACGAACGTTCGCGACCCCTCGCGGTCGCCGATCCCGCATTCGCGAGAGTGGAACGTCCATGGAGCGCCGCGCATGTCGTACCGTCCGCGCGTGACCACGCCTTCGATCTTCGATCCCTTCGAGCTCCGATCCGCCGCGCGAGGTGGCGGGGTGATCGCCCGCAACCGCGTGTGGCTCGCGCCGCTCACGAACCAGCAGAGCCACGCCGACGGCACGCTCTCGGACGACGAGCTCGGCTTCCTCGCCGCCCGCGCGGACGGAGGCTTCGGGGTCGTCGAGACCTGCGCGGCGTACGTCTCGCTCGACGGCAAGGCTTGGCCAGGCGAGCTCGGCGTGCACGACGACACGACGCTCCCGGGGCTCACGCGTCTGGCGACGCGGCTGCGTGAGGGCGGCGCGCGCTCGTGCGTGCAGCTCTTCCACGGTGGGCTCCGCGCGACTCCGTCGGTGAGCGGCTTGCCGACGATCTCCGCGAGCGCGGTGGAAGAGCCGGAGCTGACGGTCCCGCTCGCTGCGACCGAGGACGATCTCGCGCGCGTGATCGCGGACTTCGCGGCGGCGGCCGCGCGCTGCGAGGCGGCGGGCTTCGACGCGATCGAGCTGCACGGCGCGCACGGCTACCTGCTCTCGCAGTTCCTCTCGACCCACTACAACCGCCGCGACGATCGCTGGGGCGGCTCGCTCGAGAACCGTGCGCGGCTCCTGCGTGAGGTGCTCGCGGCGGTGAAACGCGCCGCGCCGGAGCTCGTGCTCGTGGTGCGGCTCTCGCCGGAAGACTTCGGGCAAGCGAAGGGCCTCGATCTCGACGAGAGCCTGCAGGTCGCGCGTTGGCTCGCGGACGACGGGCTCGACGTGTTGCACCTCTCGCTCTGGCGCTCCGCGCTGCCGACCGCGAAGCGGCCCGACGCACACGCGATCCCGATCTTCCGTGAGGCGGTGGGCCGGCAGGTGCGGATCGTGAGCGCGGGCGCGATCTGGACGCGCGAAGAAGCGGAGGCGCAGCTCGCGCTCGGGGCCGACGCGATCGCGCTCGGTCGCGCGGCGATCGTGGATCCGCGCTGGCCCGAGCGTGCGCGCGAAGGGCTCGAGCCGCTCCGTCCGCCGCGCACGGCGGAGGAGCTGCGCGCGGCCGCGCTCGGCGAGGCGTTCGTGGGCTACATGCGTCGCTGGAAGGGCTTCGTGGCGGACTGAGCTCGCGCGTCGATTCGTCTCGCGCTCCCGAGCGGCAACGACGTTCGGAACCTCACGTCGTCTTCGTCGTCCACGACGCCGAGCTCGGCTTCGACTCGCGCTCAATACGTCGGCACCGTCACGCCGAGCTCGCGGAGCAACGTCGCGCTCAGCGTGTGGCGCGCGCGCATGAACGCGGCGTCGTCGGGAGCGTCGACCTCGAGCACGGTCGCGAAGCAGACGCGCTCCTCGGGGCGCGCGTGCTCTTCGACGCAGCCGACCAACCAGCCGA
>JALOQC010000116.1 GCA_025453555.1 Myxococcota bacterium | reverse complement strand
CGCAGCGGGCGTCTTCGTCGGGCGCGAGGCGCGTCGTCCAGAGCGCGACGCGGAACGCATGCGCGGCGTCGTGGCCGGGATCGTCGCCGTGCGGATCGCCCGCGAGGCGGCGGTGGAGCTCGTCGTGCACGGCGGTGAGCGCGGGGTCGGCGTCGACGAACGCGCGTAGCGAGGAGACGTCGGAGAAACGCACGCGCGGTTTGTACACGCTCTGGAGGTCCGCGCCCGTGCTTCGATCGCCGCCTGCGCGAAGGGTCGAGTAGCATCACGCGATGCTTCGCTTCTGGATCGCGGTCGCGATCATCGGATGTGGCTCGCGGACGGGGCTCGAGATCGAGCCGCTCGCGGTGGACGCTTCGGTGCCGGACGGCATCGACGCGTCGATCGCGCCGTTCCCGTGTCGGTGGGGGCTCGGCGTGCCCCTCACGCTCGGCGAGTCGGGAGGTGACCTGTCGGTCGTGGTCGACGAGACGAAGCTCGCGTTCGTCGCGTCGGGCGGGCAGGCGTGGGGGACCCGCGATGGACGGGTCTTCGGGACCTTCATGGCGACCGTTCCGGCGTCCTCGCTCACGCCGTCCGGCTTCCTCTGGGTCGACTCGATCTGCGCTGCGTTCCGATTCGATCTCACGAGCGAGGGTTCCCTCGTGCCGACCGCCGTCCCGCTCGTCACGGGCGACCGTTGCTCCCTCGGTCGCGGCGATCGCGACGCGTTCCCGCTGCTCGTCTCTCGCTTCGGGCGCGCGCTCGTCCAACGCGTGCCGCGCGACCTCGAAGGCTTCGCGACGATCGGCGAGGCGCCGGTGCCCTTCGCGCGGGTCGAACGTTTCGCGTTGGTCGACGAGCAGGTCTACTACGTGGTGGGCGGCGCGCTGATCTGGCAGGACGTCGGGGGAGTCTCGCAAGCGGTCGAGCTTCCGGGGGTGGCGCGCGAGCTCGCGGTCGATGCGGTGAACCGCGGCGTCGTGGTTCTGCTGGAGGATCGCGCGGCGTTCGTCGCGCGCGGCGTGGTGGATCGGGAGGTCGAGCTCGCGCCGGTCTTTCCGCACCTCGCGGTGAGCGATCAGGAAGCGCTCGCGCTCGGGCTCGACGGGACCCTCTGGACGCTCCCACTCTCGCGGGGACCCGCGCGGGCGGTCGAGCGGATGCCGCCCCCGGAGGACGCGATCGTCGCGCTGGCGGAAGGGCATGCGGTCGGTGGAGTCGCCTCGATCGAAGGGCCGCTCGTGATCTGGCGTCCCCTCACGTGCAACCGTTGAGGCGGCTCCGCACGCTCGGGTACATCGGTGCGCGAAGAATGGTGCGCGACGAGATGCTGCGTGACGAGATGCTGCGTGACGAGCAATGCACGTTTGCGGAAGTCGGGTCGGAGGGTCGGTGCAGGGGAGGGCAGTGAGCAGACACCGAGGCGCGCGGGTCGGGTGGATCGCGCTCGCGATCGTGGGGCTCGCCGTGACGTCCACCCACGCGCAGGTGCGTTGGCGCGCGGAGGGCGATTGCCCGAGCGAGCAGCAGGTGCGCGCCGAGGTGGCGCGTCTGCTCGGCGGTGTGATCCCGGACGAGGCTCTCGCGGTGGACGCGCGGGTCGAGCGCGCGCCGAACGCGTGGCGGCTGCGGTTGCGGGTAGGGGCGCAGAGCGAGCGCAGGCTGGAGGCGAGGAGCTGCGCGCTGCTCGCGGAGGCGGCGGCGCTGATCGTGGCGCTCGCGATCGATCCGGTGCGCGTGGTGGAGACGACGGAGACCACGACCGCGCCCAGCGAGCCGCTGGTGCCGCCCGTGGACACGCTCGACGAACCGCGCGCCGATCCGCGCGCCGATCCGCGCGCCGATCCGCGCGCCGATCCCGTCGAACCGGTGGAGCTCGACGACGACGTGTCGCCCTCGCTCGCGCTGGCGTCGCCGCGCGGAGGCGTGCCGGGCGAAGCGTTGGTGCGACCCGAGGAGCCCGACGCGATCGAGCGTGTACGCGCGGTGGAGCCGCCGGTCGAGCGCGTGACGGGCGGTCGCGGGAACGCGAACGAAGCGCCGAACGAAGCGCCGAACGAAGGGGATCCAGAGCCTCGCCGGCCGCCGCTGGAAGGGATGGGCCTCGCGGTGGTCGGCGGGCTCGAGCTCGGAGGACTGCCGCTGCCGTCGGCGCTCTTCGGGCTCGAGCTGCGCGTCCCGATCGGAGCGTTCGTGGTCGAGGTGGGTGCGCACGTCGGGACACCGCGCGAGGTGAGCTCGTCGAGCGACGACGCCCTCGGGGCGCGGCTCGGGCTCGGGCTGGTGCGCGGCGCGTTGACGCGACCGTTCGTGCTGGGGCCGACGCGCCTCGCGCCGCGGGCGGTCGTGGAGCTGGGCGTGGCGGGTGGGCGTGGCTTCGGGATCTCGGATCCCGCACGTGGGCTGACGACCTGGGCCGCAGCGGGGCTCGGGGTCGCGCTCGACTTGCCGGTCGCGCGGCGGGGGCGGGTCGGTCTCGTCGCGGACGCGTTGGTGCCGCTCTGGCGTCCGGGCTTCTTCGTGGAGCCTGCGGGAGAGCTGCACCGAGCGACGCCCGTGGTCGGGCGCGTCTCGCTGCGGGCGGGGCTCTGCTGGCGCTGATCGGACGCGCCCAAATCCTCGGCAAGCTCGTCCTCGGTGAGCTCGTCCTCGGTGAGCTCGCTCGCGGTAAGCTCGCCCACGGTGACCTCGCCCATCCCGGCCGTTTCGTGGTGCCCGAAACCCGGGTGACGGAACCGCCGAGGTCGATCCACGAAGGAGCGATGCTCGCAGTGAGCCCCAGCGGTACGAACGAAGAGATCGAGGCGAGCGGCCCCCGCAGCCGCCCGGTCGTGCCTGCGTTCGATCGCGTGTACGAGGAGCACTTCGACTTCGTGTGGCGGAGCGCGCGGCGCCTCGGGGTCGCCGACGAAGCGCTCGACGACGTGGCGCAGGAGATCTTCCTGGTCGTGCACCGCAAGCTCGCGGAGTTCGAGGGGCGCAGCAGCCTGCGCACCTGGCTCTACGCGATCGCGCGGCGGGTGGTCAGCGATCATCGCCGCAGCGCGCGCCGCAAGCGCCCGCACACCCCGCTGCCGGAGACGCTGAGCTCCACCGCGACCCCGCATGGCGACGCGGTGCGGCAGCAGGCCGCGACGATCCTGCACGCGTTCCTCGAGTCGCTGCCGGACGAGCAGCGCGAGGTCTTCGTGCTCGCGGAGCTCGAACAGATGACCGCGCCCGAGATCGCCGAAGCGACCGCGGCGCCCGTGAACACCGTGTATTCGCGCCTGCGCCTCGCGCGGCAGGCCTTCGAACGCTGCGTCGCGCGACACCGCGCGCGCCTCGGGAGGGAGTCATGAACGAGCTGAGCCCCGAGGCGAAGGAGCTGCTCACGATCGCGAGCGGCGCCGACGATCCGAGCATCGACGACAAGGCGCGGGTGCGACGCGCGTTGATGGCGGCGGTGGCGGCGGGCGCGGTCACGGGCGTGGCGGCGGCCGCGGGCGCGAGCGGCGCGGCGAGCTCGGTCGGCACGGCGGCCTCGGCCGCGACGGCGGGCGGTGCGGCGGGGGCCGGTGCGGTGTCCGTGGGTGCGGCGTCCGTGGGTGCGGCGTCCGTGGGGGCCGGTGCGGTCGGCGGCGGTGCGGTCGCGGGCTCGGCGCTCGGCGCGAAGGTGCTCGCGCTCCTGGTCGCGGTCGGCGCTGGGACCACGGTGGCCGTGACCAAGCCGTGGAGCGAGGAGCCTTCCGCGGTGGAGGCGCGAGAGCAGGCCGCGGTCGACTCGCGATCGCAGGTGACTGCGGAGCGTCCGCGCACGTCTGCCGCCACGTCGGCGCAGCAGGCGTCCGACGTCGTCCCGCCGGTGGTCGACGAGTCGATCGCCGCCCCCAGCGAGACGAGCCCCGAGGCGCCCGCGCTCGACCCTTCAGGAGCTTCGACCTCCGAGCCCGCACGTCCGTCGACGCGGCGGCCTCGAGAGAACGTGGTCGCGCCGAGTGCGGACACCCTGGCCACCGAGCTCGTGCTGCTGCGTCGTGCACGGGCCGCGCTCGCCGCGAACGACCTCGCCGAGGCGACCCGCGCGCTCGACGAGCACACGGCGACCTTCGCGGACGGCGCCTTGCGTGCGGAGCGTGAAGGCACTCGCGCGCTCGTTCGTTGCGCCGAGCGTCCCGACCCGGAGGTCGCGCGCGCGTTCGCGAGCGCCCATCCCGGCTCGCCGCTCGCGGCACGCGTGCGCGCGGCCTGCGACGCGGAGTGAGCACGAAGCCGGCGCGAAAAGAAGCTGACGGCTCCGCTAGGCTCCGACCACGAAGGCGTTTGGAGGGTTCGGAATGTCGCTGCTTCGCTTGACCTGCCTCGGCTCGCTCCTCGTGCTCGCGTCCTGCACGCAGAGCCGAGTCCCGCTCGGCACCGACGATGGGGGCGTGCGCGACGGCGGCGGCGCGAGCTGCGGACCGACCACCTGCGCGCCCGGCCTCGTCTGCTGCAACGCGTCTTGCGGGACGTGCACGCGCCCCGACGAAGGCTGCTCGACCCTCGCGTGTGTCCACACGTGCGGCGGCGACGAGTGCCCGCAGGGCGTGTTCGCGTGCTGCCCCGGCTGCCCGGGCGAGGCGGACTTCTGCGCGGGCATGGGAGGCGAGTGCCCGCCCGTCGCGTGCCCGCCGCCGCCGGTCTGCTTCGACGGAACCGAATGTGGTGAAGGCCAGATCTGCTGTCCGGGTTGTTCGGGCGAGGGGTTCTGCGTCGACGAGCTGCGTGGAGGTTGCCCCGACATCGCGTGCCCGGCTCCATGCACCACCGATGACGATTGTGGCTTCGGCGGCGTCGGTCTCTGCTGTGAGGACTGCGCGGGCGGTCGCTTCTGCTCGACCGACGGCTCGTGTCCGACGTGCCCGGGAGACGAGTGCCGCGCGATGGAGGCTCGTGGGGTCGGGTTCTGCGATGCGTTCCTCGGTTGGGCCTGGAACGGGATGGGCTGCGAGCCGGTCTCCGGCTGCGGCTGCGAAGGCGCGGACTGCGGCGCGCTCGCGATGGACGAGCCCTCGTGCGAGGCACGCTTCGCCCACTGCGCGTCGCGCCCGTGCACGTCGGACGGCGACTGCGAGACGAACGAGTGGTGCAACCCCTGCGCGCACGGCTCGTGCGGCGGCTGCGCAGACTGCGTGGCGGCGTGCACGACCTCGCGCTGCGCGACCGGTGAGACGGCGACGTGCCGTCAGGTTCGTCCGGAGTGTGGCGAAGACGGCACCGCGATCGTCGTCGACGGCTGCTGGCTCTGCGTCGACGCGTACACGTGCGAGCGCTTCCCGGTCGGCGATTGTCGGAGCACGGGGTGTCCCGACGGCAGCGCGTGCACCGCGTGCTTCATGTCGTACCTCTGCCTCGAAGAAGGCATGGCCTGCGCGCTCTGAGGTCTACCCCTCTCACGCGCGCTCCGGCGTCGGCGCCGCGTGTCGCGTGATCGAGCTCGCGACCTCGCACGCGATCGTGCGCCGGCGGTCACGATCGAAGCGCCTCGATCGTGCGGCGTGCGCGGAGCGCGTAAGCTCCGCGTCATGCGTGCTCGCTTGATCGATCCCGAGCGTCTCCGGATGGCGTTCGCTCGACGCCTCGTGAAGCTCCCCGTTGCGCTCGTGGAGCGCCTCGTCGGTTCGCCGGAGCGCGACGGCGAGCACGTCCTCGATCCGCACCTCCAGCTCATCCTGCGGGTGCAGAAGCTCTCCGGCGAAGGTGGCTTCGACCGCAAGCCGAGCCTCGCGGAGTCGCGTCGCTCCTACCACGTGCTCGTCGACACGCTCGAGCGACCCGAGCCGCCGAGCGCGCAGGAGACCGAACGCACGCTCACCCACGACGGCCTCGCGGTGCGCGTGCGCGTCCATCATCCGGCCCCCGGCCAGCGTCGCCCGGCGCTCGTGTACTTCCACGGCGGAGGCTTCGTGGTCGGCGACCTCGACTCCCACGCGGCCTTCCTGCGCCGGATGGCGCGCGAAGCGGACGTGGTGGTGGTGGCGGTCGACTACCGACTCGCGCCCGAGCACCCGTTCCCCGCCGCCGTCGACGACTGCATCGCGGCCACATGTGCGGTGCTCGCGAAGGCGTCCGAGCTCGGCGTGGATCCCGAACGCGTCGCGGTCGGTGGCGACAGCGCGGGCGCCAACCTCGCGTTGAACGTCACGCAGGCCGTGCCAGCGGTCTGCGGTCAGCTCGTGCTCTACCCGACCACCGACGTCGACCTCGACACCCCGTCCAAGCACCGCTTCGCGACCGGCTTCGGCCTCGATCGCACCACGGTCGATTGGTTCACCGAGCGCTACCTCGGCCGCTCGAACCACGCGGACTCCCGCGCCTCGCCGCTGCGCTCCACGACGCTCGATCGGTGCCCACGCACGATCGTCGTGCTCGCGGGCTTCGACGTGTTGCGCGACGAAGGGCGACGCTTGATCGAACGCCTCGAGAGAGACGGTGTGTCGACGACCTCGCGAACCGAGGGCGCGATGATCCACGGCTTCATCCACCTCACGCGCATCGCGTCCTGCGACGCCGCGACGGCTCGCCTCGCGCGCGACGTGCGAGACTTGCTCCATGCGTGAAGGCGAGCCGAGCTTCACCTCGATCCTGGTCGCGCTCGGGCGAGCCTACGCGCCGCGGGGCCGCGACCCGTATCCCGAGCGTCTGGCGAGCGACCCGTGGCGTGCGCTGGCCGCTGCGGGCGCGCGACCCGGGTGGCGCCGCGTCGTCCGCGAGCTCTCGATCGGCTTCGTCGACCACCTCGCCTTGCGCACGGCCACCCTCGACACGTTCGTCCGCGCGGCTGCTTCGGAAGGCATCGAACAAGTCGTCTTGCTCGGCGCGGGGCTCGACGCGCGCGCGTGGCGGCTCGGCGTCGACGCGCGCTTCTTCGAGATCGATCATCCGAGCACGCAGCGCCTCAAGCGCGAGCGCGCGCCGTCCGACGCGAGCACCTTCGTGCCCGTCGACTTCACGCGCGACGACATCGGCGCCGCCCTCGCGTCCGCGGGCCACGACGCGAACGCCCGCACGGCGTGGGTCTGGGAAGGCGTCACGATGTACCTGCCGCGCGAGGCGGTGGAGGCGACCCTCGCGATCGTGTCGCGCCGCAGCGCATCCGGCAGCCGACTCGCGCTGAGCTATCTCGACCCGAGCGCGGTTCCGCTCGCGCCGCTCGTTCGGGTCGGGTTTCGCGCGCTCTTCGGCGAGCCCCTCGAGGCGGGCTACACCCCCGACGCGCTGCGGGCCCTCCTCGACCACCACCGCTTCGAGGTCACCTTCGACGACGACTCGCGCGGCTGGGATCGCGCGATGGGCGGCGATCCGCGACGCGCGCGCCTCGTGCGGGGCGAGCGCCTGGCGTTCGCGCGTCGATCGTGAGCGCGTCGCGCGCGAGGTCGCGACGCGGCGTGATCGCGCGTCGGCGATCACGCGATCGCATCAGCCCTCTTCGTAGGCGAAGCCGCGGATCAGCGGGTGCGCGAGGCTCATCGGCGGCGGCACGAAGAAGTCGCGCGAGCGCTTCTCGAAGACGTCCCGAAGCTCGGCCCGCGAGACCCAGCGCGCGTCCTCGAGCTCCTCGTCGTCGCGCGTGATCGTCTCGCGCGTCGCCTCCGCCACGAAGCTCAGCATGAGCGACTGCGGGAAAGGCCAGCCCTGCGAGGCGGCGTAGCGAGGCGCGTCGACTTCGATCCCGACCTCTTCGAGCGTCTCGCGCTTCACGCAGTCTTCGAGGCTCTCCCCCGGCTCCACGAAGCCCGCGAGCGCGGAGAACATGCCGGGGGGGAAGCGCGGTTGTCGCGCGAGCACACAACGATCGCCGCGCGTGACGAGGATCATCACCGCCGGATCGGTGCGCGGGAAGACCTCGTGCCCTTCGGCGCAGACACGCTTGAAGCCGGCGTTCGCGAACGCGAGCGCGCCGCCGCAGCGCTCGCAGTAGCGGGTGCGTCGGTTCCACCCGCAGAGCCCGCGCGCGGTCGCGAGCAAATCGAAGTCGTCGCGGGGCATGAACGCGCCCGCCATGCGCAGGTCCTCGAGGCGGCCGTCGGGTGGCTGCAGATCGTCGCGCTCGCTCAGATCGACCGCGAAGAGCGGGCCGTGCGCGTCGACACCGAGGAACACGACCTCGCGGTCGACCGTGAGGTCCGGGTGCACGTGCGCGGAGAGGAGCACCGGCGTCGGCACGCGACCTTCGCCGCCGACGAGGTTCCGATCGCGCCAGACGAGCACCAGCCGCGCGTGCTCCGAGCGGAGCGCCTCGTCGAGCCAACGCGGGTGGCCGCGTCGGTGGGCCGCACGGTCGATCATCGTGTCCCCACGCGATCGGCGATCCCGCGCCGAACGTAGTTCGGTTGCGCGAAGGCGCCTCGGTGCACGTCGAGGTTGTACCAGCGGAGCGAGTCGACGATGCCCTTCGCGCGCGCTTCGTCGATCGCGAACGGATCCTGCGTGTCGGAGCACCAGGTCCAGCTCCAGAGCCCGCTCGGGTAGAGCGGCACCGGACCGAGGTAGGGGGCGACCTTCGAGAAGAGCGAGCGCAGCTTCACCTGCGTCTCGAAGAACGCTTCGCTCATCAGCAGCGGCGTCTCGCTCTGCAGCGCCATCACCCCGTGGGGTTTCAGCATGCGCTTGCACGCGCGGAAGAACTCGAGGTCGAAGAGAACCTCGCCCGGACCGATCGGATCCGTCCCGTCGAGGAGCACGACGTCGTACTTCTCTTCGTCGCTGTGCTTCACGTAGTCGACGCCGTCCGCGAAGCGAACCTCGAGCCGCGGGTCCTTCCACGCGGTGCCGATGGTCGGCAGGTGCTCCATACACGCGCGCACGACGAGCTCGTCGATCTCGATCATCACGCACTTCTTCACGCTCGCGTGACGCAGCACCTCGCGCACGGTCCCGCCGTCGCCACCGCCGATCACGAGCACGCGCTCGGGCGCCTTCGCGGTGAGCATCGCGGGGTGCGTGAGCAGCTCGTGGTAGAAGAACTCGTCGCCCTCGCTGGTCATGAAGGCGTCGTCGAGCGTCATGACGCGGCCGAGCTCCTCGGTCTCGAAGATGTCGACCTTCTGAAAGGGGCTCTGCGCGGAGAAGAGCGTCCGCGTGACCTTCAGGCCGAAGCGCGAGCTCTTGAACGTCTCGTCGAACCAGATGCCCATCGTGTCCCCTCGTGCGCTCGCCGGCCGCGCCGGAACGAGGTGTAGCAGCTTCGCCGAGCTTTCGGCGGTCCATGTGTGCGCCTCGATCCCACGCGCTTCTACCTGCGCGCCCGTGGCTCGCAGGCTCCCGACGACCGCGCCCTGCGAGCGGCACGTCTGCGAGCGCTGTCACACGCCCGTCACTTCCCGCGCGTGATCGTCCGGGCGCTGCGTGGTAGGGACCGCGCGCGCCGGCGGCCGTCGGTCGCGGCGCACGACATCGAGCCGTTTCCGTCGCGCCACCCCGGCCGTGACCGGCTCGCCGCCGAAGGAGGATCGCGTGGCCAAGGTTCAGCGGGCGCTCATCTCGGTCTCGGACAAGACCGGCATCGTCGACCTCGCGAAGGGCCTCGCGGCCGCGGGTGTCGAGATCCTCTCCACCGGCGGCACCGCGAAGGCGATGCGCGACGCGGGCGTGAAGGTGATCGACGTCAGCGAGTACACGGAGTCGCCCGAGGTGATGGACGGCCGCGTGAAGACGCTGCACCCGCGCGTCCACGGCGGCTTGTTGATGCGCGAGCTCGACTCCGATCGCGCAGAGCTCGCGAGCCTCGGCGGCAAGCCGATCGACCTCGTGGTCGTGAACCTCTACCCCTTCGAGCAGACGGTCGCGCGCGGCGCCGAGCACGACGAGGTCGTCGAGAACATCGACATCGGGGGTCCCTCGATGGTGCGCAGCGCAGCGAAGAACCACGCGCGCGTCACGGTGGTCACCGACCCCGCCGACTACGCGGAGGTCCTCGCGGCCGCCACGAGCGAAGCCGGCACGAGCCTCGCGCTCCGAGCGCGCCTCGCCGCGAAGGCCTTCGGCCACACCGCCCCCGCGCACGCTGACGATGCAGCTCGAGAAGGCCTACGACGTGCGCTACGGCGAGAACCCGCACCAGAAGGGCGCGTTCTACGTCGATCGCGACGCGCGTCCCGGCAGCCTCGCACGCGCGGAATCCGTCGGTGCGGGCGGCAAGGAGCTCTCCTTCAACAACCTCGTCGACGTCGACGCGGCGCTCGAGTGCGTGCGCGAGCTCGAGCGCCCCGGCGCGGTGGTGGTCAAGCACACCAACCCCTGCGGCGTGGCGGTCGGCGACACGCTCGCGCAGGCGCTCGCGCAGGCGTACCTCGCGGCGCGCGAGGCCGACGCGCTCAGCGCGTTCGGTGGCATCGTGGCGCTCAACCGCGAGGTCGATCTCGCGACGGCGGAGCTGCTCGCGGAGACCTTCCTCGAAGCGGTGATCGCGCCCGGCTTCGCGCAGGGCGCGCTCGAGAAGCTCCGCAAGAAGAGCGCGCTGCGTCTGCTCTCGCTCGGCACGCTGGAAGCGCCCGACGCGCCGATGCTCACGTACAAGCGCGTGTCCGGCGGGCTCGTGGTGCAGGATCGCGACGCGAGCGCGAAGGGCGAGGTCGCCCAGGGGCGCGTGGTGACGCAGCGTCGTCCGACGGATGAAGAGCTGCGCGGCCTCGAGCTCGCGTGGCGGGTCTGCAAGCACGTGAAGTCGAACGCGATCGTCTTCGCGAAGGGCGACGTGACGGTCGGCGTCGGCGCGGGGCAGATGTCGCGCGTCGTCGCGGTGGAGCTCGCGGCGCAGAAGGCGGGCGCGGCCGCGAAGGGCGCGGTCATGGCGTCGGACGCGTTCTTCCCGTTCCCGGATGGCGTCGAGGCGGCCGCGAAGGCGGGCATCACCGCGGTGGCGCAGCCGGGGGGCAGCAAGAAGGACGAGGACGTGATCGCGGCCTGCGATCGCGCGGGCCTCGCGATGATCTTCACCGGGGTCCGTCACTTCCGGCATTGAGCGGCTCGGCGCGAACGCGTCGATCGCGCCGCGTCGCGGCAGAGCGTGGAGAGCGAGCGATGAAGCGAATCCTGGTGGTCGGCTCCGGTGCGCGCGAGCACGCGCTCGTGTGGCGTCTGACGCGAGACGGCGCCGAGGTCCACGCCGCGCCGGGCAACGCGGGCATCGCGGAGATCGCGGCCGTGCACGCGGTCGCGGCGGACGACCTCGACACGCAGGTCGCGCTCGCGCAGCGCCTGAAGGTCGATCTCGTGATCGTGGGTCCGGAGGCGCCGCTGGTCGCGGGGCTCGTGGATCGCCTCTCGGCGCTGGGCATCGCGGCGTTCGGTCCCTCGAAGGCCGCCGCACGCCTCGAAGGCAGCAAGGCGTTCTCGAAGGACTTCATGGTCCGGCACGGCATCCCGACGGCGGGGCACCACACGTTCACCGACGTCGACGAGGCGCTCGCGTTCGTGCGTGCGGCGCGTCGGCCGCTGGTCGTGAAGGCCGACGGGCTCGCGGCCGGCAAAGGCGTGGTGGTCGCGAAGGACGCCGACGAAGCGGCGGACGCGATCGAGCGCTTCGGTCGCGCGCGGGAGCTCGGCGACGCGGGCGCCACGCTCGTGGTCGAAGAGACGCTGGTGGGGCCGGAGGTCAGTTACCACGTCGTCTCCGACGGCACGCGCTACGTCGCGCTCGCGCCGGCCCAGGATCACAAGCGGATCTTCGACGGCGACCGCGGACCCAACACCGGCGGCATGGGCGCCTACTCGCCGCCGCCGATGGTGGATGCGGAGGTCGAGCGGAAGATCCGGGAGCGGGTGATCGAGCCGACGTTGCGCGGTTGCGCGGCGGAGGGATTTCCGTTTCGGGGCGCGCTCTTCGTCGGATTGATGATCGTCGATGGCGAGCCGACGGTGCTCGAGTACAACACGCGCTTCGGCGATCCGGAGACGGAGTGCCTGATGACGCGTTGGGGGGGATCGGCGATTCCGCTCTTCGAGGGCGCGGCAAAAGGGGATTTGAGCGCGGTGCAGACCACGTGGGATGCGCCGGCGTCGCTCTGCGTCGTGCTCGCGAGCGAGGGCTACCCGGGGGCGTACCCGAAGGGGCGACGGATCGAGGGGCTCGACCGCGCCGCGGAGGTGGCGGGGGTGGTGATCTTCCACGCCGGCACGACCCGCGCGGACGGCGGCTTCGTGACCTCCGGCGGGCGCGTCCTGGCCGTCACGGCGACCGGGGTCACCCTCGACGAGGCCGCGGACCGAGCCTACGCGGCGGCGGATCGAATCCAGTTCGAAGGCAAGCAGCTCCGCCGCGACATCGGTTGGCAGGCGCGTCGTGGCTGAGAGAGCCCATCTGCGGCTCCGGCGCATGGCGACTTGCCGCACGGGCCAACCGGGGTATTCTCGGTTGCAATCGATAATCGTTTTCAGCAACGTTGACCGCTCTGGCGGCAACTGCCGGCGAGTGCCGCCGGTTCAGCTCGGTCGAGGAGCATGATGAGTTCGCTTCGTTGGCTCTTGGTCGCCGCGGTGCTGGTGCCATCGACGTCGCTCGCCCAATCGTCCGCCGACGCGGGGGTGGACGGCGGGGATGTCTCGGACGGTGGCGCGGATGCTGCCGCGAACGGTGGCAGCGACGACGGCGCCGCAGCAGGAGGCGCCGAGGAGGGCGCCGCGGACGGAGGCGCGGACGGACGCGCGGACGGAGGCGCGGACGGAGCTGCGGACGCGCCGGAAGGCGAAGGCGCCGACGAAGTTAGCGCGGAGGAAAGCGAGCTCGGCGAAACCAGCGCCGAAGCGGAGGCGGACGACGATCCGTCGCTCTACGAGCTGACGGAGGACGAGGTCCACGGCACGGAGGAGGGGGAGGGAGCGGCCGTCACCGACGACGACGACACGGACGCTGAAGTGCGGGACTCCGACCTTCGCACGCGCGACGTGCTCGCCGTCGGCTATCGCCCCGAAGACGTTCTCCGCGTCGGTGGTGGCATCACGCTGCTCGACCAACGCCAGCTCGAGACCATGGAGTACGACGACCCGCACGTCGTCCTGATGCAGGCGCCGGGTGTCTTCGTACGCACGGAAGATGGCTTCGGTTTACGTCCGAACATCGGTATCCGTGGCACCAGCTCCGACCGCTCCAAGAAGATCACTCTCATGGAAGACGGTGTGCTGTTCGGGCCCGCTCCTTACGCGGCGCCCGCGGCGTACTACTTCCCCTTGATGACCCGCATGACGGGCGTGGAGGTGTTCAAGGGGCCCGCGTCCTTGCTCTACGGACCGCAGACCATCGGCGGCGCGATCAACCTCGTGACACGTGAGGTTCCGACGCGTTCGGAAGGCGCGTTCGATTTGAGCTTCGGTCGCTTCCTCACGCGCAAGATCCACCTCCATTGGGGCACCTCGAACCGCTGGGGTGGCTTCTTGTTCGAGGCGCTGGAGGTCGGCAGCCGCGGCTTCAAGGAGCTCGACCAGACCGGCGGGAGCTTCGACCCGCCCACGGGGTTCTCGCGCAGCGACTTCGTGCTGCGAGGCTTCCTGCAGACGAACCCGGACGGCGAGCACTTCCATCGCGTCGACTTGCGCCTCGGCTTCGGCCGAGAGCGAAGCGACGAGACGTACCTCGGGCTCACGGACGCGGACTTCATCGCCGACCCGACGCGGCGCTACGCGGCGTCGGAGCTCGATCGGATGACCTGGTGGCGCACCAGTGGGGTGCTCACGTGGCGCGCGGAGCTCGGTGAGCACGTTCAGATCGTCACCGACGTTTACCGACACGACCTCGATCGCTCGTGGCTTCGATTCAACGGGTTTGGGGACCCCTCGGTCAGCCCGCGTCAAGTCTTGCTCTCGCCGACCGGCGCGCGCTCGCTGTACTACGATCTGCTGACGGGTACGCAGGACACGAGCTCGCCCGCCGAGGAGATCATCCTCGCAGACAACCAGCGTCGCTACGTCTCCCAAGGCGGGCAGACACGCCTGCGGGTCGACGCGCAGACCGGAGCGCTCGCTCACCACGTGGAGGTCGGTCTGAGGCTTCACCAAGATCAGATCGAGCGGGACCACCTCGCGTACCGCTACGCGATGCAACGAGGAAGTCTCGTCGCGGTCGATGCCCCGGCCGCCACGACTACCGACAACCTCGGATGGGCCTTCGCCTTCGCCGGGTACGCGATCTACCGCGCCGAAATCGGCGGGCTCACCCTCACGCCGGGCTTGCGTACCGAGGTCGTCAAGACGCGTTTGGAGGACCGGGCGTCGGGCGAGACCATCGAGAACGTGAACACCGCAGTTCTGCCGGGCATCGGCGCGACGTACGAGGTGATCGAGCATCTCTCGCTCCTCGCCGGCGTTCATCGCGGGTACTCGCCCGTCGCGCCCGGTCAGCCCGAGGAGGTCGAGCCGGAGCTCAGCGTCAACTACGAGCTCGGAGCTCGCTATGCCGATGCGGAAGAAGGACGTTTGATCGAGCTGGTCGGATTCGTGAACGACTACTCGAACCTCACCGGGCAATGCGGTTTCTCGACGGGATGCTCCGGCGACATGCTCGATCGTCAGTTCAACGGCGGCGCGGTGCTGATCTGGGGGCTCGAGGCCGCGGGGAGTTGGCGATTCGAAGTGGGCCGTTTCGCGATCCCGCTGCGCCTCACCTACACGTACACCGGCTCCCATTTCCGCGAAGGCTTCGAGAGCGAGGATCCGACGTTCGGCGACGTGCGCGAGGGCGACGAGTTGCCGTACGTGCCAGCGCATCAGGGCCAGCTCCAAGGAGGGTTGGAGCACGAGCGGGGTGGCTTCCAAGTGATTGGCACCTACGTCAGCGAGATGCGTGAGCAGGCCGGCCAAGGAGACGCGGGAGAGCGCACCGACGACTACGTGCTGGTCGATGCCGTTGCGTGGTGGGAGGCCTCGGAGCGAGTCCGGCTCTACGTGAGGGGCGAGAACCTGCTCGACGATCAACCGATCGCCAGCCGTCGACCCTTCGGAGCAGTTCCCCTCCGCCCGGTGACCGTGCAGGTGGGAGCGAAGGTCGAGTTCTGACGTCGCCTGCCTGGGAAGCTCGCTGCGAAACGGAGCCTCCGGGCAGCAGGGGACGTGATGGGGAGGGGTCTCGACGCGATTCGCTCGCGTCGGGAGGAGGGGCTGGGACGGCCCCCGGGAATCGAGTCCTCTGGAACCTCGTGATCCTGCAGGAAATCACGATTGCAGAGGACGCGCTCTCGACGAGAACCGATCTACGGAACGGCCGGACCCGAGCGCTCGTTTTCGGGGGGTATGCGGGAACCCGCTCCTCGATGCAGGAATCGACGACCTGCGGCGCCGATGCTTCCAACCCGTCGCCGTAGGGTGCGCAGGATCGCGACGAGCGGCCCGAACAGCACCGACGACACCGTGTCGTCGTGGTTGCGCTCGCTCGACGGCAGACCGTAGTGGAGCCGCTCTCGGGCGCCGGTCACGTAGAGGGTCCCGAACAACCAGTCCCACAACGCGAAGACCGCGCCGAAGTTCCGATCGTGGTGGCGTGGATCCAGGCTGTGGTGGATCTGATGTTGGGCGGGGCTGACGAAGACGTGCTCGAGCACGCGTCCGTACGAGAGCCAAACCTGCGAGTGACGCAGGTTTGCGCCGACGGCGTTCCACACGACGCTCAACGCGTGAACGCCGGCGATCTCCCAGGCACCGACGCCGCGCCGGAAGAGCCAGAGCACCAGCCCGGCGCCGATCCCGATGCCCACCGCGCCACTCACCCGCATGAAGAGCGCCTCGAGAGGGTGCGTGCGGAACACCGTGAACGGCGTCAGCACCTCTGCCGAATGGTGCACCTGATGGATCTCCCAGAGCACGGGGACCCGGTGCGAGAGCCAGTGCGCGAGAAAGCGCAGAAGATCTTCGAAGACGAAGCTCGAGAACGTGAGGGCGGCCACTGCGGCCCACGCCGGTGCGTCGTGAAGAGGTCCACCACCCAGGCCGCGGGTGAGCAGGGCCAAGGTGCCGAATGCGACGGCGGCCGACGACATCACGAGGGGCGCGAACAGCACGGCGTCGACCACCGCGCGCACGAAGAGCAGCCGGTAGTCCAGGAGCGCCGAGCGATGCAGCCAGACCTCGCGGGCGAGCAGGAAGCGGCGCAGCGGCACACGGCCCCGCAGCTTTCGCGCCCAGACCATCGCGCCCAGCGCAGCCGACGTGACGAGGTAACCCCAGAACACGCGCTCCTCGGGCGCGCCCAAGCCGCGGATCGGCTCGAGCAGCGCTGCGAGCGCGCGTTCCAAGGTTTCCACGACCGCATCCATCGCGACTCGCCGTCAGTCGTTGTCGCCCGCGACGCTCGGGGGCAGGTCGAGGCCGAGGACGACGACCATCTCGAACTTCAGCAGGTCGGTCAGGTCCTTGAGTCGGTCGTGCAGGGTCGTCACTCCCGCACGGTCGGCTCCGATCGCGGCGGCCAGGTCGTCGCCTTCGACCGCGTCGGCAGCCGCGATGGCGGCGTCGAGCGCCGTGACGAGCCGCGTGGCGAGGTCCGAGGCGCCGACGGAGACGAGCAGCTCCTCGAAGCCCGTCCCTGCCCCCGCCTCACCACAGCCGCGGATGAGGAAGCTGGCGCCCCGCAGGTTTCGGCGGATGTGCTCGAGCCCCATGCGCGCGTAGGGGGCTTCGACCAGAATCGTGCAGTCCGCGAGCGTGCACTCCCAGATGCCGAGCGGTCGGCCGACCTTCGCGTCCCGGAGCTGCTTCTCCATGTAGAAGAGCGCGTTGCTCAGGTCGTTGATCGCGGCGACGTCGCGAGGATACGGCGACCCGGCGGCACCGGCGGTGGCGAGCGTCTGGGCGAAGCCGCCGCTCTCGTTTCCCCAGGCCGTGACGAGCTCCGCGGTGCGCTCGCTGACGAGCGCCATCGCGTTCGCCGCATACGTCAGTCGGCGGCTGGTTCGTTCGGTCGGGTCGAGCGCAGCCCAGCTGCCGCTGCTGTTGATCACGTTGGTGCTCGGGCATCCGTTCTCGGTGCCCTCGTAGAAGAGCAGGTACTCGATGGCGTCGAGGCCACGCGAGTTCACCGCTCCTCGGCGCAACGTGTCGACGTCGAAGTTGCCGTTGACGATCGTCTGTTCGACGAAGCAGCGGCTCGAGAGCGGCCAAGAGTAGATCTCGTCTCGGAGATCCTGGCCCCCCGTGTTGCTGGCCGTCGCGAGCGGGCCGACCTGCATGAACTCGAGCACCTGCCAGGTCGACTGGACCTCCAGCCACGCCGTGCGCGCGGCGTCGAGGTTGGTCACCGAAGGGTCGGCGGCGACGGCGTCTACGGCCGTCTGCAGTCGCGCGACGGCGCTGCTCACGTCGCTGACGTGCGTGGTGACACACGATGCAGCGTCGCGGAGCAGCTCCGTGCTCGGTGTGGGCTCGCTACCGGCGTCGTCCGGTTCCGTCCCCCCGGACGAGCCACAGGAGAAGAGGAAGAGGGCCGCCGCTGCCGCGGTGATGGAGCGATGGGGAGAGACGATGACGTGCTTCACGAGGTGGACCTTCCATGAAAGAACGCGCGAAGGGTGCGCCCCAAAGGACACACCCCACGCGGGCCGAGATCGAGGAGTGCTCAGTAGTTGGTGTAGAAGGACGTGACCTGCGAGTCGGTGAACCCGTAGATCTCTGCGATGCGGTCGATCACGGTCTGCAGCTTCGGGAGCTCACCGCCCGGATCGGTCACGAAGCGATAGACGTTCACGGGCTCGCCGGGCTCCGAGTTCAGGAGGGTCAGCAGCTCGTCGATCTGCGCGTCCGTGATGATGCGCTCGGGGTTGTCGAGCGTACGGAACCCGTGCACGAAGCCGACGGCCTCGCCGATGCCGTGCAGCGCGGCGGACAGCTGCATGTCCGTGGGCGCCAGCCCGCCGAGCTGATCGCGTGCGGCATTGGCGTAGTAAATCACCGTCGCGAAGAGGATCCGCTCCCACTCTCGAAGGATGTTGGTCGCCGCCGCGTCGCGCACGGCGTTGCACGCTTCTCCGACCTCCGCCGCGCCGCGTGCGGCGAGGAAGTGCCCCTGGATCAAGCGGTAGAGGCCCGCGGTGTCGGACGTCCGGTCGTCGCGGCGCTTGGCATACACCGCCGTGAAGCGGTCGCGGAGCGGGTTGTCGGCGGCGTCGCTGTGCTGGAAGCTCGCGTGGGCGCCGTAGAGCGCGAGCGCGCGATCGATCGCCTCGGGCGACCGGTCGGCGGCGAGCAGCGCCGCAGCCGTTCGGTAGTGCGACGCGCCGAAGCCTCCCTTTTCGTAGGCCTGCCGAAGGTCGACGCCGCGCGCGTCGTAGATCCAGCTCACCCAGACGCCACCGTTCGCGGGCGGCGGCTCGGAGGGGACGTACGTCTGACCCGCCGCTTCGGCGAACGAGTCGAACCAGTCGTCGATGAGACCCGCGTAGTAGGTCGACGTGAGCTCCCGCGTGCTCGGATCTCCGGCATCGAAGAGCGCACCGAGCTCCTCCGCGGTCGGGCGGACGTCCAGCGACATCTCCGCCTCACGCATGCGCGCGTTGATGGCGGCAAAACGCGTGACCGCTTCGAGCTCCGCGGCGGCGCGTGTCTCGAAGCCCTCGGTCGGGTACTCGTCGAGCGGCGGACAGCCGGGAGGAGGCCCGGCGTCGACGCCTGCGTCGGTGTCGGTGCCTGCGTCGGTGTCGGCACCCGCGTCGGTGTCAGGACCCGAGTCCCCGGAGCCCCCATCGAGGGACGGGGTCGTGTCGTCGTCGCCGCAACCGGCGAAGAAAAGGGCGCTGCACAGCAAGGGGAGCGCAAGATGCTTCGGAAACGAACGCATGAACGTTGACCTCTACGGGTTGTTGAAAACCAAAATCAGTATCAGGTGGCTAATACGTCAGGCGTTTCTTGTCCAGCCGAATTCACATGGAGTCGTTCGAGGCGAAGTGGATGTTGTTTGTAAAAGTTGAATGATTTCAATTGTATGGCGGCGTGTCGATTCCCCTCGGCCGTGGTCTGGGGCGAAAGGTCGTCGAGCCGAAGCGTCGAACCTGCCCGCGAGCTCGATCCGGGTTGCCGTCGATGATGGGTGTGGAGGTCGTACGGCGTGCCGACGACGGACAGGCCAAAGCCCCATTCGAGGAGGTCGGGGAGCGAGATCCGCGTCGAGGGCTGGGTACACGGATCGAGATCGTGGGCAGGGGACTCGCCGCCTTCGTACGAGCCGGATCGCGTCATTCGAGGCGACGCGGACGGTCCTCGGGGTCGCTCGATCGCTCGAACCCAGGCGAACACGCGGAGCCAACGAAACGTGGAGGGCTTGACCCTGGCGCATCCTCGTGAAAACCACGACGGTCGTGCACGCGCAGATCTACGACGCGCTCCCCGATCCGGTGCTCCTCGTGAGAGGCGGCGTCGTGCGCGCGGCCAACCGCGCGTTCCTCGGTGCGCTCGGAGAGACCTGCGTCGAAGGCGTTCGGCTCGACGAGCTCGTGCCCGACTGCCCGGCCGACGTGCTTCGTCGACTGGAGCGCGACGCGAGCGACGCCGTCTCGACGCACGAGACCTACGGCGCGCGCCTCGTGTTCCTCGGACGCCACGCGCCGACTCGCCTCGCGCTCGACGTGCGCGTGGTGAGCGCGGGCGCGGAGGGTTGGGTCCTCGTCGGTCACGACGCGACGGAGGCGACCGATCTGCACGAGACGATCGGTCTGCTCTCGCGGCTCTACGTGACCCGCAAGAGCGCGGCGATGGTCGACGTCGATCTGCTGCTCGCGGAGAGCCGCCCGATCTTCGAGGGCCTCGGTTGGAACCTCGGGCTCTGGGCGATCGTCTCCGACGGCGATCGCCTCGGGGCGCGGCTCGCGTATTCGTTCGTCGCCGGGAGCAGTGAGGCCGAGGTCTCGCTCACCTCCGAGGTCATCGCCGCGCTCGAAGACCGCACGGTGCCGCTCGATCACCTGCCGAACATCCGCCGCGTGGTGGAGGACGGCCACGGTGTCCTCGTGGACGATCTCGCGTCGGTCGGGGCGGCGCTGCTGGGCCGAAACGGCATGTCGGTCGCGGAGATCGAAGAGCGACTTCGCTCGGCCGGGCTCGTCCGCGCGGCCATGGCGCCCGTGTTCGTCGACGAGCGTGTCGCGTTCGTGCTCATGTTCACGGGCCTTCGAATCACCGAGCGGGACTTCGCGGCGATCCAGCTCTTCGCGGCGATGATCTCCGCGGCCGAGCAGCTCGGCGCGGTGAGCGAGGAGATGGCGCGCCAGGAACGTCACGCCGCGCTCGGCCAGATGGCTGCGCAGCTCGCCCACGAGGTCCGCAATCCGCTCGCGGTGCTCTACCAATGCACGGCGCAGATTCGCCATCGGCAACGCGACGGACGCGACATCGGCGAGCTGGTCGCGATGATCGAGGACGAGTCCCGCCGCCTCGACCGCCTGGTGAACGACCTCGTGCACTTCGCAGCCCCGCTCGCTCCACGCATCCGCGAGACGAGCCTCGACCCGATCGTGCGCTACGCGCTCGACGGCGTGCGCGCGGAGCTCGGCGACGGTCCGTTCGCGGCGCTCGTGGTGAAGCTCGATCTCGAGGACCACGTGGTGCTCGCCGACGCGGTGCTCTTGCGGCAGGCGCTCGCGCACCTGTTCCACAACGCGATCGGTCACGCCGAGAAGGGCGGAGTGGTCGAGGTCACCGCGCGCCGCGACGGCGCGTTCGTGCGGCTGCGCGTGCGCAACGACGGCGCGCCGCTCGCCCCCGACGTGGCGAGCCGCGTGTTCGAGCCCTTCTTCTCCACGAAGGCGCGTGGATCGGGGCTCGGGCTCGCGGTGGTGCGGCGTCTGGTCGAGGACCAGGGCGGCCGTGTGCAGCTCGAGTCGCACGAGACGTCGATCAGCTTCGCGGTGCTGCTGCGTTGCCCGTGAGCAGGTGTCGCGCGAGACGACGTCGTCGTCGCCCGAGCTCGTCACCGAGCGGTTCACCGAGCCCGAGCTCGTCGCCCGAGCTCGTCGCCCGAGCTCGTCGCCCGAGCTCGTCACCGAGCGGTTCACCGAGCCCGAGCTCGTGACCGAGCGCGCATCACCGAGCCCGAGCTCGTCACCGCGCGCGCATCTCCGAGCGCCCCGCCGCGAACCTCGCGTCGGCGCGAGTCACTGCGCGACGTCGAACGACCCCCGCACGACCTGCGTCGGCGCGTCGTGGTGCTCGTACTCGGCGTAGTAGTGGACGCGGAGCTTCGTCGGATCGTCGCCCTGCTCCACCTCCACCACGACACGATCCGCGAAGCCGTCGTAGGTCCACTGACCGTCCGAAGGTCCGCTGCATCCGAGCACGCTCACGTAGCTCGTGCGGTCGTCGCTGTCGTAGACGTCGCCCGCGCGGAGCTGGTCGGTCTCCAGGTCGAGCACGTGCATGACGGCCCAGCCGCGACCCTGCGCGCGAAGCTCGACGTCGACGTGGCCGAAGCTCTCGTACGCCGACACGACGCGCGCCTCCGCGCTCACTCCGTTCACGTCGCCGAGATCGCCCTCGACGTAGGCGTCGTCGACCGCGAGCGCTTCGCTCGACGAGCCGAAGTCGTCGAAGTCGAAGTCGAGGACGCAGCCCGGAAGAGCAGGCAACACGAGGAGGAGGGTCAGCAAGCGCATGGCGGTCTCCAGCGGTCGAGGGTTGGTGACTCCTACGCCAAGGTTCCACGAAATCTTCATGGCGGGGTGGCCGCCTTACGCGATTTCACGTGACCTCACCGACCCGAGCACAGGTGTGGCGTGGCGGCGGACCGTGGGCATGCCGCGGTGCTGGTGGGCGTCCCTCTCCCGACGTCGGTCGGTCGCGCGCCTCGGTCGGTCTTCATCCGTTTTGCCCGGTCGCGCTTTCGACCGTCGAAGGCATGTCTTCAGGCGTATCCGACCAATCGCCGAAGTGAGCGGGTCGAACCTGGACCTCATTCGAAGATCGGAGTCGGGACTACTCAAAGAAGAAAGACCCCGCCTCGCGGCAGGGTCTCTTCATTGTATCCGTGTTTGTCGATCACTCGGTGAGCGAAGACAAATCCGGAAGCTCGTCGAGGCTCGGCACGAGGACGATTTCGATGCGCCGGTTCTGCGCACGTCCCTCCTCGGATTCGTTCGAGCTGACCGGTTGAGTGTCGGCGTAACCCGCGGCGGAGATGCGATTGGCGGGCACCCCCTGCGTGACGAGGAAGCGTGACACGTTCACGGCACGAGCCGAGCTCAGCTCCCAGTTGTCCGCGAAGCGCGCGCGACGTCCGAGCGGCACGTTGTCGGTGTGTCCCGCGATCTGAAACTCGCGTTCACCCACCTGCGCGAGGACCTGCGCGACCTCGGTCAGGGTCGCCTGCCCGGACTCCTTCAGCTCCGCGCGACCCGAGTCGAAGAGGATGCCCTCCGGCAGCTCGACGACCATTCGGTTGCGGACGATGCGGACCCGAAGCCGGCCGCTCTCGATCATCGAGCGGAAACGCTGAAGAAGATTGCGGAAAGTCTCGATGCGAGCCTGCGCCTGCCGCTCCCGTTCCCGCAGCTCTTCCAGGGCGCGCTGGGTCTCGTCGAGCTCGCCGCGGAGCTGGGTCCGCTGCCCCTCGAGGCCCTCCACGGTCTGACCGAGCGCGCGGAGCCGGTTTGCGAGCTCGCCGTTCTGCGACTCGACGGTGCCGAGCCGCGTCTCGAGCTCTTGGTTTCGCTCGTTCGCCGTCCCGAGCTCGCCTTGAAGCTCGGCGATTCGCGCGTTGGCCGCGTCCAGCTCTTCTTGGCTGGGACCGCAGGCGATCGCGAGCGCCACGAGCGCGGCGAGGGTGGTGCGTACCTTCATGGAAGCCTCCTTGGCCGTGGGTAGTACCAGCGGAAGGCACCTTCGGAAACCCCACGAAGGAGGAAGGTGCGCGAGACGAGACGGCAAGGGACGTCGATTTTCATCTGGACGGCCGCTTGGTTGGGCCTCGACGCGGTGGGGCTGGCGTGACGGTCGACGTTCCCGCGCGGGAGCCAGTCGATTCTCTCGACGAAACCGGCGTTTTCGCCAGCGGTGCCGACGAATCCGGTCGTGGTGGGTCGGCCTCCCCACGGCGCGCGAGTGGAACGCGAGAGCCTCCCCCGATCGGGGGGCAGATCGCCTCGATCCGCACCCCCGGACGAATTTTGGAGGGGATCACGCTCGATCCGCCCGATCGGAAAAAGCGAATAATTTCCGCATGCTATGGGTCAAATAGCCCGAACTTCGCTAAAATATGCCAAAGTTAGCTATAAATTATGGTCGTTTCCGGTTGACACATGACGTGACGTGACAATACGGTACCAGCCAACCCGAGACCCCATTCGGAGGAGGTCACACATCATGGCGACGACCAAGAACACCGAGACGACGGCCGAGGAGCCGAAGAAGGCCGCGAAGAAGCCCGCGAAGAAGGCGGCCAAGAAGGCGGCGAAGCCGGCGAAGAAGGCGGCCAAGAAGGCGGCGAAGAAGCCGGCGAAGAAGGCGGCCAAGAAGGCAGCGAAGAAGCCGGCGAAGAAGGCGGCCAAGAAGGCGGCGAAGAAGCCGGCGAAGAAGGCGGCCAAGAAGGCGGCGAAGAAGCCGGCCAAGAAGGCTGCGAAGAAGGCGGCGAAGAAGGCCGGCTGAGCTCGGGAACCCCGTCCGCCGCGTGAGTCTTCGCGACGGACTGCATGCGTCGGTTCGCCGACGTCTGGGTCCCGAACGAGCCTCGTGATCGCGTGGAAACGCGCGAGCGAGGGGCTCGAATCGAAGTGAGCGGTGCCTCCTCCCATGCGGGGACGGGCACTCGAAAACGCCCCGAGGCGCAAGCCGGCGGGGCGTTTTCGATCGTATGGGTCGCCCGCGATCGGGTGTCTGCGCCGAGATCGGCCCACGCACCGATGCGATGGCGCCTGGGTTCGATCGTGCGGGTCGAGCCGGGCGACGACGTCGGACGTCGGGCGTGAATCGGCTGGCCTGGCAACCGCTCGCTGCACGGAGCTCGCGCCTGTACTACACCTCCGGCGCCGGCGGCACGCACGCAGGCGAGAGAGGACAAGCATGTCAGAAATAGGCGTCTTTCCGAATGCTTGGGCGGTCATCATGGCCGGCGGCTCGGGCACCCGATTCTGGCCGGCGTCTCGTCGTCTGCGTCCGAAGCAGCTCCTGCCGCTCGCACCGGGCGACGACCGGAGCCTCTTGCGCGCGACGCTCGAACGCATCGCACCCCTCGTGCCGGTCGAGCGTGTGTTGGTCGTCACGAGCGCCGCGCTCGCGGAGGCGACCGCGGCCGAGCTCCCCGAGCTGCCCCGCGAAAACCTCCTCGCCGAGCCCTCCGGTCGAAACACCGCGCCGTGCGTGGGTTGGGCGGCATCGCACGTCCGGCGTCGTGACCCGAACGGCGTGCTGGTGGTTCTCCCGGCCGACCACCACATCGGTGTTCCCGATGCGTACCTCGCGGTGCTGCGTCGCGGTCTCGATGCGGCGTCGCACGGCGCGGTGGTCACGGTGGGCATCGAGCCGACGCGACCGGAGACGGGCTACGGCTACCTCGAGGTCGGAGAGGCCGTCGGAGAGCAGATCCATCGGGCGCGGCGCTTCGTGGAGAAGCCGAACCGCCAGCGCGCCGAGCAGTTCCTCGCGGCGGGCAACTTCCTCTGGAACAGCGGTGTCTTCTTCTTCCGTGCGGACACGATCCTCGACGCGATCGCCGCGCATCTGCCGGGGCTCGGACAGCAGCTCCGCGCGTACGACGTCGCGGCCGCGAGCGGCACCGAGGTGGCGCTCGTCGAAAAGACCTACGACACTCTGCCCTCGATCTCGATCGATCACGGCGTGATGGAGAAGGTCGACGAGGTGCTCGTGGTGCCCGGTTCGTTCGGGTGGAACGACCTCGGGAGCTGGACGACGTCGTGGGAGCTCGCCGAGCACGACGCGCACGGCAACGCGTTGCCGCAGGACGCGGTCGTGGTGGACGCGCGCGGCAATTTCGCCAGTGTCGCGCCCGGCAAGGTGGTCGCGCTGGTGGGCGTGAACGATCTCGTCGTGGTCGACACCGAGGATGCGCTGCTCATTCTTCCGCGCTCGCGCGCTCAAGACGTGCGCGCGGTCGTCGAAGCGCTCAAGGCGCGCAAGGACGAACGTTTCTGACTCGGCGAGCTTCGTGGCGTCACTCCCTTGCTCGAGCTCGACGCTACGTCGCGGTCCATCGCTTCGCATCCAGGATCCACCGATGAACCTCCACATCTTCCGTGAGTACGACATCCGCGGCGTCGCCGATCGCGACCTCACCGACGAGCTGGCGCGCGCGCTCGGGCGTGCGCTCGGCACGTTCCAGCGCCGGCTCGGGCACACGCGCCTCGCGCTCGGGCGCGACTGCCGACGGAGCTCGGATCGCCTGCACGACGAGCTGCTCGAGATCACCGGCAGCCACAACCCGCCGCCCGAGAACGGCTTCAAGATGATGAAGGGCAAGGGGTCGCTCTTCGGCGAGGACATCGTGACCCTCCGGAAGATGATCGAAGAGAACGACTTCGATCTCCCGGGCGGCGGCACGGTGGAGAAGATCGACGTGCTGCCCGCGTACCTCGGGTTCCTGCGCGGCAACGTTCACCCCGCGCACACGAAGCTTCGCGTGGCGATCGACGCCGGCAACGGCGCGGCAGGCCCGACCGCGCTCGCGGCGCTGCGCACGCTCGGCTTCGATCCGGTCGCGCTGCTCTGTGAGATGGACGGCGACTTCCCCGTGCACCATCCGGATCCGACGGAGCCCCACTCGCTCGAGTTGTTGCGCAAGACCGTGCTCGAGCAGGGGCTCGATCTCGGCATCGCGTTCGACGGTGACGGTGATCGCATCGGCGTGATCGACGCGCGCGGCGACATCCTCTGGGGCGACAAGCTGCTCACGCTGCTCGCGCGCGACCTGCTCGCTCAGCGACCGGGCGCGGCGGTGCTCGGTGAGGTGAAGTGCTCGCAGACGCTCTACGACGACGTCGCCAAGCACGGTGGGCGCCCGATCCTCTGGAAGACGGGGCACTCGCTCATCAAGACGAAGATGAAGGAAGAGGGCGCGCTGCTCGCGGGTGAGATGAGCGGCCACGTCTTCTTCGCGGATCGTTTCTACGGCTTCGACGACGCGACGTACGCGGCGTGCCGGCTGCTCGAGCTCTTGAGCCGGCGCTCGCAGCCGCTGCACGAGCTCCTCGCGGACGTGCCGGTCACGTACGTGACGCCGGAGCTGCGCGTCGATTGTCCGGACGAAGAGAAGTTCGCGGTCGTCGCGAAGGTGCGTGAGCGCTTCGCGCGCGATCACGAGGTCGTCACGGTCGACGGCGCGCGGATCCTCTTCGGCGACGCCGCGTGGGGGCTCGTGCGGGCCTCGAACACGCAGCCGGTGCTCGTGCTGCGCTTCGAGGCGCGGACGCCGGAGCGACTGCAGGAGATCCGCGGGATCGTCGAGGCGGCGGTCGCCGAAGCGCGCGCCTGACGCGTCGGTGGACACGCCCGAAGGCGCTCACGCGAGTGCCCTCGTGTGCGTGTGCTTCGCGTCCGGCGAACGGACGCACGACCACGCCTCGCGCACGAGGCCGGAGGCGCGCGGTCAGTAGCGGACGCGCAGGCGGATCCCGAGGCTGGTCGCGATCTCGGTCGCGTAACGGCGCGGGATGCGATCGAGGCGATCTTCGACGACCGCGCGAGCGCGGGCGTGGGGCTCGCCCTTGAGCGCGGGCAACACGATCTCGCTCCACCGCTGCAGCGTCTTCCCGTCGGCGCCTTGGAGCGCCAGCGTGAGGACGGGCTCGAGCCGCTTCTGGTAGGCGACCGAGGCGATGCAGAGGTTCGCGAAGGTGCGAACGAGGCCGTCTCGTCCAGCTTCGATCGCGGGCTCGAAGCTGCGCTTGAGCAGCTCGAGGTGCTTGGCCACTCGCGCGGGCGCGATCTTCGCGACCGCGGGGAGCGCATCCGCCGCGAGCTGCACGACGCGCTTGTTGGACGCGGTGATGCCCTTGGCGAGCTTGTCCACGTGCGGCCCGAGGAGCTCCGGCTGCGCTTGCAGCACCTCGTGGAGCACGCGCGCGGCCTTCGTCGACACCGTCGCGCGCTCGTCGAGGAGCTGCTCGGCCATCTCCGTCACGCGCGTTGCTGCGTCGGGGGCCCCGAGCAGCTCGGCGGCCGCCTTCGCGGAGCCCTTCGCGTCCGCGTCGGTGTCCACGTCGGCGTCGGCGTCGGCGACCTCGGTCGCGTCGAGCGGCGCTTCGGGCGCCGGGCTCTTCGCGCTCTTGGACGGCTTGGCGGTCTTGCGGGTCGTCTTCTTCGTGGTCGCCATGGAGTCTCCGGCCTTCGAGGCGCGGTCCGTTGCGGTGTGGCGGCGATGCGACGAGGCGCATCCTACTCGAAAATGCCGATTTAGCGAGTGACCGAGCGAGTCGCGTGGTCAGTCGCGTGGTCTGCGTGAGGTGAGTGAATCCGAGGGCTGCCTCGGCGTGCGCGGGTGTGGGCTCGTGGAGGGATGCTCAGGACGTCGCGAGGGCGGCGACCAGCTTCGGTAGGGTCAGCGAGTAGCGCCACGACGTGCCGCGGTGGCCGCCGTCGAACTCTTCGTGCTCGACGGCGACGCCCGCGCCGCGGAGAGCGCTCGCGAGCTCGCGCGCCGCGAGCTGAAGTCCGTGCTCGTCGCGATCGCCAGCGTCGACGATCGCGTAGCGGAGCGCGCCCAGCGCATCGTGCGAAGCCGTGATGCGGGTCAGCGGATCGTGGGCGCGCCAACGAGCGAAGACCGCTTCGTCGATGCGGCCCGTGCTCGGATCGACGGGCCACGCGCAGTGCGGGTAGGGGGCGTCCGGCTCGGGGGTGTACGCGGTGCTGGCGGCCAGGGTGAAGGCCGCGTCGAACTCCATCGCGTCGCGCGGGCCACCGTCGGTCACGCGTCGCGAGAAGCTTTCGAGGCCGCCCGCGCGCCCGATCGCGATCGCCGCGTGCGTGAGCATCGGCCGCATCGTCACGTCGAAGCTCGCGTCGGCGGCGTGCGCACCGATCACGGAGAAGACGCCGGGTCGATCGGTCACGAGGCGGAGCGCGCCGAAGCCGCCGCTGCTTCGCCCGGCGACCGCGCGGCCGCTGCGACGATCTCTTCCGCGAGGTAGCTCTGGTGCCGCCCCGTGACGGGCGAATCGAGGAACTGACTGCCGCCGAAGCGCGTCGTCGAGTCCGGCATCGCGACGATCGTGGGCGCACACTCGCCACGCACGATTTGATCGTCGAGGGCCTCGATCGTCGACCTCTTCCACGGCGTCCACGCGACCATCGAGCGGTGCGTGGCGGCAAAGCCGGGCAGCAGCATCACGACGGGGTAGCGCCGCTGGCTCGTGTCGTAGTCGGGCGGCAGGTACACGAGCAGATCGCGCTCCGCGGGATCGCCGAGCAAGTTGCCCGCGAGCGACCGTCCCGCGACGCGCGTCTCCACCAGCCGTCCGTGCAACCGAAAGTGCATCGAGGGGCGCGTCCTAGCACATCGGAGGAGGCTGCGTGGGCGCGCGGTCCCTTCGCGAGCGCGGTCCCCTCGTGAGGACGCGGTTGAACCCGAGCACCGCTTCGCGCTTTCATCGCGCGGCCACGACGTGCGGGTGACGCTCGACGGCCACGCGATCGGTCTTGGTGCGCAGCGGCGGATCTCTCCGAGAGATCCAGAGAAGGGGTGTACGCATGGGCATGGTTCACGGAGGAAGGCTCGTCGCCAAGGCGATCAAGGCGGAGGGCGTCGACCACGTCTTCACGCTCTGCGGCGGTCACATCCAGAACATCTACGACGGTTGCCTCGACGAGGGCATCCGCGTGGTCGACGTGCGACACGAACAGACGGCGGGCCACGCGGCGGACGGTTGGGCGCGCGTGACGGGCAAGCCCGGCGTGGCGCTCGTCACCGCGGGCCCGGGCGTGACCGACGTCGTGACCGCGGCCGCCAACGCCCAGCGCGCGGGCGTGCCGATGGTCATCCTCGGCGGCGCGGGACCTTCGGTGAACAAGCACCAGGGCTCGCTGCAGGACATGGATCACGTCGAGCTGATGCGGCCCATCACCAAGTGGTCGGCCACCGTGACGGAGACGCGGCGGCTCGGCGAGTTCATGCAGATGGCGTTTCGCAAGGCGATGACCGGCGTGCCCGGCCCCGTCTTCCTCGAAATGCCGCTCGACATCCTGATGATGGGCGCGAAGGAGGTCGACGCGCCCGCGCCCGAGACCTACCGCGCGATGCACGTGGCGGCGCCGGACGCGGACGCGATCGCGCAGGCGGTGGAGCTGCTGGAGAAGGCGGAGCGCCCGGTGCTCGTGGTGGGATCGCAGCTCCGTTGGTCGCCCGATCGCGAGGCCCTTCGTCGCTTGGTGGACCGCTTCGAGGTGCCGGTGTTCGTCAACGGCATGGCGCGCGGCGCGCTCCCGCACTCGCACCCGTGCAGCTTCAAGCGCGTGCGTGGCTCCGCGCTCAAACAAGCCGATCTGGTGCTCGTCTTCGGTACACCCTTCGATTTTCGATTGAACTACGGGCGCGCGATCCCGGACGCCGCGAAGGTGATCCAGGTCGATCTCGACCCGAACGTGCTCATGCACAATCGTTCGGTTCACCTCGGGATCCCCGGGGACACAGGCCTCTTCCTCGCCGCGCTCGAGCGTGCGCTCCCGGCGCGGAAAGGTGGTGAGTGGCTGCAGAAGATCGCGGCGGAGGACGCGGCGGCGATCGCGGCGATGAACGAGGAAGCCGCGCAGGACGGCGACCCGCCCAATCCGCTTCGCGTTTGTGCGGAGCTCGCGAAGTTCGTTGAAGAGGACACCATCGTGGTCGGCGACGGCGGCGATTTCGTGGCGACTGCGGCGTACTCTCTGCCGATTCAGTGGCCGGGTGTCTGGATGGATCCCGGCCCCCTCGGCACCCTCGGCGTCGGCCCCGGCTACGCGATGGCGGCCAAGCTCGCGCGCCCCGGCTCGCGCGTCGTGCTCGTCTACGGCGACGGATCCTTCGGTTTGCACGGCCTCGAGTTCGAGGCGATGGCGCGCCAGGGCATCAAGGTGGTCGGCGTGATCGGCAACGACGCCGCGTGGACTCAGATTCTCCGCGGTCAGCGGCAGATCTTCGGTGACGCGCGCACGCCCGCCACGAAGCTCGACTACACGCGCTACGAGAAGGTCGTCGAAGCGTGCGGCGGCAAGGGCTTCTGGGTCGAGAGCTGCGACGAGCTCCCGAAGGCGCTCGCGGCGGCGTTCGATTGTCCGGAGCCCGCGCTCGTGAACGTGAAGATCGGTCAGAGCGACTTCCGCAAGGGCGCGATCAGCGTTTGATTGGCCGAGCACGGGCGGTTTCCGGTCGTGTCTCCGTGACACGCGGTGCGGATTCGGGCACGCGTCGAGCGGGCGAGCGACGCCGAGCTGACACGCTGGACGCGTCGGGTGTTGCGGGCGCGGACGCTCGACGAAGTCTTCGTGGACGACATCTGAGGTCGCGCGACGCGCCGTGTCGGGGCCTGACCCTCGACCTCGTCTTCCGTCCCGCGATACGCTCGCGGCGCTTGAGCGATTCTCCTTTGGCACCCGGCGCGTCCCTCGCGGGACATCGCATCGAGGCTCCCCTCGGCGGTGGCGCGATGGGCAACGTGTACCGCGCGCGCGCCGCCGACGGCACGCCCGTCGCGCTGAAGGTCCTGCACCCGACGGTGCTGGAGCGTTGGGACCTGCGTCGTCGCTTCGAGCGTGAGGCTCAGGCGCTCGCGGCGGTCACGCACGTGAACGTCATCGGTGTGCGGGAGCTCGGCGAAGCGGACGGTCGGCTCTTCCTCGCGATGGAGCTCCTGGAGGGCGAGACGCTGGAGGCGCGGCTCGTGCGCGAGCGGCTCGAACCGGACGAGGCGCTCGCGATCGCCGACGCGGTGCTCGCTGGTCTCGCGTACGCGCACGCGCACGGGATCCTCCACCGCGACGTGAAGCCGGACAACGTCTTCCTCGCGCGGACGCCGCTCGGCGTGGTGCCGAAGCTCCTCGACTTCGGGCTCGCGAAGCAGACGAGCGACGACCCGTGGGGACCACGGACCGTCCTGACGTCGCAGGGCATGCTGCTCGGAACACCCGCGTACATGGCGCCCGAGCAGATTCGTGCGGCCGCCGTCGACGCGCGGGTCGACGTGTATGCGATGGGCGTGGTGATCTTCGAGATGCTCACGGGGACCTTCCCGTTCGTCGCGGAGGAGGTGTCGGAGCTCTTCCGCATGCACCTCTGCGAGCCACCGCCGCCGCTCGAAGAAGCGCGCCACGATCTCGGCGTCGCGCCCGAGCTCGAAGCGTTCGTACGACGCGCGCTCGCGAAGGAGCCCGACGCACGATTCCCCGACGCGGGCGCGATGCGGCGCGCGCTGGCCAAGATCCCTCGACCAGCGGCGTGGTTCACGTGAGCGCGAGCAAGCTCGGGGTCGGCGAGATCGTCGACGGGCGCTATCGGATCGAGCGCGTGCTCGGCGAAGGCGGCATGGGCGCGGTCTTCGTCGCGGAGCACCTGCGGCTGCGCAAGAGCGTCGCGCTCAAGGTCGTGCACGGCTCGTTCGCCGGCAGCGCGGAGCTCGCGGAGCGCTTCGCGCGCGAGGCCATGGTGAGCGCGAAGCTCGAGCACCCGAACGTCGCGAGCGCGATCGACTACGGCACGCTCGCCGACGGGAGCGCGTATCTCGTGATGCAGCTCGCGCCGGGGAAGAACCTGCGCGCGTGGCTCGACGACGGGACCGATTGGCGGTTCGCCGTGCAGGTCGGCGCGCAGATCGCGGACGCGCTGGTGGCCGCGCATGCGATCGGCGTCGTGCACCGCGATCTCAAGCCCGAGAACGTGATGGTCGACGAGCGCGTGCAGCCGCGCGTGCTCGACTTCGGCATCGCGCGCGTCACCGAGGCGGGCACGAGCGTGCTCACGCGCGTCGGCACCGTGATGGGGACGCCAGGCTACATGCCGCCCGAGCAGGCGGTCGGTGAGCCCGTGGACGCGCGCGCGGACGTCTACGCGCTCGGCGTGATCCTCTACGAGCTCTGCACCGGCGCCTTGCCGTATCCACAAGACGAGCTCGGGAAGATCCTCGCCGCACAGCTCACCGCGGATCCGCCGCGGCTCTCCATGCGCGTGCCCGACGTCCCGCCCGAGCTCGATGCGCTCGTCGCCGCGATGCTCGCGAGCTCGAAGCACGCGCGGCCGAGCGACGTCGGCCCGATCCGCGACTCGCTCCGCGCGATGGCGCACGCGCTCGGGCCGGTGCCACGAGTGACCGCGACCGCCGCGCGCGCGCCGTCGGAGGCGACGAGCGCGACGCCGAGCCCGGACGCGACGATCGCGACGCCGCCGTCCCCGTCGGAGGCGACGATCGCGACGCCGCCGCCCCCGTCGGAGGCGACGATCGCGACGCCTCCACCCGGCTCGACGATGGCGAGCTCGTCGTCCACGGGCTCCGCCACGATCGGCACGCCCGCACCCGCGGCGGTCCCGGCACGTGACTCGCAGCCGGTCGCTCTCGCGCCCACGATGATCGCGCCCGCGCCGCGCCCCGCGCCGAGCCCGCCGCTCCCGATGAGCGCGTTCCTCGCGATGGGCGCGCTGACCGTGCTCGTGGTGTCGTGCCTCGGAGTGCGCTCGGCATGCGGAGGCGACGACGCGCCCGAGGCGGTGACCGCCGTCTCGGCTGGCGCAGCGGGGCCGATCGGCGACGTGCCGGCGGAGCTCGCGCTGGACGTCACGACGCTGATCACGAGCCCGGATGCCGCGACGCGATCCGGCGCCGCCGCGCGGCTGATTCCGCACCAGGCGCAGCTCCCGCCCTTCGCGCGCATGCTGCTCTCGGTGGAGACGAGCGCGGAGTGCGAAGACCGACGCGACGCGGTGCGCGCGCTGCGCGTGCTCGGCGATCCGCGCGCGCTGCCGACCTTGTACCGGCTCGCGCGCGACGCGGAGCGTGACGACCGGTGCCTGCGTCGCGACGTGCAGCGCGCGATCGAGCGCTTGGCGCGCTGATCGTCTGGCGACGTCGCCGATAGGCTCGACGTCGGAGCGCCGCGCAGCGCGAGTCACACGTCGCCGCGGCGCACCGACCACACGAACGCGTCGTACCAGAAGTGCATGAGCGACACGACGATCGTGAGGCTCCAGAGCGCGTGGTGCTCCGCGTCGATCGTCGCGGCGAACACGCCGTAGGCGAGCGTGCCGCCGAAGAAGACCGCGAGCGCGCCCGCGCGACGCAGACGTCCGTGCGCGAGGCGTCGTCCCTCCGACCACCAGACGAGCGCGAGGTACTGCACCGCGTGGAAGAGGTTCATCACGAAGAACGCCTCGCCCCACGTGTTGAAGCCCCACGCGACGATCGAGCACGCGCCGGTCGAGAGCACGAGCCAGAGCTTGAGCGCGGAGACGGGCTCGCCGCGTCGGTGTCGACGCCATGCGACGCCGAGGTAGACCGCGACGACGATCGCGATGGCGAGCCCGATCGCGACCGCGAGGATCGGTCGCCGCGCGAGGGTCTCCGCGGGCACGTGGGCGAGCGCCTGCGAGACGGGGTCGGCGTAGTCGGCGAAGAGCTCGAGCTCCGCGAGGTGGTCGACGAGCGTCGCGCCCGCGATCACCGGACCGACGTAGAGGAGCTGGCTCATCGCGAAGTCGAGCTTGCGATCGCGCTCCGGCGGCACGCCCGCGTTGCGGTCGTAGATGCGGGCGAAGCCGAAGGTCTGCGCGCCCGAGTGCCAGACGTCCCAGAACGTCGCGACGACGGTCGCGGCGAGCGCGATCCAGTCGGACGCTACGAGCGCGACGAAGAGCGCGAGCGGCACCACGACGAAGCGCACGCGGTGGCGCGCGAAGATCGTGGGGTTCGCGTGGCTGCGGAACACCACCGCGACGAGGTGGGCGTGGATCAGGATCGCGAGGCCGAGACCGGCCGGGCTGTCGCCGATCGCGGCGAGCTCCGAGGTCGCCGGCGTATCCGCGAGCGCGATGCCCGTCACGAGCGCCAGCGTGGGTGGCGCGAGAAAGAACGCCCAGTCGTAGCGGGCGGAGACGAGGTACGGGCTCACGACCTCGCCTCGCTCGCCGGAACGCTCGGTGTCGTCTCCGACGCCGACGTTTCGTTCGGTGTCGTGACGCCGACCGTCGATTCGTGAGCCGTCTCGCGCGAACGGGCTCGCTTCGGCTCACGTTCGGAGGGTGCTTCGAGCCCGTCGGCATCGCTCGGCATCGAACCGTTCGGAGGCAGGTCGAGCACCTCGTCACCACGTCGAAGCCGCGCGCGCAGAGCGACCACGAAGAAGGTCGCTCCCGCGAGCTCGAGGCTCTCTTCGATCCAGTCGATCACCCCGTAGCCGAGGTTCTGGTCACCGTGCGTCTCCGTCCAGAGCCCGAGCGGGAGCTCCATGCCGAGGGCGCCGCCGAGGAAGAGCGCGGCGGCGATCACGAAGCGTCGGCGATCGGTCCGAGGCAGTCGACGCAAGAAGCCGAGGAAGGAGAGCCCGATCGTGAGCGCGATCGCCGCGCCGGGGATCACCCAACCGAAGTGCAGCGCACCGGAGCCCGCGTGGAGCGCGCCGAGGCCCTCGTGGAGCTCGACCGCTTCGTCGAGCGATGCGAGCGCGAACACGACCCCCAGCGCGGCCCAGCGCGGGCGATCGGTGCGCGCGCGTTCGGCACACACGAAGAGCGATGCGCTGGCCAGCAAGAGCAGACCGCTCGCGAGCCACGAGGGAAGGTTGTGCTCGTAGCTGAGCGAGAGCGCGAGCGCGACGGAGGGCGGCCAGCCGAGCAGGAAGTCACCGAGCTCCGCGACGAGGCCCGCGAGCGCGACCGCCGCGACGACTCCGACGAGCGCACGGTCCAGCGGTCGCGCGAGCATCAACGGATGTGCACTCGGACGTCGGCGTGCCCGTGCCCGCGCCCGCGATGACCCCGGTGCTTGCGGTGCTTGCGGTGTTTGCCGCGGGCTTCGCCTCGCACCTCGAGGTGGACGCCGGGCGGCGTGACGACGACGTGCGGGCGCGGCGGCGTGACGACGACGGTGGGGCGCGGCGGGGTGACGACGACGGTCGGGCGCGGCGGCGTGACGACGACGGTCGGGCTCGGCGGTGCGACGATCACCTCGCGCGGCCCGCCGACCTCCACTTCGACCGCGGCCGGCGCGACCACGACGGCGGGCGACACGACCACGGTGGGCGCGTGCCCGACCCAGCGCGTGCCGCCGGTCACGTAGACGACGTCGACCGGGCCCGGCACGACCTCGACGCGACGCACGCGGCCCTCGAAGCGGACGGTGGCGGGGTTCCACTCGAGCTCCACCGTGCGCACGCCGTCGCGGACGGGGACGGTGACCGCGAGCTCCGCACCCGCGGGCGGCGGCGCTCCGACCACGTACGCGTGCACCTCGCCGCTCGCGTGCGGCACGACCTCGACCGGTTGCGTGCCCGCGACGACGACGGTGCCGCCGTGCGCGGGCTCGACCTCGAACGTCGGCGCGCTGGCGAAGGTCGGAGCCTGCGCGACGTTCGGCGGCGGAGCGGGCTCGTCGCCACAGCCGAGGACGACCGCGAGCGCGAACATCGACCGAGCGGGAGCGTGGCGGGTGGACAGGAACATCGGCATCCGGGGCCTCCTCGGTGAAGCGGGCATCGTAGCAGCGTCATCACGCGCGCTACCCACGTTTTCCGGGGCGCGGTGGGCCGAGTGCTCTCGTGTGCGCGGTCGTGCTCCGGCTGGCGCGAGTGTGCGTTCGTGTGGCTCCCGAGCGTGTGCGTGTGGCTCGCGCGTGAGGCGGAGTGCGCGGCGGAGCACGCGTGCGTCGGGTTCGAGCTCAGCGCTTTCGCGCCGCGAGCTGCTCTTCGACTTGCGCGAGCTTGCCCTGCAAGAGCCCGCTCTGCGGATCGTGGCCGAGCGCGATCTTGAGCTGCAGCTTCGCGTTCGGAAGGTCGCCCGCCGCGAGGAGCTGCTCGGCCTTCTTGTAGAACGGGTGTGCCTTGCGGTTGATCGACTGCGCCGGCGCGGGCTTGCGCGCGGCCGCCTCGGGCTCTGCGGTCAGCCGTCGCTCGCCGCGACCGAGCGCTTCGTCGTAGCGGCGGCGTGAGTCGGGGCTGCAGAGCACGCGGTACGCCTCCGCGCCGCGGCGGAAGATCTGCGTGGCGCGCGCGAGGCGCGTCGGATCGCCGCCCGCGTGGTTGTCCGGGTGGTACTTCAGCGCGAAGCGATGGAACGCGTCGCGGATCGCGTCGGCGGTCGCGTTCGGCTCGAGCCCGAGCAACGTGTAGTAGTCGAGATCGTCGAGGCGGTCGGCCACGAGGGAGACCGTACCAACGGACGCGTCGTGTGCGAAGCGGATGCGACGGCAACGGTGCACACTGCCGCGGTGCGTTTCTCGACCTGCGTGGGTTTCGTCGTGTTCGTCGCGTTCGGGTGTGGCGACGGTCCGCCCGTTTCGAGCACCGACGCGGGGCGACCGGATGGCTCCGTCGCGCGGCCCTTCGACGTGACGCTCGGCAGCGTCCTCGAGGAGCTCGCCGACTTCGCGCACCTCGCGACGTGGCGACCCGAACGAAACCTCCTCTTCTCGAGCACCGATCCGGCGGCGTCCGAGCCCGAGGAGAGGACGCTCGAAGGCTGGTTCGCGAACGGCGACCGCGGCCACTTTCACGGCACGTTCGCGGGCGGACGCGAGGACGTGATGGCGGAGGTCGACGGTCCGGGCGTGCTCACGCGTGTCTGGAGCGCGAACCCACACGGCACGATCCGCATCTACGTCGACGACGCGCTGGCGATCGAAGCGCCCATGGAGGTGTTGCTCGCGGGGCGGGACGCGCGTTTCCCTCCGCCGTTCGCCTACGAGGCCGCGGGCGGCGTGACCTTCGCGTCGCCGATCTCGTTCGCGCGGAGCCTGCGCGTGACGTGCGAGGACACCGAAGGGCTCTACTACCACGTCGGGGTGCGCCGTTACCCCGAGGGGACCGCGGTGGAGCCCTGGTCGGAAGCAGCGCACGAAGCGCTCGCGGCGCGACGGCGCGAGATCGCCGCGCAGCTCGAGGATCCGAGCCGCTCCGAGGTCGGGCGCGAAGAGACGTTCGTGCTCGAAGGGAGCGCGTTCGAGCTCGAAGGCGCGGGGCTCGTTCGTGCGCTCCGCCTGCGACCCGAGCGCTTCGACGAAGCGACGCTGCGCGCGGCGGTGCTCTCGATCGCGTTCGACGGCGTCGAGACCGTGCGCGTGCCGCTCGGAGACTTCTTCGGACATGGCCCGGGGCTCGCCCGTTTCGATACCGCGCTCGCTTCGATGCGCGAGGACGGCACGCTGGTGACTCGATTGCCGATGCCCTTCGACACCCGCTTGACGATCGCAGTGGAGTCTCCGGTGCCGCTCGTGGTCGAAGGGACGCTGCGTGTCGACGCGCCGATCGACACGACGTGGCGCCTCGTGGCGGGATGGCGCGATCTCGGGATCGTGCGCACGCAGCCGCGACGCGACTGGCGCCTCGCCGATCTGCGCGGAGAGGGCGCGCTGGTCGGGCTGCTGTTGCAGGTCGGCAACGGCGGGCGCGCGTGGTGGGGAGAGGGCGACGAGAAGATCTACCTCGACGGCGAGGCGTTCCCCTCGTGGTTCGGCACCGGAACCGAGGACTACTTCGGCGCCGCGTTTTGTTCGCTCGATCGCTACGCGCAGCCCTTTCACGCGCAGACGTGGGCGCCCGACGCGCGGGGGCACGTCGGCGAGGCCTGCTCGAGCGGACCGGGGCACGTGGGGCGGAGCTCGAACGTGCGCTGGCACGTGCTCGACCCGATCCGCTTCTCGTCGCAGCTCGTCTTCGATCTCGAGCTCTGGCATTGGTGGTTCGCGGACTGGTCGCTGCGCGCGCTGGTCTACGCCTACGCGGATTCGAGCCTCGTGCACGACTTTCCGCCGCTCGCGCCAGGTAGCGCGGTGGAGCCTCTCGGGGCGCTGCGCGGCGACGGAATGCTGCTGGGCGAGCGGCCCGAGCCTTGATCGCCCGACCCCGATCGGTGCGCCGAGGGGGCGCCGAGGGCGCGTTCCCTGCGCGGACCCGTCGAGTCGGCCGGGTCATCCGCCGGCCGATCCCACGCTCGGCGAAGGCGACGGCGCGTCGCTCCGGCCCTGCTAAGCTCGCGCCCCATGACGCGGCGTGCCGAGCATTCGCGAACGACCTCCGAGACCTCGATCTCGGTCTCGCTCGATCTCGACGGCACCGGGAAGCACGAGGTCGCGACCCCGCTGCCCTTCTTGAGCCACATGGTCGATCAGCTCGCGCGCCATGGGCTCTTCGACCTCGTCGTGAAGGCGACCGGCGACACCGAGATCGACGGACACCACACCACCGAAGACCTCGGCATCACGCTCGGCAAGTGTTTCGCGGACGCGCTCGGCGACAAGCGCGGCATCCGTCGCTACGGCTCGGCCACGCTCCCGATGGACGAGGCGCTCGTGACCTGCGCGCTCGACCTCTCCGGTCGCACGTACTTCGTGTGGAAGGTGCCGATGCCGAAGGCGAAGATCGGCGAGTTCGACACCGAGCTCGCGGAGGTCTTCTTCGAAGGCTTCGCGCGAGGCTCGCAGTGCAACCTGCACTTCCACCTGCACGCGGGGGAGAACCTCCACCACATCGTGGAGATCTGCTTCAAGGCCTTCGCCAAGGCGCTGCGCCACGCGACGGAGATCGATCCGCGCGCGGCCGGTACGTTGCCTTCGACGAAGGGGACGTTGACCGAATGAGCGCGATGAGCACGCGCGTCACGGTTCTGGATCTCGGGCTCGGCAACCTGCACAGCGTCCACCAGGCGCTGCTGCGCGTGGGCGCCGAGCCGTCGATCACCCGCGATCCTTCCGAGGTGCGCGGCGCGTCGCGGCTCGTCGTGCCGGGCCAAGGGGCGTTCCGCGAAGGCAGCGAGGCGCTCACGGGCGCGCTCGGCGACGCGCTCCGCGACTACCTCGCGAGCGAGCGCCCGTACCTCGGCATCTGCCTCGGAATGCAGTTGCTCTTCGAGTCGAGCGAAGAAGCGCCCGGCCACGCGGGCCTCGGCGCGCTGGCGGGGACCGTGCGTCGCTTTCCGCACGAGCTCCGCGACGTGGACGGCGAGCGCCTGAAGGTGCCGCACATGACGTGGAGCCCGATCACGCTCGCGCGCGAGACGCCGCTGCTCGAGGAGGGCGGCTGGTACTACTTCGTGCACAGCTACTGCTGCGTGCCGAACGATCCCGCGATCACCGTAGCGACCGCGGACTACGGCGGCGCCTTCTGCGCGGCCGTCCAGCGCGGGCCGCTCTTCGCGTGCCAGTTCCACCCCGAGAAGAGCCAGCGCCGCGGCGCCAAGCTCTTGGAGTCGTTCCTGCGATGGAGCTGAAGAGACGCTGATGGCCGATTACCGCAAGTCGCCCTGCCGGACGGCGCGCAGCGAGCGGAGCGAGCGAAGGCTCGTGGGAGGGGGCCCCATCGGGGCTTCATGCCCCGTGGGGGAGGGTCTGGCGACAGACCCTCGAGGAACAGAGCGATGGAGCTGATCCCGGCGATCGATCTCTTGGACGGCAAGGTCGTGCGCCTCACGCAGGGCCGCTACGACCAGGTCACGGTGTACTCGGACGATCCGGTGTCGATCGCGCGTGGCTTCGAGGCTTCGGGGGCGACGCGTCTGCACGTGGTCGATCTCGACGGCGCGCGCGACGGCAAGCCCGGCAACCTCGCGACCATCGAGGCGATCCTCGCCGCCACGAAGCTGCGCGTGCAGGTCGGCGGGGGCGTGCGCGACGCCTCGATCGCGGCGCG
>JALOQC010000115.1 GCA_025453555.1 Myxococcota bacterium | reverse complement strand
GCCGCCGAAGATCACGATCCGATCGAAGAGCCCGAGCGAGAGACCGAGCGTCAGATCGAGCTGGTGCTCGACGATGCGGAACGCCTCCGAGTCGCGCTCCCCGAGGTCGTCCTCCCAGACCAGCGGATCGTTCGAATAATCGAGGTGGAGCATCGCGCCGTAGCGCAGATGACCGAGGTCGGTCGGGCGACTGATCGCGAAGTCGTCCTCGACGGTCTCGGAAGCCCGAAAGCGATTGAGCGTGGCCGACCGCTGCGCGAGCGAGACGCTCGGGAGCGCGACCAACGCCAGCAAGAGAAGCCGTGCGTGCATGAGTTCCCCGACGAGCGCAGTCTGCGGCGACACGTCAGCCGTGATCGGGGCGCGCCGCTCCCGACCTCGACGGAGCCTCCGCAATCACGGAGGGTGCCGTCAACGGAAAACCACGTTCATCACTGGAACGTCAGGATCCGGCGGGCCACAACGGATGGAGGCGCCGTCTCCTCGTTCGAAGGAACATGCCCCGCCGGCCTCGCCGCGAGGCCCCGACTGCTCGCGGGTCGATCCGGCTCAAAGGGCCGCTTCACATGCGAAACGGAGCGAGCTCCCGCAGTCGCTGTCGTTCCAACGCGCATCCGGTCGCATCGAGCCGCAGTCTTCGTTCGCGAAGTTGTTGGGCTCTCCGCTCCCCCAGTTGCGGTAGCCCGCGCCGCTGCCGGACACCCACTCCCACTCACCCTCTTCGTCGCGGTCGTTCATGCCCGTCCACCAGTCGCCGCCCCCCGCTGCGTCGGCCTGCTGACGCACGAAGCCGTTCTCGGTGCCGTCCTCGATCGTCACGAGCGACGCGCCCAACGTACCACAGAAGTCACGCGCTTCCGTCCACCGACGACCGGCTCGACAAAAGTGGTACCGGCTCGATCCGCGCACGATCCGGTTGCAGTCCGCCATGCACCCTTCGTCGACCGTTCCATCGCAATTGTCGTCGCGCGCGTTGCACGCCTCGAAGGCGTTCGGCCGCACGTTGGCGTCGCTGTCGTTGCAGTCGGCGTCGCCTCGCGTGTACCCGCTCGGGACGTTGCACGCCTCCATCGCCATCGTGCGATCCCCGAATCCGTCGCCGTCCGCGTCGCGCCACACGGTTTGGAGGAGACCGTCGTCCGCGGCGCCGTCGCAGTCGTTGTCGAGCCCGTCGCAGACCTCGTCGCGCCCCGGATAGCACTCGCGGCAGGTGTCGTTGCAGTCGCGCGCGTCCGCGACGAACCCCTCCGGCGGCGAGCACGCCGCGATCACCGTCCCGAGCGAGCCGAAGCCGTCTCCGTCCGCGTCCCGGTAGAACGGTTGCCGGAGCCCTTCATCCGTCTCTCCGTCGCAGTCGTCGTCGAGCCCGTTGCAGCTCTCCGCGCTCGGCTCGATCGCGCCGAGGCACTCGCCGAAGGTTCCTCCGTCGCCGCACGCGCGCGTCCCGAAGCGACACTCGCCGCGATCGCTGGATCCACACGCAGCGGTCTCACCGGGGGTGCACCCGCAGTCTTCGTCGATCGCGCCGTCGCAATCTTCGTCGAGCCCGGTGCTGCACGCTTCGGCGCCTGGGAGCACGGCGCCTTCACAGGTCCGCACTCCCGCGACGCAGCGGTAGGTCCCGGGTCGGCAAACCCCGACCGTGACGTCGGTGCCGCAGGTCTCGGCCGGCACCTCGTCGACCGTACCGTCGCAATCGTCGTCGACCGCGTTGCAGGTCTCGGCGCGGGCGACGCAGCCGTCGATCGGATCGGCGCCGCCGTCGTCGAAGCCCGCGAGCCCCGCGCGGTCCGCCGTGCACGCGCTCACCATCAAGCCAAGCAGCACGAAGCGCATGACGCATCGTAGCGCACCGCGTCATTCGTGCCGCCCGTCGAGCTACACCTGCTGAGCGCCGCCCGAAGGCCAACCGCAGAACCGAGGGAGGGCGGCTCGCGTTCGCACGTAGAAGAGGTACGGCCGTCCGTTCGTCCGCCGACCTCGAACCCTCGCTCAGCCTCGCGAGGTGCCTCGTGGGCCCGCGAGGGTCTCCCCCGGCGCGCCTCTCGTTCCGCTCGCGGGTGTGTCACCCTTCGCCCCGCCCATGTCATCGCCCATGTCGCTCCTGCCGCTCGCTCGCTCGAAGACCCTGACGCGTCCGCTCGAAGAGATCGCGATCGAGCTGACCGTCTACTGCAACCTCCGCTGCAAGATGTGCAGCGTCTGGGAGCTCAAGGAGCACGGCGTCTCGTTCGAGCTCGCCAAGCAGCTCCTCGACGACGCGCGCGCGCTCGGCGCCACGACCTTCACGCCCTGCGGCGCGGAGTCCTTCATGCGCAAGGACTTCCTCGACCTCGTCGATCACGCGCACGCGATCGGCTTCAAGAAGCAGGACATCGTGACGAACGGCACGATGATCACGGACGCGCACCTCGATCGTCTGCAGAACGCGCCGAGCGTGGAGCTGCACGTGTCGATCGACGGTCCGCGCGAGATCCACGACGACCTGCGCGGCGAGGGCAACTACGACAAGAGCATCGCCACGGTCCGCAAATGCCTCGAGCGCGGCATCGCGATCGGCATCAGCGGGGTGCTCATGAAGGAGACGCTCGCGAGCTCCACCCACCTCATCGATCTCGCGGCGGAGCTCGGCATCCGCGAGGTGAGCTACCAGCCGTTTCAAACCGAGATCAGCGGACCGGACAAGGACATCCCGCGCTTCTCGCTCCTGCGCACGCCGCGCGCGGAGATCGTCGCGCAGCTCGAGAAGATCGCGGAGCGCGCGGAGCAGCGCAGCGTGAAGATCTTCACCGAGTCGCTCTTCGGCGTGATCCCGGACTACCTCGCTTACGGCAAGCGCCCCATCCCGCCCGGGGGTTGTTACCTGCCGAGCAAGTTCCTGCTCGTCGACTTCCGCGGCGACGTCTACCCCTGCTTCTTCATGCGCAGCGACGAGGACCGCATGGGCAACGTGAACGCGGGCGCGCGCCTGCCCGACCTCTGGCATTCGCTGCACCACAAGCAGCTCCAGACCCTCGCGCTGACCGAGCGATGCCCCGGCTGCCTCGCCGCGTGCTCCGACGTCGAGAGCTTCGTCGCGGAGGGCGAAGTGACCTACGCGCCGCCCGCGCAGGTCTTGCTCGACGCGCACGCGCGCGCGGAGGTGGCGTCGTGAACGCGCCCGTGTCGACGATCGAGTCCTCGGTGACCAAGCCACGCACGCGACGCTGCGCGTGTGGCCACGAGACCACGCACCGCATGAGCGGCCGTGAAGCCCTGGAGCGCGTACCCTGCGCGGCCTGCGGCGCGACACTGCTCTTCACGAGCTACGAGCGCATGGACATCGCGCTCTCCGAGTACTGCAACCTGTCGTGTCAGATGTGCCGCCGTCCGAGCGAAACGCTCTTCATGGACGTCGACGTGTGCAAGCGCGCGATGAGCGAGGCCGCGCAGGTCGGCGTGGGCATCGTCTCCTTCAGCGGCGGCGAGCCGTGGGTGCACCCGAAGATCGTGCAGCTGCTGGAGCACGCGTTCTCGCTCGGCGTGAAGGTGCAGATGGTCAGCAACGGCACGCTGCTCAAGGAGAAGCACCTGCCGCTGCTCGAGCAGCTCGACTGCCTCACCATCAGCGTCGACGGCAGCGAGGCCGCGCACGACAAGATCCGTCAGCGCCAAGGCACGTGGCGCCGCACCATGCAGACGATCCAGATGCTCGCGGGCAGCAAGGTGCAGTGGGGCACCAACACCGTGATGCAGCGCGACAACTACGACGTGCTCTGGGACTCGTTCCGCGCGATCCAGGAGATCGGCGGCTTCAAGTACGCCTACTGCGGCTTCTCGCACGTCGAGGTCGTCCCCGAGACGGCGCACTTGCAGATGACGCCCGAAGAGAGCCGCGCGGCGCACGAGCAGCTCGTCCGCATCGAGGCCGCGTGCCGGCAGACGAACACGTGGTTCAACGACCGCGAGATGCTCCTGCACCACTTCGACACCTACGCGCAGAAGGGCAAGCGCTACCGCCCGAAGGACGGCTGCAAGATCCCGCAGAAGTTCATCGGCTTCTCGGATCACGGCTTCTACCTCTGCTGGCATCAGGGCCGGAACATCCGAATGGACTCGCTCGTCGACGCGCTCTCGAGCGATCTCGCGCGCGACATCGTCCGCGAAGGCCTCGAGAAGCGCTGCGTCGCCTGCAACTGCTTCAACTACGCGTGGGACGACGAGTGGAACGCCGGGATCATGGCGAGCGCGGCGGCGGGCGAGAGCGTCGAGGGCGTCGTCGCCCTGCGCACCCCCGACCGCGTGAAGCTGCGGCTCGTCACGGGCGGCAGCGTGGGCAACACCTTGGACCTGCACGACGACGGTGTGTGACGATGCTCGCTCCGATGTCCGCTCTGCTCCCGTTCGTCCCCGCGCACCTCTCGGCGGATGGCGCCCTCGAAGCGCTGTGCTTCTTCATCCAGCTCGGCATCACCGGCCTCGGCCTCGTGCTCGGTCTGGTCTTCTTCGCCGTCGGTCGCGGTGTCGCCGACGAAGCGAAGAAGCCGTGGAACGTCGCGCTCGCGGTCACCGGCGTCCTCGTGCTGCTCGGCTGGGTCGGTCTGCTGCTGCTCGTGGTCGCGCTCTGAGGCTGCTGGACTCGGGGAAGTGAGCTGCAGGATCGCGCGCGAGCGCGAGCCGATGAAGTCGCCGTTCAAGTCGCGGGTCACGTCGCCGTTCAAGTCGCGGGCCACGTCGCCGTTCAAGTCGCGGGTCACGTCGCCGTTCAAGTCGCGGGTCACGTCGCGGGTCACGTCTCCGACCACACCACGACCACGACCACCACGACCACGACCACCACGACCACGACCACGACGGTCACGTTCGCGAGCCCTGGAGAACGTTTCGCCTCGTCCGTGCGTCTCCTCGCGGGCGGTGACTTGGACTCACACCCCCCACGGTGATAGACGGTGCGCTTCGTTCGCCGCGCCACCGGCGAATCCAGAGCGGAGTCGTGTGAGGCGTAGCGGGCTCGGTCCGCAAACCCACACGAACCCGCGAAGTCATCGGGTCGCGTGCGAACGCGGAGCCGATGAATCACGACCTCCCGCCCCGCGTCGCATCCCGCCGGAGCTGTCTCGCATGTCCATCGTTCGTTCTCTCGTCGTGCTCGCCCTCGCGCTTCCGCTCTTCTCCACGCCCGCCGCGCAGGCCCAAGACCCTGCGGTCGTGCAACGCCTCGTGCAGAACGGTCAGATGTCGCGCGAGGTCGCGACCGCGATCGTGCGCAAGGTCGACGCGGTGATGCGCGCCAACGCCGAGCGCGGCGGCGACACCTACGACGAGCTCCGTCAGGCCACGAACCGCGCGCTCTTCGGACCGCAAGCGGGTCCCGGCGCGTCGCGTCCGGAGTACGACACGCGCCTCGCGCAGGTGATGCATCGCCTCCGCACCGGCCTCGACCTCGCGACCCTCGCGGTCTACTTCCCCGCCCGTCGCAACGGCGCGCTGCTGTGCACGAACGAGTTCGGCCTCGGCATCGGCGAGTGCGACGCGCTCATCGCGGCCGCGACGCTGCAGCCGACCGCCCTGCCCTACCTGCCGCCCGACGACGGACGCGCGCTCGAGCAAGAGCTGCGTGGCGCGCGCGTCGATCGCCGCGTCATCCGCGAGATCGTCGAGAAGGTCAGCACGGTGATGCTCGGCGTCCCGCGCACGCTCACGAACGACCAGCGTGGCCGCGCGCTGCTCCAGCTCATGGAGGCGTGCCCGGGTGGGTCGCGTGATCGCGAGACGCAGGTCCGCGCGTGGCACGTGGGTCCGACGCCCGGCCTCGTGCGCTGCATCGCGGAGCGCATCGGGCGTCAGGGCGGCGCACCGATGGCGCAGGCGCTCTTCGAGCTCTCGCCGCGCGCCGCCGAGGCGCTCGTCGCGTGGGCGGCGCCGCCGGCCGTCGCGGTCGCCCCGCCTCCGCCTCCGCCGCCCCCGCCGCCGCCCACGATGCAGCCCCGCAACGCGCCGCCCGCGGTGCAGGTCGCGCAGATGTCGGCGCCCCAGGCGCTTCGTCAGCAGGCGGAGGCGCAGCTTCGGCTCCGCAACGCGCAGGCGGCGCTCTCGGCTTACGAATCGGCCGCGCAGATCGAGCCGAACGAGGCGCAGAACTGGGCGGGCGTCGGTCAGTGCAAGGCGTTGCTCCGCGACTTCGCGGGCGCGATCGAGGCGTACCGTCGCGCGGTTCAGCTCGCGGCGGAGAACGACGCCTACCTCGTCGCGCTCGGTCGGGCGTACGCGCAGAACAACCAGCGTGACGCCGCAGTCGCCGCGCTCCAGCAGGCGATGCGCATCAACCGCAACAACATGGAGGCCCGCGAGGGTCTGCGCGCGCTCGGTGGCGAGCCGCCGCCGCCGCCGCTGCCGGAGGTGCCCGACCGCGGCACCATCATCGCGACGATGGCGGGTCTGCGCGGTGGTCTCCTCGGCTGCGCGCCGAGCTTCGACGGCCGCATCAACTTCATCATGGTGATCTCCGGCGAGACCGGAGAGGTGCAGGCGGTCAGCGTCGAGAACGTCGAGAACGCCGACGAAGCCGCGTGCATGGAGACGGTCGTGCTCTCCGCGCGTTTCCCACGCTTCACGCGGCCCGAGCTGAGCATCGACTACCCGTACGAGCTGCGTCAGAACCGTTGAGCGGTTCGCGCTGCATCGTCAGTGAGCGGGGCGGCGTCCGGGAGGAGGCCGCCCTTCTTCGTTCGTGATCGTGCTCGTGATCGTGCTCGCGCTCGCGCTCGCGCAAGCGTTCACGTCGCCGTTCACGTCAACGTCAACGTCAACGTCAACGTCAACGTCCACGTCCACGTCAACGTCCGCGTCCACGTCGACGACCACGACGACCGACCACCACGACGACGTGCGAGAACCACGACGAGCGTGACGGCCTCGTTCAGCGAGCCCAGCTCCACTCCGCGTCGGGGACGACCTCCACGTGGACGTGGTTGGCGTGCAGGTCGTCGTGGTGCGGCGTGACGACGACCTGGAAGAGGCCCGCCTCGATCGCGCGACAGACCACGCCGCGCAGCGTCGCGCTCGTGGAAGGCTCTTCGACCTCGGTGCACGGCTCGGCGCCACGCTGACGCCAGGTCCAGTCCTCGAGCACGTCGAGCCGGGTTCCGTCCGCGAGCTCGAAGTGGCGCGGATCGACGGCGAGCCCCCGCGAGTGTCCGCTCACCGCACCCGTGCTGCGCACCCGCGCCGACGGTCGGAGCGCGGAGAGGTGGCGCACCTTCGTGACGCCCGCCGCGCGCAAGGTCGGCGCCCACGCGTGCAGCGCGAGCACGAGCCGACAGTCCATCACGCGGTGCACCTCGAGGCGGCCCTCGAACTCCCAGGTCACGCCGCCGACCTCTTCGACGATCACACCAGCTTCGACCGCCTCGTGGGCGCGCTCGCGGTGCGCGACGTCGAGCTCCCGCAGGCGCGCGAGGCACGCGTCCGGCGCGAGGCGACGAAAGGGCTCGAAGCTCGGAAGGGGCAAGTCGTTCGCCGCGGATGAAGTCGGAGAGCTCACCGACCCCGCGGCCACCTCGACGTCGGAGCTCGGGGGACCGACCGCGACCGGCGTGACCGGCGTGACGTCCTCGTACCCATCCGTCGTCGCCGAACGCGGCCCGTCGGGCGACGGCGAAGTGCCGCAACCGAGCGTCCAGCAGAGCGCGAGGATCGTCCGACGCACGCCTCAGGGTACCGAGGTCCGTCCACCCTCGCACGGCACTGTAAAGAAGCGGATTGCCGATTACGCAAGCGGCGCGCAGCGAGCGAAGCGAGCGAAGGCTCGTGGGAGGGGTTCGGGGCTTCCTGGGGGAGGGTCTGGCGACAGACCCTCGGAGAAGCTGAAAAGAAGCGGATTGCCGATTTCGCAAGCCGCCCTTCCGGACGGCGCGCAGCGAGCGATAGCGAGCGAAGGCTCGTGGGAGGGGTTCGGGGCTTCCTGGGGGAGGGTCTGGCGACAGACCCTCGGAGAAGCCGCCTAGAACGAGTTCCATTCACGTGCCGGAGCGCGTAGGGTCCGGTCATGCCGTTCCCCTTCGAGCGCACGCTCTCGCGCGTGCGCGAGCGCGTCTCTCCCCTCGTCGCGTCGAGCCCGCGCCGCGGCTCGCCGCTGCCTCCCGAGCCCGACGTCGAGCTCGCGCGCCTCACGGACTACCCCTCGCCCTACCCGAGCGGCTGGTACGCGCTCGCGCGGTCGACCGAGCTCCGCGACGTGCCAGTCCACGTGCGCGCGCTCGGCCAAGAGCTCGTGGTCTTTCGCAGCAAAGACACGGACGGCAACGAGACGGTCGGCGTGCTCGACGCACACTGCCCCCACCTCGGCGCGAACCTCGCGGGCGGCGCGTGTCGCGACGGAAAGCTCACCTGCCCCTTCCACGAGTGGTCCTTCGACGCGAGCGGCTCCGTCTGCGCGATCCCCTACGCCGAGCGCGTGCCCCCGCGCCTTCGCACGCGGAGCTGGCCGGTCGAGGAGCGCGACGGCTTCGTCTTCTTCTACTTCGACATGACCCACGCGCGCGGTCGTCGCGACGCACCCGCGCCCACGCCGCCCTATTCGCTGCCGCGGATCGAGGGCCTCGAGCCGGGAGGCGCGCTCGTGCACCGCGGCGATCACGACCACGGCGTCGTGCGCATGCACCTGCTCGAGTTCTGCGAGAACAGCGCAGACTCCGCGCACTTCGAGCCGCTCCACGGCGCGATGTTCGTGCCGTGGACCTCCACGAAGATCCCGGGCCTGCGCGTGCACCACGACGCGACGTGGTCGCGCGACGACGCGCACCCGCACATGACTTGGTTCCGCAACCACGCGGTGCTCGAAGCGTTCGGCAAGCGCCTGCCGAAGACCGCGGCCGACGCGGCGATCTGCATCGCTGGCCCGGGCGGCGTCGTGACCTTCCACTTCGACGTGCCGCGCTTCGGCCGCATCATCCTCTACCAGACCCACACCCCCGAGGCGCCGCTCCGCCAGCGCGTGCGCTTCCGGTGGTACGCGGAGCGCGCGATGCCGCGCGCGCTCGTCTGGTACGTGGTGGGGAACTGGATCGCGCAGTGGCGCGAGGACATCGCGATCTGGGAGAACAAGATCCACCAGCGAAAGCCGATGCTCGTGCGGGAGGACGGCCCGATCCTCGCGATGCGCAAGTGGTACGGCCGCTTCTACCCGAGCGGCACGATCCACGAGCCGCAGTCGAACGAGCCCCAGTCGAACGAGCCCCAGTCGAACGAGCCCCAGTCGAACGACGCGCCGAGCTGAGCGTCGGCTCCGTTCGCGACGGCAGGCACGTCGTGCGCATCGCGGCACCCGGCGCCCGCTCCACGTCGGTGCGACTCCGAGCAGACTTTGCTCGGAGCCGCCCTCCGCCGCTCAACGCAGGCCCATCGTTCGGAGCACGGTCTCGAAGTTCGCGCGGCGGTCTTCGAGCCCGTCCACCGGGCCGCTCGCGCAGGGCGGGTTGTGGCAGCCGCGGTTCACGATGCCGCTCACCGCGTCGATGAAGGCGTTGCCCACGAGGCCACCGTCCACGTACGCGCGGAGCTGATCACGATAGGACCAGCCGTCCTCCTCGTACGCCTCCACCGAGCTCATCCAGTAGAAGAGCCCCGCGATCCACTTCAGCTCCGGGTACGCGGTCGAGCTGCAGATCGACTCTGGGTCCGCGCAGAAGTCCAAATCCGGATAGAGCGGCGCGCCGCTGCGAGGAAATCGTGTCTCATCGAGGTGCGAACGACCGAGGAAATGGTTGAGCGTTCCGAAGTTGCAGCGCCCCGTGGTCTGGATGACGCCGCGGCCCCACCAGCAGCATCCTTCGACCGATCCACCGCTCCCGTCCCACTCCCAGCGGCCCGCACGCTGCCCCTCGTAGACCTGGCACTCCGCGCGCGACCACGCCGGCTCGTCCGGAGTCGAGAAACCCGCTTCCGTCGCGGGGTACGGGTAACAATCGTGGGAGTAGTTCCAGCGCCCCGTGCGTCCGTCGCGCATCAGGCCCGCCGCTTCCAGGGTCGCGTTCGGCGCGCAGAAGAGCGGCCCCGGCGCGCCGTACCACTTGGCGTGCGTGACCGCGGTCATCGCCATCGCGGGGTTGCGCGGGCACGCCATCTCGCAGTCGTAGCTCCCGTAGTCCTGACCGAGCTGCCCGCACGCGTTGCTGATCGCGTAGTTGTTCGTCGAGTCCCAGTTGTTCTCGTCGCACGCGTCGTAGCGGATCGTCTCCTTCATCGCCTGCGCGAGGAACGCCGCGAGGTTCACGAGCGCTTGGCGCGTGCGCACCTCGTCGCTCGCGTCCTCGTCGCCGAGCCAGAGCCTCATGTCACCGATGCCGCTGCCGTGCATCGTCGCGACGGCCTGCACGAAGTCGCGCCACTTGTAGATCGTCGACGGACGCCAGCTCAGGTCCGGGTCCTGCGAGATGAGCACCTCGGTGTCGAAGCGCGTGGGATCGCCGAGCAACACGTCGTCGAGGCTCGAGACGCCACTCAAGCCGTCCTCGCAGCGCCCGTCGCGGCAGACTTGGCCGACCGCGCACGCCGGATCGCAGCTCGGCGCAGGGGTCACGGAGCCACCGTCCTCGCGCGCCACCGCGCCGTCGGCGAGCGGCTCGGGGACCGCACCGTCCTCACGCGGAACGGTGCTTCCGTCGCGGCGGGGCCGATCGGAGCCGGCGTCGGAGGTCGAGCCCATGGAGCCCGTGGTGCTGCATGCGGTGCAGACGAGCGCGAGGAGGAGCAGGTGCGAGCGCATGCCCGAAGAGAGTCACCCGATCCCACGATCGGGTCACGCGTCGATCGGGTCACGCGTCGATCGTCCAGGCGCCGAGTCGATGCATTTCGGAGGCTCCTCGGACCACGACGCGAGCCGACGCGACGTCGTGCGCGGTGATGCTCGCGAGACCGCGCGACTCCGCTCGACCCCGACGAACTTGCCGTGCGCGCTGCGGCCAGGAATGCTCCCGCCCATGCTTCGCTTCGCGCTCGCGTCCCTGATGCTCCTCGGTTGCTACGACGCCTACGAGACGGAGGACACGCCGATCCGGGTCGACGCTGGAGCTCGCGACTCCGCGATCCTGCCGATCGACGTCGGACCCGACGGCTTCGTGCCTCCCCCTCCGCCTCCACCGCGCGACGCGGGCCCCCCGATCTGCGGCGAGGGCACACCGTCCGAATACGACGGTCCGCGTTGCTCGGACCGCACGCGCGCCTGCCTCGAGGCGTGCGTCGACGACGATGACGGCGAGTGCTCCAACGCGTGCGTGATCGAAGAGCCGCCCTGCGTCGACTGCCTCATCGGCGAGATCGTGGAGTGCGCGGTGCCCGCCACCGGTTGCCAGTCCGAATGGGACGCGTTCGCGTGCTGCCGTGCCACCGAGTGCGGAAGGATCGAGCTCTTCGAGTGCTTCAATGGCCCGTGCCTCGAAGCCGCCGAGAGAATGTTCGATTGCTTCGAGCCCGCGCTCGATCGCTGCGCGGAAGCCCAATCGCTCTGCTTCTGAGCGAAGCCGACTGCGCCGAGGCGTGACCCGGCGAGCGAGGCGGGCGAGACGCGGTGCGAGCCGCGAGCGAGGCGGGCGAGGCGCCGCGCAAGCTCGCGAGAACATGCGCCGAGCGAACGAGTCGAGGAAGTCCGGCGCGCGCACGTCGTAGGATCCGCGCATGCTGATCGACGCCTCCATCCACGGTCCAGAAGCCGCCCGCGCGTTGCGACGCTGGCGGACGGGCGTGGTGGTCGGACTGGTCGGCTCGCTGCTCTCGTCGTTCGCGGTGTGGAGCCTCTGGTACGGAGACGCCGGGCTCGAGATCGACTCGGTGAGGCTCGTGCTCCTCGCGGCGTCCGGGGTCGGGCTGGTCTCGAGCGTGCTGGTCTACTTCGGCGTCCGAGACTACGTCGCCGCGATGCACGGCTCGTTCGGCGCGCTGCCGCGCGTCGTGCTCGGGATCGAGCTCGCGTTCTCGGGCATCGGGCTCGGCGAGCGCGCGCTGCCCGTGCGAACGCGGGGCCTCAAGGCCGCGCTGGTCATGGTCGTGATCCTCGGTCTGCTCGCGAAGTTGGGGGCGAGCTTCTTCGGACCGCTCGTCGCGGTCCTCGCGCTGGGCTTCGCGCTCGGCGCGCTCTTCACGGTCTTCTCGTACCTACGCGTGGTCGGCGACGTGTCGGCGCTCCTGCTCGAGCGGGCCGCGCGCTGACATCCGACGCACGACGTCGGGACGCGGCCCCTTGATCCACGCTGGGCACGACGCACTGTTCCGCGCGCCGTTCGGGCTATCGACCTCGCCCATCGAGAGGTAGGTCCGGCCCACGCTTCATCGCCGCACTCCATCGCTGCGTTTCATCGCTACGCTTCACCGCTGCGTTTCATCGCTACGCTTCACTGCATCGCTGCGCTTCACCCTTCATCGCTGCGCTTCGCCGACGCCATGACCGACCTCGAGATCACCCCTTCCCTCTGGATCCCCGCGAGCTCGCTCGCGTGGTCCGCGGCGCGTTCGGGCGGCCCGGGCGGGCAGAACGTCAACAAGGTGTCGACCAAGGTCGACCTGCGCTTCGACCTCGCCCACGACACCGTGCTCCACCGCGACGTGAAGGAGCGCCTCGCGCAGCTCGCGCAGCTCGACGCGGACGGACGCGTGATCGTGGTCTCGGAGCGCACGCGCTCGCAGGCCGACAACCTCGAGGACGCGCGTCAGAAGCTCGCGGAGATGATCCGTCGCGCGCTCGTGCGACCGAAGGTCCGCAAGGCCACCAAGCCCTCGAAGGGCTCGCAGCGACGACGCCTCGAAGCGAAGTCGCAGCGAAGCGCGAAGAAGGCGAGCCGCGGCAAGGTCGAGTGGTGACGCGGCGGCGGTGAGCGCGGAGACCGCGCCGGCGAATCACGCGCGCAGACGTGAACGAAGCGTAAGCCGGTGCTGGAGTACCTTCGCGCACCGATGCGGACGGGATGGAAGACGGTCGCGCTCCTCGGAGCGCTCGGCGGGTGGGCAGGCTGCGGCGACGACGACGGTGACGCGCCGATCGACGCGGGCAGCGACGCGACGATCGAGGACGCGGGCGGCATCGACGCGTGGATGCGGGGCGACGCGGGCACCACCGCGTCGTGGACGGTCACGGTGCGTGATCTGATCTCCGGCAACCGCCTCCAGCTCGCGGAGGTCTGCGTGGTCGACGTGCCGCAGCTCCCGTGCGCGATCACGGACACCGAAGGTCGCGCGACGCTCGACGTGCCGATCGATCTCGAGCTGCAGCTCCGCACCACCGCGCTCCGTTACGTGCCGACCGTCACCACCTACGTGAGCGACGCGGAGCCGCGCTCGGTCGGGGTCGACATGCCGCCGAATTCCGCGCTGCCGCTGCTCGGCGGGCGCGTCGAGCCCGGGAAGGGCCAGCTCGCGTTCGTGGTGCAGAACGAAGCCGGCGACGGGCTCGCCGGCATCTCGGCGACGATCGATCCCGCGTCGGGCACGGGCCCCCGCTTCACCGACGGCTCGCTCCCCGACGACACCCTCACCGCGACCACCGAAGACGGCCTCGGCCTCTTCGTCAACGTCGATCCGGGCCGCGTCGCGATGAGCTTCGAAGGCGCGGACTGCGAGCCGAACGAAGCCTGGCCGAGCGAGAGCGGCACCCTCGAGGTCCGCGTCGAAGCGGGCTCGTTGATGATCGTGACCGCGCGCTGCGCGACCGAGACGAGCGACGCGGGCGTCGACGGCGGCAGTTCGGACGCGGGCGCGGGGCTCGACGGCGGCGTCTGACGCTCCGAGCACGACCGGATCGAAATCGCGGACCCGACCCGCGGCTCGAACCCAGCGATCAAAGCTGCGAATCAAACCCACCATTCAAAGTCGCAACGAGACGCCGAGCGCGAGGTGCGCCTGGTCGGTCTTCAGCGTCACGTCGTGGGTGTCGAAGATCGTGACCTCGTCGTAGACCTGTCGGTGACGCCAGCCGACCTCGACGAAGACCGCGACGTTCTCGTGCGGCGCGAACGACACGCCGCCGAGCGCGCCGAAGTTGAAGCCGAGCAGGTTCTCGAGATCGGGGTCGCTCGGCCGGTAGAGCGTGAAGCCGATCGGGATGCCGACGTAGAGCTCGAGCTCGAGCGCGCCCGAGAGCACGAAGGGCAGCCGTGGGCGCAGCCAGAGGTCGATGTCGACCGTGAGCTCACGATCCTCGGCGTCCTCGACGGAGTAGCTCGCGAGCCCGAGCTCACCGCCGATGCCGAGGTAACGCGCGACGAAGAGCTCGCCGCGCACGGCCGCGCCGAAGGTGGGCTCGAGGTCGCTGCGACCGTCGGGCACGAGGAGGATGTCGGGGTCGGCCGAGAACCGAAGCCCACCCCCGAGGCCCATCGTGAAGAGCGCGGACACCCGCACCATCTCTTCGAAGCGCGGCGCGAAGCGGGCCGTGAAGCTCGGGCTCGTGCGCAGCGCGACCGCATCGTCGTCGGTCTCCGCACGCGGTGGCGTTTGCTCCTCCGTCTCGAGCACCGTCACGAGGCGTTCGAGCTGCGCGCGCTCCGCCACCGCCGCGTGGCCGTCGCGCAGGTAGATCCGGTAGTAGCGCGCCGCCTCCTCGCGCTCGCCCGCGCGCTCGTACGCACGCGCGGCGTTGAACGCGACGTCGGGGTCGCGCGTGAGCTCGTAGGCCTGCTCGAAGTCGCGCGCGGCGTCGGCATAGTCGCCAGCCTGGTAGGCCGAGACGCCTTCGGAGAAGAACCGCCGCGCTTCCGTGACCTCGTCTTCCGTTTGGGCCCGCGCGAGCGGAGCGACACCGAGGAGTCCCAGGAGTCCGACGAGGACGAGCACCTGACGCATTGCGTCAGAGACTGACACGGATCGGTGAGGTTGGCTCACACGGGAAGCGGACATCGGAACGACCGCGCGGTCCGCCCGAGCTTGCTTCCTCGACGAGGTGGCGATCAGAGAAGGGATCGACACCGAGAACGTTCGCGCGCTGGCGCGAGCTCGCTTGCTCGACGACGACGTCGAGACCGCGAAGGAAGCGGCACCGAGGACGCTCGAGCGATCGGCGCGAGCGCGCGGCCTCAGCGACGCCGCGACCGACGACGCACACCCGGATGCGGGCGCGCGCTCCGCGGCAGACAACGCACCTCGGCGGGGCGCTCGTTCGTCCACGCGCTGGGTGTCGTCGGCACCACGCCGCCGGTTCGAAAACGTGCGAGCGGGCGCAGCAGCGGCAACGCGTCGCAGTGCTCTCCGTCGTCGAGCAGCATGAAGTGCAGGTGCGGCCCGCGGCTGATGCCGGTGTTGCCGAGCCGCGCGATC
>JALOQC010000529.1 GCA_025453555.1 Myxococcota bacterium | reverse complement strand
GGGAGTCGCCGCGGCGCGCGCGCTCGACCGCTTCGAGGGTCACGCCCGCGCCGACCACCTCGGAGAGCTCGCCGGCGAGCCAGGGCGGCGTGATCGCGCTCGACGCGGTGCCGATCTCGAAGAAGCCGACCAGACGATCCTTGGTTCCCCGCGAGGGCGGTTGCGCGAGCAGGCGCGCAGTCTGGCGCCCGCTCATCCAGCCTTCGACCTGGAGGCCGAGGCGGCGAATCCGGGCCCACGCGCGGTCGTGCAGGGGACCGCCGACCACACGCTCGACGAGGGTGTCGCCGACGGTGAGGCGCGCGCGGCGATCGAGGAGCGCGACGAGCGCGCGGTCCTGATCGGGATCGCGGCTGTTGTGCGCGCGACGGTCGGGCATCACGAGGGCCTTCTCGGTGATGCCGAGCGCTTCTTCGGGTTGGCCGACCACGAGGTAGAAGGACGCGAGCGCGCGGCGGTGCTCGTTGCGATCGGCGTCGCGCACGTGCGGCGGACGCTGCGCGCGGTAGGGCAGGACCTTGCGGAAGGCCGAGAGCGCCTCGGGGAAACGTGCGCCGCGGGTGTAGAGCTCGGCGAGCTCGAGCCACGGGTTTCCGTACCAGGCGACCTCGGCTTCGGTGGCCTCTTGGAGGATTCGTTCGGCTTCGTCGAGCTTGAAGAGCGAGCGGGAGGCTTCGGCGAAGTTCGTGAGATCGACGGCGTTGGGCTGGCCGTTGCTGCGCGCGTCGGCGAGGGCGGCGCCGCAGGCTTCGTAGGATCGCTCGACGTGGCCGGCCTCGAACTCGACCGCGCAGTAGGCGTTGAGGGCGACCAGCCGATCGCGCGGGTTGCCGCTCGCCATGCCGGCGTCGGCGGCGCGTCGCGCGAGATCGTACTGGCCGAGCTTCATCAACGCCCACGCCTGGTCCGCGATCAAATCGGGATCGTAGTGCTCGTTGTAACGCGCAATCCAGGCGAGGCGCTCTTCGTGGTGCTCGAGATCGCCGTGCACGTCCGCCAGCTCGAGGAGCATGCGGGCGTGCCAGCGCCAGGGCGCGTCGGGGCTCGGGATCTCGCCGTAGCGGGCGGTGAAGAGCGCGAAGGCGCGCTCGGCGTGGAAGAGGGCCTTGGGGAAGTTGGCTTCGCCGTAGTGGTGGGCCCAGCCGAGGAGGAAGTGACCGAGGAAACCGTCGGGGCGCTCGGCGACGATGCGCTCGGCGATCTCGCGCGCTTCGACGTGTTTCTCTTGGCGAAGCAGCGCCCACGCGCGCAGCTCGTCGGGGGAGCCGGGCGCGCCGGGCTCCGCCACCACGAAGGCGTTCGGATCGAGGCCTTCGAGCTGCGCGGAGGTGCCGAGCGCGGCCGCGCCGAGGCCGCTCGCGATCGCGAGGGCCAAGAGCGTGGAGACGTTCGGGATTCGTAGGCGCATCGGGCTCTCTCGCTCGGACGAGGTTCGGGGAACTGGCGAGGATTCGTGCTGGGCGACGTAGACCGTTCTGCTCAGCGACGGAGGCTCGCGCGCGCGAGGCGCTCGAGCTGGGGAGCGACGCACTCGCGCACGACCTCCGCCGCGTCCTCGACGCCGGGCGCGAGCTCGAGCCGGTGCGGGAAGATGCGGGGCGCGAGGTGCTCGAGATCTTCGGGGCCCACGTAGTCGCGGCCGTTCACGAGGGCGCGTGCCTGGAGGGCGGGGAGCGCGAGCACGAGCGAGCGCGTGGAGGCGCCTTGGAGCACGCGCGGATCGGCGCGGAGGGTGCGTGCGGTGTCGACGAGCGCTTCCTTCACGAGCGGGGCGAGGAAGACGCTCTCACGCACCGTGCGGCGCGCAGCCACGATCGCTTCGCGCGTCACGCCGGGGAGCCGCGCCGCGCGTTCGAGCGAGGGCACCGGGTAGTGCGCGAGCACCGCGAGCTCCGCGTCGCGCTCGACGTGCTTCATCGCGATCTTGAAGAGAAAACGATCGAGCTGCGGGGTGGGGAGCGGGTAGGTGCCCGCGAGGTCGAGCGGGTTCTGGGTCGCGATCACGAAGAAGAGCTCGTCGAGCGGGTGCGATCGATCGTCGACCGTGACCTGCTTCTCCGCCATCGCTTCGAGCATCGCGGCCTGCACCTTCGGCGAGGTGCGGTTGATCTCGTCGGCGAGGAGCACGTGCGCGAAGATCGGGCCCGGTCGGAAGTCGAAGCCGCCGCGGACCGGATCGAAGACGTTGGTGCCCGTGATGTCGGAGGGCAGGAGATCGGGCGTGAACTGCACGCGGCGGAAGTTCGCGATCGTGACCGCGCCGATCTGCCGCGGGACTCCTTCGATCGCGTCGCCGAGCGCGCGCGCGAGGGTGGTCTTGCCGGAGCCCGGGTAGTCCTCGAGCAGGACGTGGCCGTCCGCGATCAGCGCGACGAGCACGAGCTCGATCACGTCGTCGCGGCCGAGGATGGCGGCGCGCACGCGCTGTCGGAGTGCGGTGATCGTGTGGTGCGCGGCGTCGAGGGCGGCGTGCGCGGTAGCGGGCGAGTGGCTCGAGAGGTCGGTCATGTTCGTCGTTTCGGACAGATACGGAAGACGTGCGGCTCAGCGGGAGCCGAGCCAGGACCAGAAGGCGAGGCGACCGACGAGGCGGCGCCAGAACGGGAACGCGCGCGCGAGCTCTTGTCCGAGCTTGTCGCGGAAGGTCTCGAGGGCGGGATCGACGCGGCGGCTCCCGAAGGCGGCCGCGACGTTGGCGCGCGTGAGCGGCTCGAAGCTCGGCGCGATGGCGGCGACGCGGCGCGCGAAGGCCTCGCGGCTCTCGCCGGGGTTTCGACGCAGCGCGAGCTCGCCGAGCTGATCGAGGGCCGCGCGGTAGCTCGCGATCGGCAAGTGATCCTTCGACGCGAAGCGTGGCGCGAGGCGACGGACGATCTTGCCGATCACGAGGAAGACGAAGGCGAACGCGAGCAGACCGAGCAGGGTCCAGCCGATCCAGCGCAGCACGTCGCGGAGCGTCGCCACCGTGCGTGAGATCGGCGCGTCTTCTTCGACCGGTACGGCGTCGAGGCCACGCGCGAGCTCGCCGAGGAGGCGCTGCAGATCCGCATCCGGCGGCGGTCCGGGCGGGGTGAGCACCTGCGCGGGCGTGACGTCCGCGACGACCCAGCCGAAGCCTTCGAGGTAGACCTCGGGCCAGGCGTGCGAGGCGCCGCCGGTGACGAGCAGCGCGGAGCCGCCTTGGCGCGTGGCTTCGTCGATCGCGTAACCGGACGCGACGCGCGTGGGCAGACCGGCGGCGCGCATCAGGTAGGCGGCGGCGTGCGCGAAGTGGACGCAGTAACCGGTGAGATCGCCGAAGAGGAAGTCCGCCGTCGGATCTTCGGCGTCCGCGTGGCGGCTGCGCAGCGAGTAGGTGCCGTGCTCGCCGAGCCATCCGGTGATCGCGGCGATGCGCGCGGCGGGATCTTCGCGGAGGTGCTCGGGGAGCTGCTCTTGGACGATGCGTCGCGCGAGCTCGGCGTAGCGGGGATCGCTCGGAGCGGCGGTGTAGGTCGCGCGCTCCTCCGCGCTCCAGCTCGGGTTGCCGGCGCGCGCGCCGAGCATCGACGAGAAGTCGGCCGTCAGCACCGCGCTCGAGACCTTGTAGACGCGACGGAAGCGGCGCGCGTCGGGGTTGCGTGCGGGCGTGAAACGCACCGGGGCTTCGAGGCCGAAGGGGCGCGTGTGCTCGGCGAGGAGCGCGACGGTGGTCTCGACGGGGGCGCGTGCGGAGCCCATCGGCGGAGGCTCCGCGACGTCGTAGGCGACGGTGGGGAAGTCGCGCGCGAGATCGCCGTCGACGCCGAGCTGGGTGGCCGCGACGAGGCGGCGGCCGTTGTACTGACTGAAGGCGGCTTGGCGCAGGTAGTACACGCCGTAGGGCGGCGACCAGTCGTCGTGGAAGACGACCACGCCGACGGGGGTCGCGCTCTGCGGTTGTTCGAGCTCGTCTTGGAACTCGAGCTCTTCGTTGGGCTCGGGGTTGCTGCTGCCACCGCCTTGGCCGTTTTGGCTCTGCTGATCGTCGCTCTCGCCTTCGCCCTCTTCGGGGCGCAGGCCGAGGCCGCTCGGATCTTGTTCGGGCTCCGGCATCTCGATCACCGAGCTGGTGCCGAGGAAGAGCAAGAGCAGGAGCGCGACCACCGAGAGGTGCATCCAGGAGCAAGACCACGACCGCGGTGGCGGCCGCGCCGACCGCGAAGAGCAGATCGGTGGGATCGCCGCCGCTCGCGAGGATCGGATCGGCGAGCTCGAAAGGACGATTGATCGCGCCTTGGCGGTGCGCGACCACGAGCTGCGCGAAGGCGACGCCCACGAGGCCGACCTCGAGCGCTTGCAGACCACGGCGGCGGGTCGCGAGCGCGCGGAGCGAGAGGCTCACGGACGCGGGCGCGAGGAGGAAGAAGAAGAAGTCGCCGCTGCGGAGGCTCGTGCTCGGGCCGAGGCTGGAGGCGAGGAGCTGGGTGTCGACGAAGAGGAAGCGCAGGAGGATCGCGAGGAAGACGCCCGCGACGCCGAGGCCGACGAGGGCGAGGCTGCGCAGATCGGAGCGCGCGAGGCGAGGACCGAAGGCGGCGCCGAGGCCGCTGCCGATCGCGGCCGCGGTGACGGAGCCGCCCGAAGCGAGAGGGAACGCGAGCACGCCGGCCGCCAGCGCGTGCACGAGCGCGCGCAGGACGAGCGGGACCCAACCTTCGCGCGGGAGCTCGTCGCGTGTGCTCACGCGGCCTCCTTCGAGGTCGGGGTCTTCGACGACTTCGACGGCTTCGCGGGTGTCGTCGGGTACTTGGGGGGCGCAGTCTTCGCGGAGGCCGCGCGGCGGTGCGCGTCGGTGAGCACGCGGCCGCTCTCGCGATCGACGATCACCACGTCCGCGCGGGCGCTCGCGAGCGCGGCCAGCACCGCGTCGAGGCCTTCGCTCGGGGTCGCGTCGGGGGCGCGTCGACGCATCAGCGCGCGCTTCAGGAGCGAGGGTGCGCCTTCGCTCGCGAGGCCGTCCACGCCGATCACGATCCGCGCGCGACCACGTCGCACGGTCAGGGTGGGGAGCACGCGTTCGAGCCAGGGACCCGGCGCGGCGGGCGCGAAGACCAC
>JALOQC010000528.1 GCA_025453555.1 Myxococcota bacterium | reverse complement strand
TACTACGGCGACGCGTCGCGCGTGGACCTGCTGCGCACCGCGAAGGCCGACGAAGCGGAGGTGCTCGTGCTCGCGGTCGACGAGTTCGAGACGTCGATGAAGATCCTCGAGACGGTGCAGCACCACTTCCCGCATTTGAAGGTCGTGGCGCGCGCACGAAACCGTCAGCACGCGTACGCGCTCTTCGGCGCGGGTGTGGACGCCGTGTTTCGTGAGACCTTCGAGAGCAGCCTGAGCGCGGCGCAGCGCACCCTCGAAGAGCTCGGCATGCCGAGCGGCGAAGCGCGCGAGGTGGCGCGGCGCTTCGGCGAGTACGACGAGGCGCAGGTCCGCGCGACCCATCACCTCCGCGACGACCCGAAGGCGCTCGTGGAGTCGGCGAAGAAGTACTCCGCCGAGCTCGAGCGCATCTTCAACTTGGACGAGCGCGAAGCTGCTGAGTAGCTGGTCGGCTGCGCCGACTTCGTCGGCTCCGCGCTCACGCGCGGCCCGACAGTTTCGCGGAATCGTGCAGCTTCGCGGACTACGTCCGCTTCGCGCTGCACGATTCCGCTTCAATTCTGGGGAGAGATCTCCCCAGCCCCCTCCCTCCTCGGAGGTCTCCCTTCGCTTCGCTCCGGTCGATCTCCTTCGGGCCTCCGGCGGCGAGGGGGCTTCGCCCCCTTCGAACCCCTCGTTCTCGGAGACTCCGAATGCTCCACGGTTCGGGTGACGACCGCGCGACTGTCACTCCCCGGTCGTCGACACCGCGGGCTCGCTCGGAACCGCGTCGATCAACACCGTCAGCGGCCCATCCGTCGGGGCCTCGATCGCGAGGTGATGTACGCCGGGCGCGAGGTCGATCTCGAGCTGCGGTCCGACCGCCACGCAGGTCGACGGATCGGGCGCGGCGCCGAGCACGTGCACGTGGGGCTCCGCGCCCTCGCGTGTGAAGGCCGCGATCCACAGACGCATCGGCCGATCCGTCTGCACTCGGTACACACGCTCGCCGCCGGGCGAGGGACGCGCGCCTTCGCACGCGTAGCCGTCGAGCTCGCGCGAGAGCGCGTCGGAGCGCTCGCCGAACGGCACCTCGACGAGCCGCCGTGGCGCGGTCGCGGAGCCCGGGCCCGACGCGACCTCGACGGCCTCGTCGAGCGGTCCGTTCGCGAGCCCGCGGCGCAGACGATCGAGCACCTCGAGGGTGCGGAGGTTGCGTTGGTTCTGGCCGCGCTCGAGCCCCGCCTCGGTCAGATCGCACGCACGCGAGCGACCTCCGTCGAGCAGCACGTTGGGATGCACTCCGTCGCCCGCGAGCCCGCGGCCGGGCAGCCCCTCCACCGCGGCGTAGAAGTCGACGTACGGCAAGCCCCAGGCGCGCGCGAGCGTGCGGCTCACGCGGTTGTAGCGGCGCGCGACCTCGTCCATCTCGGGCTGGTCACCGCGTGGCATCACCGCGCCGAGGATCGGGATCACGCCGCGCGACGTGAGCAGATCGAGGAGCTGCTCCATACGCCGCCCGAACTCGCGCGGGTCGCGGCCCTGCACGTCGTTGCCGCCGAAGAACGCAAGCGCGTAGCGGGCGTCGATCGCGCGCACCTCTTCGAGCACGCGCGGCGGACGGCCCGTGAGGCCGTGTCGCACCGACCAGCCGACCTTGGTCGCGAGGCTCTCGCGCCGAAAGGGATCACGACCGCCCGCGTTGCCGGCGCGGAAGTGCTCGAGCGTCTCCGAGAGCGCAGCGTGCGGGCCGAGCTCGACGTGGTCGCCGCGCCCGAAGCAGTGGAGGAACGCGTGGCTCTCGATGCTCGAGCCGCCCATCTTCGCGAAGACGTCGTCGCGGTGGCTCGCGCGTGCGGCGATCGATCGAAGGAGCTCCAGCTCGACCCTGCCGAGGGCGGAGTGAACGCGCGGCGGCGCGACGCGGAGGGCCACGTCCGGCGGCGGCTCGGGAGGCGGGGGATCGTCGTTCGGCGCCTCCGCCTGCGCGGCACGCGAGCCCACGTCGTTCGACGTCACCGTCTCGCCCCCGGTCGGCGTCGGCGTGGGCGGAGTCTCGCTGGAGGAGCCACCGCAGGGTGCGAGCGCGACCGCGAGAGCGACGACGAGAGCGAGGTTCGACACCGCTTCGGTGTGTACCCGGACCCGGGCCGTGCGTCGAGATCGGGGCCTGGCGAGCCCAGCAAAGACGTCCCCGTCCGATGACAGGCCAGGGGATCGAACACCTAAATCACAATCAACATCCAACCCTTACGCGATGACAGAAAAGTGACCGAGGGGCGATTGCGCAAACCGCGTACAGCGCGGACACTAGGCGACCATGCGCCCTGGCACCCTCCCCCGTGCGCTGCTGTTGTTGGCCTTCGGCGTCGTCGGCGCCGCGGCCCCGGCGACCGCATCTCCCGACGACGACGTGCTCGCGATGAGGGTCGAGCCGCCATCGCGGGTCGGCGCACGGCGAGTCGAGCCGAGTCGGGAGCGAGAGGTCGCGCCGGAGCTCGAGCAGGAGGTCGACGTGGAGCTGCCGCGCGCGACCTCGACGGGCTGGCCCTGGCGCGGTCGACTGCTCGACGCGGTGCGGCTCCAAGCCTCCGACCGCGTGCACCTCGTCGACGCGGATGTGCCCACCGGTCGGCACTACGGGACGATGGAGCTCGTGGGCCTGATCGCGCGCGTCGCGGCGCGGGTCGATCGCACGGCGCCGGGCGCGAAGCTCCAGGTCGGCGAGCTCAGCGGCGCGAGCGGCGGCAACATCCCCGGCCATCGCTCGCACGAGAACGGTCGCGACGTCGATCTCGGCTTCTACTTCCTCGACGCAGAGACGGGCGAGCCGGTGAACCTTCCGCGCTTCGTGAACCAGACCCGGCGCGGTGCGCGACTCGACGCGCGCGCGCTCCGCTTCGACGACGAGCGCAACTGGCGCCTCGTCGAAGCGCTCGCGACGGACGAGACGGCGCCCGTGCAGCACGCGTTCGTGCACCGCGACATCCGCGCGCGGCTCCTCCGCACGGGTAAGCGACTCGGCGCGTCGGCGGAGCTGCTCGAGCGCGTCGAGCGGATCGTGATCTCGCCCGGCGTCGAGCATCCGCACCGCAACCACTTCCACGTGCGCATCTACTGCCCGGCCGAAGACGTGACCTCGGATCGTCGGAGCACCTGCCGCGATCGAGGTCCGTATTGGCCGTGGTTGCCCAGCGCGCACCCGTGGCAGGCGCGCGTGGTTCCGCTCCCGGGTTATCCGCCGCGTGACGAAGAGTCGGCCACGCCGGTTCGGCTCGCGCGCCGCGACTGATTCGCGTGGGCTCGAACGAGGGGAGCACCCAGACGCGTGTTCGCGATCACGTCGGCGAGCGCGTCAACGTCGACGACGAGCGCGTCCACGTCGACGGCGGTCGCGTTCGCGTCCGAGCTCGCGGTCACCACGCTCGCGACGTCCGCTCGCGTGCTGCATCTCGGCGGCTCCGTGACGATCGAGCCCGACGCGCGACGGAAGCTTCATCGGCCGCTGACCCGGCCGACCGAGAGGCTTCCGTGAACGACCCGCACCGCAGGTCACGCATTCGGGGTCCGCGCTGATGGCGAGCCGTCGTCGTAGCGCGAGCGACGAGCCGCGCGGCCTGCGCCGCGTGCGCGAGTACCTGAAGACCGCCCGTCGCACCGTCGCGCTGGTCTCGCAGATCCATCCGCGCCTCACGCTCACGCTCGTCGGGCTCACGCTCGTCGGCGGCGTGTTGCCCGCCGCGATCGCGTGGGTCGGCAAGCAGATCGTCGACGACCTCGCGCAGGTCTTCCTCGCGGACGCGGCGGTCGAGCCGGTCGTGATCTGGGTGGGGGTCGAGCTCGCGCTCGTGGTGACGCTCCAAGCGGTCGAGCGCGCGCGCTGGCTCACCGACGCGTTGCTCCGCCCGCGCCTCGCGCAGCACGTGCACGAACGGCTCCTCGAGAAGGCGCTCGGCCTCGAGCTGCCGGACTTCGAGGATCCCAAGGTCGCCGACGAGCTGCAGACCGCGCGGCAAGGCGCGTCGTATCGACCGATCGCGTTCGTGACCGGGCTCTTCGACTTCGCGCGCACCGCGATCAGCTTGGTCGGCTACGGCTTCCTGCTCTGGCAGCTCACGCCCTGGGCGCTGCTCTTCGTCGTCGCGGCTGCGGTGCCCGCGTTCGTCGTGGAGCTGCGCTTCAGCGAGGACGGCTTCCGCGCGTTCAAGTGGCGCGCGGAGGAGGCGCGGCAGCAGGGCTACCTCGAGATGGTGATGGCGCGCGAGGACCACGCCAAAGAGGTGCGGCTCTTCGACCTCGG
>JALOQC010000527.1 GCA_025453555.1 Myxococcota bacterium | reverse complement strand
GTCGCAGAACTCTTCGCGGTTGCAGACGAGGCCCGCGATCGTCCCGCAGGTCGCGCCGGGCGCGGGCTCGTCCGCGCAGCCGTCGTAGGCGAGCTCGCAGGCTTCGGATCGATCGTAGAGCGCGCCGCATTCGTCGCCGATGCAGGCACAACCGGAGACGGTCGCGCAGCGCACGCCGTTCCACGCGAAGCCGAACGCGAGATCGCAGTCACCCATGCCGCGCGCGTCCATCGGTCGGCACGAGCTCGCGCGACACGAACGATCGTCCGCCGCGACGTCGATCGAATTCGCGTGAGCGAGGCAGGTGTTGCAGTAGAAGCGCCCGTCGCAGCCGCACACCCCCGGGCAGTCGAGCGGGCAGAGGTCGGCGGGGGTGTCGCAGACGCCGCGCTCGCCACCTCCGCACGCGTCGTCCGGGAAGTCGCAGAAGCCCGCGCGACACTCGGAGTCCGAGCCACACGACTCGCCCACGACCTGCGCGTCCTCGTCTTGACCGGCGTCGGTGCCCGCGTCCTCGGTCGCGGCCGCGTCGCGGCTGGCGTCGAACGTGTCTGCGTCGCGTCCACCGTCGATCGCATCGATCGCACCATCGATCGCACCGTCGAAGGTGCCACCGTCGAGCGCGCCCGCGTCGACGCCGCCGTCGTCGTCCGGCGGTCCCTTGCGGTCGCTGCACCCGAACATGCCCACGATCGCGAACGCGATCGCACCCACACGAACCCTGCCCATGGCGCGAGCATAGCCGCCCGCGCGGTGCAGACCTGCATCACGCGGGCGATCGTCGTCGGGCGCGTCCGCACGCCCACGAGCGAACCCGCGACGGCGACATCAGCCGATGATCTTCTCGATGGTGTCGCGCGCGCGCAGATCCACGAGCGACTGCAGGAGCTGCCGGACCTTCGGGCTCGCGTCGAGCATGCGCTCGATGCGGTGCTTCGCGAACGCGACCGCGTCGACGTCCTCGAGCGCGGTGACGGTCGCGGTGCGCGGCGCGCCGGTGAGCACCGAGACCTCGCCGATGCACGCGCCGGAGCCGAGCTCCGCGAGCTGCACGGTGCCGCCGGGCGTCTTGGTCTCCACGCGCACGCGGCCACGCATCACGAGCAACATGACGTCGCCCGGATCGTCCTGTCGAAACACCACGTCGCCCGCGGAGTACGACTGTGCTCGACGATCGCGGTCATCTCCTCGACGAGCGCCGCCTGCTCTTCGGGGCGCAGCGCGCGGCCACCCATCGGGATGCTCGAAGGTCTCACCCCCCGAGGGTATCAACTTCTTCGCGGGGCTGTCGCGATCGGCGCCGATCCTCCGCCCACGAAACCGTAGCCGCGTTCGTCGGACTCAGGCCGTCGCGCTCGCGGGGGCGCGCGCTTCGCTCGGGGCACCGGTCGGAGCCGGTACCAGCCGACGGGACGCGGGGCGAAGCCACCACGACGCGACCGCGAGCCCCGCGATCACGAGCGGCGTGATCACGTCGCCTGCCGGATCGCCGACGAACGCGTGCGACGCCGAGGCGCCCGTGAGGTCGAAGAACACGCCCGCGTACGCCCACTCCTTGAGCAATCGGAGCTTCGGGGCGAGGAGCACCACGGCGGCGCCGACCTTCCACGCGCCGAGGATGAGCACGAAGTAGTCGGGGTATCCGAGGCGGGCCATCCCCTCCACCAGCTCGGGCGGGCGCACCAGGTCCATCACGCCGCCCATCCCCATCGCCGCCGCGACGAGCGCGGTGGTCACCCAGTATCCGATCTTGGTCGTCATGCGGCCATCGTGGGGACCGCGACGATTCGCGCCCATCCGACAACGATGGGCCTCTTCTGCTACGAAATGATCCAAATCGCGCGCCCCGCTCCGAGCGACCCTCCGAGCGCGGGACGGGATCTCGAGCGTCGAGCCGCTCGGAGCTCGGCCGACCCCCCGCGACCCACCCGCGAACCCGAGAGCCCCGATGCAAGAACCCCTCGAGACCGCCGAGCTGCTCGCGTTCACCAAGACGATCGAGTGCAGCTCGATCAGCCGCGCGGCCGCCGAGCTCGGGATTCCCCGCGCGACCCTCGGGCGGCGGCTCGCGCGGCTGGAGGAGCGGCTCGGCGCGCGCCTGCTCCGGCGCACCACGCGGAGCCTCGCGCTCACCGACGCGGGCGAGGCTTTGCACGTGCACGCGCGGCGGGTGCTCGACGCGGTCGCGCAGGCCGAAGCGAGCGTGCGCCCGATCGACGGCGCGTTGCGCGGCGATCTGCGGGTGTCGGTGCCACCGCAGCTCTCGGGCTTCGCCGAGCTCGCCTCGCAGCTCGCGCGCCAGCACCCCGAGCTGCGCTTGCAGGTGCACTTCTCGACGCGGCACGTCGACCTTCGCCGTGACGGCTACGACGTCGCGATCCGCGCGGGCACCGAGCTCGAGCCGGGGCTCGTCGCGCGCACGCTGATGCGCACGCGGGTGGTCGCGGTCGCTTCGCCCGACTACCTGCGCGACGCGCCGCCGCTCCGGTCGCGCCGCGATCTCGGCAAACACCGGCTGCTGCTCGGCTTCAACCGCGACGAGCTCCCGCAGTCGGCGTGGCCTCTGCGGGGCGGTGGCTCGCGCAGCGTCACCGGGACCTTCGCCTCGAACGACCTGCACACGCTGCTGCACGCCGCGGTCTCGGGGCTCGGCATCGCGCTCCTCCCGGAGCTGCTCGTCGCCGCCTCGTTGCGCGACGGCGAGCTCGTGCACGTGCTGCCCGAGGTGCTCGGGGCGGAGTCGCGGGTGGTCGTGGTCTACCCGGAGCGCGAGCTCGTGCCGCCGCAGGTGCGGATGTTCGTCGACGCGGTGGTCGCCTGGGCGCCCGACCATCTGAAGCTGCCCGAAGCCGAGTGCGAGCGACGGCGGCCCCGCAAGCGGTGACCGGGCAGCACCGGCGATCGCCTGGGCGCCCGACCCTCTGAAGCTGCCCGAAGCCGAGTGCGAGCGACGCCCCGCAAGCGGTGACCGGGCAGCACCGGCGATCGCCTGGGCGCCCGACGTAGCGAGCCCCGCTCAGGCTGCTATGACGCGGCCCATGCTGTTCGTACCCGCCGAGTGGGAGGAACACGTCGCCGTCTGGATGGCTTGGCCACACCTCGAGCACGAGTGGCCGGACCTCGCGGGGGCACGTGAAGAGATCGCCGCGTTCGTGCGGGCGATCGCGGAGACGGAGACGGTGGAGCTCCTCGTCGATCCTTCGGTCGACGTCGTCCCCGAGCTCGGCCCGAACGTGAACGTGCACCGGGTCGCTTACGGCGACGCCTGGACACGCGACACCTCGTGCATCTTCGCGCGCGACCACCAGGGTCCCGTCGCGCTCTGCTTCCGCTTCGACGGCTGGGGCGGCAAGTACCTGATGCCGGGCGACGAGTCGCTCTCGGGTCGCATCGCGACCCAATGCGGTCTGCGGGCGCGGCCCTCCGATCTGGTGCTCGAAGGCGGCGGCATCGAGCTCGACGGCGCGGGCGCGCTGATGACCACGGTCGACTGCGTGGTCCCGCGCAACGCCGCGCCCTTCGTCGGTCGCCAGGTCGACTCGATCGAAGAGGCTCGCCGCGTGCTCGACGAAGAAGAGCTCGACCTCGACCTCGCGCTCCTCGCCGCGTTCGGAGTACAGCGTGTGATCTGGCTGGAAGGTCGTTTGATCAACGACCACACCGACGGCCACATCGACACCCTCGCGCGCTTCGTGCGGCCCGGCGAGGCGCTCGCGATGACACCCGCGGCGGACGATCCGAACGGCGCGATGTTGCTCGGGCTGATCGAGCAGATGCTCGCGGCCGGGCTCGTGGTGCACGAGATTCCGTCGCCCGGCGTGGTGAAGAACGCGGCCGGCGAGCTCCTGCCCGCGAGCTACACGAACTACTACCTCGCCAACGAGCAGGTGCTGGTGCCAATCTACGGCAGCCCCCACGACGAGGCCGCGGTCGCCGCGATCGCGAAGCTCTTCCCCGGGCGTCGCACGCGCGGCCTGATGGCGAAGAAGATCCTCGAAGGCGGCGGCGCGTTCCACTGCATCACGCAGCAGCAGCCGAAGCTCTGAACGCGCTGCGACTTCGACCGGCGATCCCCCACACCGACGCGCAGTTCATCGGCTCCTTCGAAGCGCTCGCCGCGCCTCTCGAGAGCTCGAGCGCTTCAGTCCTCGCGATCGAAGCGCAGCGCGAGGAAGAGCGCGACCCCCGCCACGACCGCCGCTGCGGCGACCTTCAACGGCGGCACGTGCAGGATCTCGTCTCCGAGCACGTTCACACCGGGGATCGGCAGCAGCTCTGCGGGCACCAAGACCGGGAGCGCGTTCACGCCGACGTGCAGCGCGATGCACGGGAGCACCGAGCGCGTGCGCAGACGAAGCGCGCCGAGCACGAGGCCCGCCACGAACGCGACGAGCGCCTCCGCGGGTCGCCCGTGCAGGAGCCCGAAGAGCACCGCGCACACGAACAGCCCGACGCGCTCGCCGTAGCTGCGCACCAGCCCGCGCAACAAGACCCCACGAAAGAGCAGCTCTTCGGTGATCGGCGCGATCACGACGAGCGCGAGCGTGAGCGCGAAGCCGTCCCACGCGGAGTCGACGCGCAAGAGATCGTGCACCGCGCGCGCGTGGGCGAGGTCACGCCCGATCAGCGCGTGCACGAGGTTGCCGATCTCCGCGAGCGGGAGCTGGAGCGCGAGCCCGGCGAGCCCCGCGAAGATCACGACCACGCTGGAAGTCGGCGGCTGACCCCGCCGACCAGGACGAGAAGTCGGCGGCTGACCCCGCCGACCAGGACGAGAAGTCGGCAAGAGCGCGTAGACCTCGCGACGCGGACCCGGCGCGTGCAGGCGACGTGCGATCGCGAGCGTGAGCGCGAAGCCGAGTAGCTGCGAGAGCCCGAGGCTCGTCGGGTCACGCTGCACCGCCGCCGCCGCATCTTGCAGATCGAGCCCCTGCGACATGCGCACGAGCGCCGCCAGGAGCTGGGTCGCGAAGCTCGCCGTCACCGCGAGCAGCACGTAGCCGAGCGCGGCGTGCCAACGGATCGGCGACGCGTCGTTCGTCAAGCCGCGCTCAGTCCTCAGCGCTGCAAGAGCTGCTGCGCCATCGCGTGCTCGTAGAAGCCGATCATGCCGAGCCCGAGCACCTCTTCGAAGAGGCTCCGCGCGCCCGCCGCGTCGCCGTCCGCGAGCCGTCGTGCACCCTCGTAGAAGAGCGCCTCGGTCCGCTCCCCGACCCCGCTCGCCGAGCTCGCGAGCTCCGCGTACGGGAGCTGTCCCGCGCCGAACGCCGCGAGCTTCGCCGGCCAGCCTGGCGTCGAGGTCTGCGCGCGCAGCACCTCCACCACGTCCGCTCCCACCGGCTGACCGACCCGCGCCGCCACGACCTTCACCCAGAGCGCGAAGTACACGCGCCACTGCGGCTCGAGCGCGAGCTGACGCTGCGCCTCGCGGAAGATCTCCTGC
>JALOQC010000526.1 GCA_025453555.1 Myxococcota bacterium | reverse complement strand
CTCACGCCGCGTATGCGTCGCTCCTCGCGAGCGTGGCCCTCGTCGGCACCAACGTCGCGATCGTGCGGCGCCAGTCCGTGAGCTTCACGTGGCTGATGTTGCTCGGCTCGCTCGTGCTCGCGATCGGCAACGCCGCGTGGATCGCAGGGCGCCCGATCTTCGAGGTCGTGCCGACCTGGATGGGCTTCTTCGTCACCACCATCGTGGCCGAGCGCATCGAGCTCTCGCGCCTCGCGCCGACCCCGCGCTGGGCGAGCCGCCTCGTGGTCGCGCTCGGCGCGCTCTTCGCGGTGAGCACGTTCGGTTGGATCCTCCCGATCCCGGAGAACGCACGCCTGCTCGGCGCGTGCCTCGGCGCGATCGGGCTCTGGCAGCTCCGCTTCGATCTCGCGCGACGCACGATCCGTCGACCCGGTCTCCCGCGCTTCGCCGCGCTCGGCGTGCTCCTCGGCGCCGGCTGGCTGATCGTCGCGGCGGCCATCCTGCTCGAAGGAGGAACGCTCCCGCCGGCCGGCCTGCGCTACGACGCGATCCTGCACGCGGTCTTCGTCGGCTACGTGCTCTCGATGGTCTTCGCGCACGCGCCGATCATCCTTCCCGCCGTCGCGCGCATCGCGATCCCCTTCCACCCCGTGCTCTTCGTGCCGCTCGCGGTGCTGCACCTCTCGCTCGCGGCGCGCGTGATCGGCGACCTCGCGCTCCTCCCCACCGCGCGCACCCACGGCAGCCTCGGCAACGCGCTCGCCCTCGCGCTCTTCGCGATCTCCGTGATCGCCTCACGACTGCGCGCCCGTGGCGAAGCCGTCTGACGTGCGCTCTCCGTTGACCCCGATCAACCGGCCCTCGGGCCGTCTTTTTCGCGTTCATCGAAGTCTCGGGGATTCGATGCGGTGCGCTTGCGAAGGCTCACGAGCTGCGACGAAACCCCATTGAATCGAAGGCTGCGAAGGAGGCACACGTCTTCATCCGACGAGGATCGTGCGGTCGAGGGTCGACCGTGATTCGGGTCGGGTGCGGGGGTGACGATGGGAGTCTTCGACGAGGCAGACGACTGGCGAGACCGAACACTCGAGGACGTCCTGCTGCACTGCCGAGACCTCGTCGAAGATCCGACCTTCCCGACCGTCGCGCGCTTCCGCGAGACCGGCGGCAAGGTTCTCGGGCACTTTCAGGTCTACTTTCCCGAGGAGATCGCGCACGCCGCGGGGATGCTGCCAGTGAAGCTCCGGGGCGCCCCCTTGGACCCGGACCACGCGGAGTCCCGCTTCGGCTCCTACCTCTGCTCGATCGTGAAGACGACCCTCGAGCTCCCGCTCGCCGGCCACTTGAAGCTCGACCTCTTCGTGAGCCACCCCATCTGCGACGCGGCACGCAACCTCGCCGCGATCTTTTCGCGGAACTTCGCGCATCCGAGTCAGATCCTCTACCTGCCTCAGAACGCCAACTCGTCGCACACCGTGACTTATCTCCGTGCCGAGTACGCGCGGCTTCAAGCGGATGTCGAAGCGGTCGCAGGGCGTGCGATCACGCACGAAGATCTCCGCACTTCGATCGCGGTCTTCGACGAGAACCGACGGCTCCTGCGCGAGCTCTACGCGCTCAAGCGTGAGCGCCCCTGGGTGGTCGCGGCAGAGGACGCGTACGCGCTGGTCGCGCTCGCCGGGATGCTGCCGCGCGAAGAGCACAACGAGCTGCTGCGCTGGGTGCTCCCGCGCCTCGCGGCGCGGGGTGGCAAGGCGGAGGACCGCGTGCGCGTCGTCTTCGAAGGCGGCTTTTGCGAGCAGCCGCCCTTCGACCTCGTGCGCGTGATCGGGCGCGCTTGCTACGTGGTCGACGACGATTGGTTGATCGGGCTGCGCTACCTGACCGACGACGTCGGCCGCACGGACGACCCGCTCCACGCGCTCGCCGAGGCCTACGTCGAACGCTCGTCGTACAGCCCCGTCCAGCACGACCTCCGCAAGCCGAAGGAGGAGATGCTGCTGGCGCGGGTGCGCGGCGCGGACGCGGGCGCGGTGATCTTGGCCGCCGCGAAGATGTGCGAGCCGGGGCTCGAGGAGCAGGTCGCGTACGCGCAGTCGCTCGAAGCGGCGGGCGTGCCGTTCCTCGTGACGGAGCTCGAAGAGAACATGACGAGCTTCTCGGGCATCGAGCTCCAGCTCGAGACCTTCGTGGAGAACTTGCTCTTCGCCTGAGCGGACGGGCGAGCGAACGAACGACGCGCGGCAACGGACGGTGGCAGCGGACGGTGGCAACGGACGGTGGCAAGGGGTGGGAGGGACGATGGAGAGGCAATCCGAAGGGCTCGAGGAGCTGGTGGGTCGGGCGAGCCGTCGGGGCGGTGAGCTGGTCCGCGCCTGGTACGCCGATCTGACGCAGGCGGCCGAGGATGGGCGCGGGGCGGCCTACGTGTTCGTGATGGGCAGCTTGAACGAGCTCTTGCTCACGTTCGACTTGCCGGTGGTGTTCCCCGAGGTGAATTCGCTGCAGACCGCGGTGCGCCGAGTGGCCCACGAGTACCTGGAGCGGGCCGAGGATTACGGATATTCCCCGGACATCTGCGGCTACGTGAAGGCGGACGTCGCGGTGCAGCTCGATCGCGGCAAACACCCGATGGGTCGGATTCCGAAGCCCTCGATCGCGGTGCTCACGAACGCCTGCAACACCTACATCAAGTGGGCGGAGATCTGGGAGCGACTGCACCACATCCCGGTGGTGACGGTGGACGTCCCGGGTACCCGCGAGGGGGTCACCAAGGGCCGCGCGGACGCAGGCTTCGCGGATGATCTGCGGTACGTGACCGCGCAGCTCCACGAGCTGATCGCGACCTGCGAGGCGCTCACGGGCAAGCGCTTCGACGTGGACCGACTGCGCCAGACGCTGAACTACGCAGACCGGATGGGGCGCGCCTACCGGCGAGCGCTCGAGCTCAACCGGCGCACCCCCGCGCCGTTCAACGCGCTCACCGACGGCACGGTGTACCTCGGAGTGGCCAACGCGCTCCGGGGCACCGAGGCGGGCGCGGTCTACTTCGAGGAGCTCGTGGAGGAGCTCGAGCACAAGACGACCTATGGGATCGGCGCGCTCGGACAGGAGAGCTACCGATTGGCGTTCGTGGGGGTGCCCTGTTACCCGATCTTCCGTCGGTTCACGGAGATGTTCAGCGAGCAGGGCGGCGCGTACGTCGGTTCGTCCTATCTGTGGTTTGCGTCGGGCGGGCTCAATCGTGATTTCGAGCACGACGTCTCGCGCCCCATCGAGAGCCTCGCGGAGGGTCTTCTTCTCGGCGTTCGGGACGCGATGGACAGCATGTTCCATCACGATCGACTGCTGGAGTCGATGATCGATCTCTACCAGCTCGACGGCATCGTCTATCACCCGATCAAGAGCTGCCGGACGGTGTCGACCGGGCTCGCGGACGGGCGGCGCGCGCTCTCCGAGCGGCGGGACGTGCCGAGCCTCTTCGTGGAGTCCGACATGATGGACCGCCGCGTGGTCTCGGAGGCGCAGATGAAGAATCGCGTCGACGCGTTCTTCGAAGGGCTCGCGGCGCGCCGAAAGCGCCGCGGAGCACCGGTCGTGGAGGAGGTGGCCCGATGAGCGCGACGGCCGGAGTGGACGTGGGCTCCACGCAGACCAAGGCGGTCTTGGTCGACGAGGACGGGAACATCGTCGGGCGCGCGCTCGGGATGACGGGCGCAGACGTGGTGCGCGCGGCGGAGCATGCCTTCGCGGCCGCGCTCGACGACGCCGGGCTCTCCGAGACCGACGTCGAATACGTGGTCGGCACCGGCTACGGCCGCTACCGCATCTCCTTCGGCCACACGCAGATCACGGAGATCAGCTGCCACGCACGCGGCGCCGTCCACATGTTCCCCGACACCCGCACCGTGGTGGACATGGGCGGACAAGACACCAAGGCGATCCGGGTCGCGGCGGACGGCTCGATCGTCGACTTCTGCATGAACGACAAGTGCGCCGCGGGGACCGGGCGATTCCTCGGGGCGGCGGCGATGGCGCTCGACATCGCGCTCGACGAGCTCGGCCCGACCGCGCGTCGCTCGACCAAGCCGGTGCGTATCAGCACGACCTGCACGGTCTTCGCGGAGTCCGAGGTGCTCTCGTGGCTCGGCAAGGGCAAGCGCATCGAGGACATCCTCTGGGGCGTCCACACCTCGATCGCGACGCGCACCGTGGGGTTGATGCGTCGCGTGGGGCTCGATCCCGCGATCACCTTCTCCGGCGGCGTGTCGCGCAACGAGGCGATGGTGGCCGCGCTCGAAGAG
>JALOQC010000525.1 GCA_025453555.1 Myxococcota bacterium | reverse complement strand
CTTGGTCTGCACGCACGCGAGGGTGGACGCCCGCCCTCGCCCTCGGCACTCTCCGCCCCGTGCGCGTCCTCGCCTTCACGCTCGTCTGCTTCGCCCTCGCCTCCGCCGCGCCCACGTCCGCGCAAGACGCACCGCCTCGCTACCTCGACGCGATCCGCGAAGAGCTCGAGCGCCTCGAGCTCGCGCCCTCCTGCGAAGCCGAGAGCCCCGTGCGCGCGCGGTGCGAGCTGCGCGACGTCTCGCGCGACGGGCGCAGCGAGCTGCTCGCCTACGTGCTCTACAGCGACGAGAGCGACACCGCGTACGTGTGGGTCCCGCGCCTCGCGATCGCGCCCGCCGAAGGCCCCGGCACCGACGCGGTGCTCCGCCGCATCGCGGAGCTCAACTGGTCGATGCTCGCGACCAAGCTCGAGTGGAACGCCGCCGACGGCGAGGTGCGCCTGAGCGCCGTGCTCCACACGGACTCGAGCTTCGACCGACGCGCCTTCCGCAACCTGATCCGCGTGGTCCTCTCGCTCGCGCGCCGTCACGGCCCCGAGCTGACGCGCCTCGCGGAGTCCGAGGACTGAGTGACGACTTCCTCGAGGGTCTGTCGCCGGCCCCTCCCCCACGCGGCATCGAGCCCCGGTGGGCCCCCTCCCACGAGCCGTCGATCGCGAGCTGCGCGCCATCCAGTAGGGCGGCTTGCGTAGTCGGCGATCCGCTTCTCTGCCGCGATCCTCGCTCGACCGCTGGTACCCTCCGCGCCGTGGAAGGCATCCTCAAGCTCGTCGGCGTCGCGCTCGCGCTCTTCGCGATGGTCCTGTTCCTCGACGGATGGTCCTGTTCCTCGACGCGTTCGACGTCTTCACCTCGAACCACCCGCTCGTGACCTGGCACATGCAGTGGGGCGCCAACACCGCGTGGGCGCTCCGCGGCGGCATGTTGGCGCTCGGTCTGGTGCTCATCTTCCTGACCCCGACGGGCGACCGCCGCGGCGGTTGACGGCCGTCGACACGCTCGTTCGGAGCGTCGCTCGCGGCGACTCGGCCACCCGGACCCTACGCTGCCCTCGAGGCGGTGCCGTCACCTCCGCACCCTCGCGAGCGAAGCGCGCGAACGGACTTCCAGCCTCCCGCACGCGCGTGTGAAGCTTCGCCACGTCGCGCCGTCTGAGGCCCTCATCGGGGCCGAAGACCCCGCGCAGGAGGACCCACCGTGTCGCTCGTTCGCATCGCGCTCGCACTCTCGCTCGTCGCGTCGCTCTCCTTCTCGCCCCGCGCGGAGGCTCAGCCCCGCGGAGATACCGAGGCGCTCGCGCGCGCCGTCGGCAACTTCCGCGCGGAAGCGGAGCGACGTGGGCTCCAAGACGTCGCGCAGTCGGCCGCCGAGCTCGAGCGGCGCGCGTGGCGAGGCGGTGGACGGCGTGGTGGGCCCGGACGATTGCAGGAGGCCTACCGCGACCTTCGCCGCCGCACCTTCGCGAACGGCGCGCGGATGGACGACGCGATCCTCGATTCGTGGGACGTGGTCGCGGCCGAGGCGCTCGACCTCTTCGGTCCCCCGACCGGTCCGATCGTCGGTCCGGTGCCGCCCCCGGTCTCGCCGATCTCTCCGGCGCCGCAGCCTGCCTACCGCTTCGACGGCGCGTTCGAGTCGATGGCGGTCGCGTTCGAGGGCGATCCCGCGCAGCTCCACGCACAGTGCCTGCAGTTCGTTCAGAGCTCGCGCATCACCCACGTCGACGACGTCCGCCTCGCGGACGGTCGCAACGTCCACAACTCGTCGTCGTACTGGAACGCCGATCAGCTCTGCAGCCTCGCCGTCCTCAACGCGCGCGAGCTCTGGGCCATGACGCCGATCGCCGAAGGCGTCGTGGAAGACGTGCCCTTCCGCGTCGCGGGCGACGTGCGTGGGCTCCTCACCGCGTACCTCCCACGTCTGCTCGCCGGCAACCGCTGGATCGACGACGTGACGGTCAACGGTCGCGCCTACCACAACTCCGCGGGCTATTGGACGCCCGATCAGGCAACGCAGATGATCCTCTCGCAGATCGGCACCACGCCCACGCCCGTGCCGCCCACCCCGACCCCCGTGCCTCCTCCGCCGAGCGGACGCACCTGGGTGTCCGAGGGCGTCATCGAGGGTCGCGCCTTCCGCATCAGCGCTCCGATCGCGCAGCAGATCGAGCCGGCCTGCCAGGGCTTCCTCCAGAACCAACGCGTGCAGCTCGTCCGCAGCATCACGGTCAACGGCCGCACCTACCGCCAGCAGGGCGGCGCGGCGTGGGACGTGCGCGGCGCGTGTCAGCTCGTGGCGAGCCAAGCCGTGCAGCAGTGAGCTCGACGCCCACGTCTCGCTCGTGAGCCGAGCGCAGAAACGAAGAGGGCCGCTTCCTCACACGGAGCGGCCTTCTTCGTTCGCGGTGTCGAGCTCGGTCGTCGTCGAGCGCAGTCGTCGTCGAGCTCGGGCCTCGTCGAGCTCGGGCCTCGTCGAGCTCGGGCCTCGTCGAGCTCAGGCGACCTTCGAGCTCGTCGGCCTCAGGCGGCCTTCGCGAGACCGCGCTCGATCACCTCGAAGATCCGCGGCCAGTGCTCCAGCTTCAACACCGGAAGTGGCGGCAACAAACGCAGATGATACGGGCCGTGTCCGCACCAGAAGGTGATCGCGCCTTCCGCGTAGATCGCCTTCGCCGCGGCCATGATCTTCTCCTTCGCGCCTCCGAATGGCGTCAGGCGCATCATGCCACCGACGCCGCCGAGCCCGCTCGTGACCTCGTCGGTCTTCGGGAACCACTCGGGGTGCTTGGCGATCAGCGCCTCGGCCTGCGCACGGAAGGCCGCGTGGTGCTGCGCAAACACGCCGTTTTCTCCGTAGAATCCGCCGTTCTCGAGCTGATCGAGCACCGTGAGGCCGACCGTGAAGTCGACCGACGAGCCGGTGAAGGTTCCGCTCAGGAGGCCCGGCTTCGGCTTCATCTCTTCGGTCCAGAGCGCCGCGCACGAGTGCGTCATCTTGCCGACGCAGAAGACGTCCACGTACTGCCCGAGATCGTAGTGCTCGAACGCGAACATCTGCGTGGTGCGACCGAACGATTGAATCTCGTCGTCCCACACCGGGATGCCGTAGCGCTTGCACGCCTTCATCAGCTCTTCGAGGAACTCGCGCGGCGGCACGTTGAAGCCGCCTTCGCCCTGGACGAGCTCCATCACGAAGCACGCGTGCCCGTTCGGGTAACGCGCGACCACCTCGTCGAGCCGACGCAGCACCGCGTCGATGTGCTTGGTCTTTCCGATACGCGCGGCCTCGGCGTCGCTCCAGAACGGGATGTAGTCGACCGCGGTGTTCACGGGCAGCCCGTCGCGCGCGGCGGCGTTGTCACCGATCGACGTCATCACGAGGCTTCGCCCCATGAAGCAGTTCTCGAACGCGAGCACGCGGTGGCCCGGGCTGCGCTTCTGCATGCAGATGCGGAGCGCGCACTCGTTCGCCATCGCGCCGCTCGTCGTGAGGTAGGCGTACTTCAGCGGGCTCTTGCGACCGGCGAGCTTCACGAAGCGCTTCGCGAACTCGTAGGGCAGCGTGCCGCTCTGGAGGTTGCCGTGCTTGACGGTGTCGTCGAGCGAGGCCTCGAGCTGCGCGCGCACGATGGTCGGGTTCGAGTGCCCGAAGAAGTGCACGCCGATGCCGGCGACCAGATCCCACTTCACCGAGCCGTCCGCGAGCTCCACGAACACCCCGTTGCCCGCGCCGCTGCCGAGCATCGGGTAGAGAAGCGGCCAGCCGCGCGTGTCGCCCGCCGCCTTCACCAGCTCGTCGTAGCTCGTGACGAGCCCGGGCTGCGGCGGTCGGATGTCGACGAGGTCGGCGGTCTTCGATCGGATCTCGTCGACGATGGCGTCGATCGCGCCGCGGATGACGGGGCTCTGGCGAATGGCTTGACCGTGGGTCGTCATGGGCGCGGACGATAGCAGGCGCGGCGGATCGGGCGATGACCGCGCGCACGCGATCGGCCGCACGCGATCCACTCCGTACCGCGAGCCGGACGCTCGGGATCGGGTGCGAGCGACGGCACGGGCTCGGCCCGAGGCGCCAAGCGCGACCACGCGCGCCCGCGTCTCCGCCGCGCATCAGGAGTCGCGTGCGGCCGCCCCTGCGCTGGCGGCAGCCGCGCTCAACCGCCGATGCGCCGGCGGCAGCCGCGCTCAGCCGCCGATGCGCCGGCGGCAGCCGCGCTCAGCCTCGTGGATCGGGCAGTCGCTCCACCGGGATGCCGTGGTCGGCACGGTCGGTGAGGATCTCGAACGCCGCGCGCCGCTCCGAGACGAGCTCGCGTGTGCGACCGCCCTCGCGGAGCGTCAGCACGCAACGCGCGACCTTGGTGTTCAGGCAGGTCTTCGTGCCGCCGGGCGGGTTCGCATAGGGCAGCGCCACGAAGGCCTCTCGGGGTGCCTCGATGCGCCCTTCGACCGCGACGCCTTCCGCTTCGCCCGCGAAGGTCCAGACGAACGCGCGCTCGTCGTACCGCCCCTCGTTGCGCGCGGCTCGCAGGAGGGTCGAGAAGCGCAGCTCGCGCGCGCCGTCGCGCAGCACGATCGGCGTGAGCCACGGGGTCTTCACCGGCCCGAGCTTCACCCGCGCGGTCGAGAGCTCGAGGAAGGTGTCCGGCGCGCCGTCGAAGCCCGCGACCTGACCCCACGCGTACTCGTCCGTGTGACGGCTCCCCCAGTTGTGGTTCTGGCTGCCGATCCAGCTGTCGATGCCTCCGCCTCCGCCCAGCTCCTCGCCGTCGATCGTGAAGCGACCCGCGAAGCGCGCGAGCGGCCGCGGCACCAGCGCCTTCGCCTTCGGGAACCGGCCTGCGTAGAGCGCCTCCGGCAGGAGGAGCAGCGGCGCCCCACCTCCCGACCACGTCAGATCCCACGCGAGGCGCCCGACGGAACCACACGCTTCCCCGTCGCGGAGGTGCGCCTCCCCGAGCGTGAGCGCGAGCCCGCTCCGCGCGAGCGCCGAGGGCTCGAAGGGGCGCAACGCCTTGTCGGCGACGACCTCCGTTCGACCGCCGCGGGACCGAAACGCGATGGCCCAGAGCTCGGCGCTGCGCCGGTGCGGAGCGCGCGCATCGGCGAAGAGCGTGTAGC